>CAYRRF010000086.1:1722-6628 GCA_964426595.1 uncultured Bdellovibrionales bacterium | reverse complement strand
TTGGTGGCGGCAAAGCAGGTACAGTCCCAAGCTTCCAACGCTCTCTTTTGGCCAATACCTTGGGTGTTGCCATCGGCGTTGTTGCCCGTCAATCCAATGACCCCAACAGTCCTTTTGTAGCCACGGGCCGTGTCCGCAGCGATAACGTCGCTGTGTATGCGGGCATGATGTCGCCTATTCTGACATTTGCCGCCAAGAATAACGCTACAAACGGCGCCTATAATGGCACTCTAAAAGATTTTCTAAAAGCAGATGTCAAAGAAGAACTTTTACAAGAAGTTGGACTGAAACACGAAGAAATTATTATCAAGCCACTGGCCATCACACAAGATTTGGGCCGTGGGGGCAAGCCTCAGCTTTTTTGTGTTGCAGAATCACAAGTTTCCCTTGAGGAAATGAATGCACGTCTGACAGATACAAAAGGGGAATACGAAGGTGGCGTCGTACAGATGCAGGATAATACGGCTTCGATGCTGGGTGTCGTTGAATCCCCCGAGATGCAAGCCTTTAAGTTGCTTATCGAGAAGCGTTATAATCACTTCAGAATGTAAGAACGACATCGTCTTTTAAAAAAGCCCCGTTAAACGGGGCTTTTTTGTTTTAAAGTATGATTCGATAATGTTCATACGACTAGTTTGACAATTGCAAGCGAACGTCTTTAGCGGCTATTGCCAACTGATGTGTTTGGGATGGGTCGTTTGAACTATATAATTTCTCTATTTTACTGCAATAATCCGTCATAATCGTCTCGTCTGGTAGTGCCACATATCGAAACTCTAAAGCCACTTCCTTCCAAAGCCCTGCCAAAGCACCATCTAATAACGATCCTGGTTCCTCGGACTGGACGGACGTTTCGATAAGCCAAAACAAATCTACGGGGTGATTGTAGGCACCTGTGAGCCAATCCGCATAGGATTTAAAGGCCTTTATTACACCATCATAGTCTATAATTTCCTGAGCCTTTTTTGCAGGCTCAAGCTCGATTCGAGAGCGCTCTTCACAGTTATCTATCATCTCCCAGCCTTCTCCACCCAAACGATCCATGTCAGTCAAAAACGACGAGCCATGTAAGTTAGAGCTATAGGGCTGATAGACAAAAATATCTTTTCTCAAATTACCATTTGCGTCCAAGAGCGGGTTCGCATTTAAATCATCCTCTGCCATGAGACTCCTTTTGGCAATGAAAACAGCTGCGTTTAAAGTTATATAAATTATACATATATCCAACTTTAAATCAAGGGCTAATATGCTAAAAATAGCCCTTTTGCTCAATCGTTCACACTGTTAACGATTGCCTCCCTTATTAACCCTGCTATGGTGGGCGACATGCGTTTTATTTACTCCCTGCTGGCCGTTTTTATCCTTTCGTATTCGGTTGCTTATGCAAACAATATCAACGACTTAAAAATTTTTCAGGTCGGGGGAACTCTTACCCGCGTGACGCTGGTAACGGATCAGGCCGTCCCCTACCGCGCCTTTACCCTGAACCACCCGATGCGCGTTGTGATCGACCTGCCCTTGATGGCGTGGCGCGCGCCTATGAATAAAGGCGACCGCAAAGGCCGCATTCGCTCGTATCGGCAAAGCATCTTTCAAAAGGATACGCGCCGTGTGGTCTTTGATCTCAACGCGCCGGTGATTATCGCTGCGCATGCACGGCAGGCCGCGGCCAATGGACGTGGCTGGGAATATAGTTTCGATCTGCAACCGGCAACCGCGATGCAATTTCAACAGGCGATCGGTCGTGTCGCGGTCGGCGGCGGTGCTCCGCAAAGCGCCACGCGCGGTACCAAAGACAGCTCCCTACATCTGGCCAACGATATTCCCGCGATGGAGACGGCACCCGTTCTGGTGGCACCGGCAAAAACCAAAATTCCTCTTATCGTCATTGATGCCGGCCATGGCGGCGTGGATTCAGGCGCGATTGCCAGCAACGGCGTGTTTGAAAAGAACATCACGCTGAGTGTGGCGCGTCGCCTGCGCGATACGCTTGAAGCCACAGGTCATTACAAAGTCCATCTAACCCGCGATCGTGACATCTTTATCAAACTGCCGCAGCGCGTCGCTATTGCGCGCAAGCTGGGGGCGGATTTGTTTATTTCGCTACATGCCGACACGATCATGCGCCCCGGCGTCCAAGGCGCAAGCGTGTATACTTTGTCCGAAAAAGCGTCGGACGCCGAGACAGCGAAACTGGCCGAGCGTGAGAACGCCGTCGATACGCTGGTCAATGTGGATGTCGGGGATGTCGAGGACGATGTCGCCGATATTCTGATTGATCTGGTGACACGCGATACCATGAACCAATCCAAAGTCCTCGCCCAGGACGTGGTCAGCACTTTCCACCAGAACAGCATCCTGACCCTGCCCGAGCACCCGCACCGTTCGGCCGGGTTTGCGGTCTTAAAAGCCCCCGATATCCCTTCGGTACTGATCGAAATGGGCTATTTATCTAACCGTACCGAAGCAAACCGCTTGATTAATCCCGAACACCAGCAGAAACTGGCAGAGGCGATTGTCGCCACGATTGATAAATTCTTTGTGAATCTGCCATGAACACCTATTTAAAAATAATTGCCCATCAACGTATCGCCTTTTTCATTCTTCCCTTTCTGATGGCGATTTTAATCTTAGGCACGATTGCGCAACGCTTTGTGGGGTTATACGAAGCACAGAAGCAATATTTTTTCTCGTACATTGTCTGGCTGGGGCCTGTGCCCGTACCCGGCACGTTGACGTTGCTAAGCCTGCTTTTGTTCAGCCTGCTGTGCAAATTTATTTTCTTCAGTCCGTGGAAAATGAAACGCTTGGGCATTAACCTGGCGCACTTGGGCGTTTTGGTCCTGCTGTTCGGCGGCCTGATTACGCTGGTGGATAAACAGGAAGGTGATCTGGTTTTATTTGCCAAACAAACAAGTGCCACCATCGTCGACAGCAACACTAAAAAAGAATACACACTGCCTTTTCAGGTCACATTAAAGCAGTTTACCAAGCGCATGCATCCCGGCACGGACAAAGCCAAAAGCTACAGCTCGGATGTTGTCGTCAAGGACGGCGCCGTTGCGTGGCCGGCCCATATCGCGATGAACGAGCCGTTGCGTTACAAGGGTTACACGCTTTTCCAGTCATCGTATATCGTCACCAGCGACAACCGCGAGGCCACAGTGCTGGCCGTTGTGAAAAACCGTGGCTGGCTTTTCCCCTATCTGGGAACGATTATTATTTCTCTTGGTTTATTGTTACATTTTTTGTGGAATAGGAAGCACCGATGAAAAAACTTTTCTACGCTTTGCTTGTTGTTGTCGCAGTCTTTGCTTATGCCGGCTATAGTCAGCATGACTCCTTCCTGGATCTAGGACAAATTCCGATCCAGCACGAAGGGCGTATCAAACCCTTGGACAGCTTCGCACGGATTGAGCTGCGCGCTTTGACCGGCCACGATACCATCAACAATATGCCGGCGATTGCCTGGTTGAACACCACTTTGTTCGAGCCGGAAGAATCTATCCGCCGCCCGCTCTTTACCGTTACGGATACAGCCGTCCTGTCGCAGCTGGATTTTCCCAGCACGGCCAATAACCGCTACAGCGCCGCCGATATTCTTTTTGCCGTTGCCAGCAAGCGGGACCTGATCGAAACGCTCCTTAAAACCGATGCTGACAAATTGACACAGCAACAACGGCATATGCGCGAACTCTACGAAAAGGCTTCCACCTATATGGACCTTCTCAGCAGCATGACAGCCCTGCTGCCTTTGTCGGACGGCAAAAAAACAAGTTATCTGGATTTGTACAAATCCCGCGAGAAGATCGATAAAGACATCAAACAGCTGGTTAAGCGCAAAGGTACCAAACTGAAAAGCTATTCGCCGGCGGAACTGGAAAAATTAAATCTTGGCATGCGGCTGTCCCGCCTCAGCCAGTCAGCCGGAACCAGCCATCTGCTAAAAATTATCCCCTCTACATGGAACAAAGAAGGCGAGTGGATGACGCCGTGGGAATCGCTGTTATCTGGTCAGGGGTCGCCGGAAAGCATGCGCTATTTAAAACTGTGGCAAGATCTGGCCACCGCCTATCATGACAAAAATATAAAATTGTGGAATAGCGCGCTGCAAACAATCAACAGCAGTGCTCTTTATCCGGCGCCGCTGTTACGTATCGAACAATTCTATAACGCTCTGCAGCCTTTTGGTAAAGCGCAAAGCCTCTATGTTCTGGCCTTGCTGGCCTTAGGCCTGTCCGCGCGCCTGCCTAAACGCACGGCGCTGTATAGCTTGACGCAAACAGCCTTTTTATCCGGCCTCATGCTACACGCCAGCGGCATCGGCTTGCGTATGCTGCTTTTACAACGCCCACCTGTCGGTACATTGTACGAGTCGATCCTGTTCGTGAGCTTTGTCATCGGCGTTGTCACCTTGTATCTCAGTCACCGCAATAAAGAGAAACTTTATTTAGGTGCAGGGGCTTTGTTCGCCTTGGGCTTGTTGATGATTGCCCCCGCCATCGCCGGCCAAGGCGATTCGATGGAGGTTCTGGTCGCTGTTCTGGATACGAATTTCTGGCTGGCGACGCATGTCGTCTGCATTACGGCAGCCTATGCGGTGTGTATTTTCACCGCCCTGCTCGCGCATATCGAACTGTATAAAAACGCCTTTACCAAAAATACAAAAAGCGGACTGCGCCTGCTTTACACGACCTCGCTGGCCGCGCTGTTTTTGACGACGTTCGGCACCGTTCTGGGAGGCATCTGGGCCGATCAATCCTGGGGTCGTTTTTGGGGTTGGGACCCCAAAGAAAACGGCGCGCTGCTGATCGTGCTGTGGCTGGTGTGGATGCTGCATGGCCGCATCAGCGGGCATTTGAAGGATCTTACCTTTGTCATTGCCGCCGCAGTTCTGTTGATCATC
>CAYRRF010000086.1:0-1712 GCA_964426595.1 uncultured Bdellovibrionales bacterium | reverse complement strand
TTCGCTCTCCTGGTTCGGCGTCAATCTATTGAATGTCGGCTTGCACTCCTATGGCTTTATCAGCGGTATCGCCTGGGCCTTGGGGATCTTCTGTCTGGCAGAGCTGGCCTTTATTTCGCTGTGCGTCTGGAAGATAAAACAGCATGAAAAACGCTAAGCTCCTCAATTTCGGCTTTGTGGCGGCAACGATTGCGGGCTGTTTTCTGTTGGCACATGCTTTGGAAACGCATCCGCCCTCCTCTGCCGAAACTCCGGCAGATGCTTCTGCTCTGACCCTCTATCCGGCGCCCGATTTCACTTTTCAAACGCTGGGCAACAAAAAGCACCGTTTGTCGGAGTTCAAAGGCAAATACGTTGTCTTGAATTTCTGGGCCAGCTGGTGCGGCGCGTGCGCAGTGGAAATGCCGCATCTGTTGCAGCTGGCGCGCGATCATTCGAAAAATACCGTACTTGTCGCTTTGTCCATCGATGAAGACACCACCGCAATGCACCGCTTTTTAACGCGTTTTAATACCGAGGCTAAAACTATTTTCATCGGCCAGGACGCAGGCAAGCATATCTCGGAAGATCTGTTCCAGACATTCCGCGTGCCTGAAACAGTTTTAATTGACCCTGAGGGCCGTCTGGTACAAAAATTCGTCGGCGCAGAGTTCGATATCGAAGCCCTAGGCCAAAAGCTGGGGAAATAAACGCCAGTCGTCGAAACAGGCCACGCATCCAGCGGCCATCAGTTTTTCCTGCTGTTCCTGCGGATTTTCGGCCAATCCTGTATAGCCGTAAACAGGAACGCCTGCCGCCCGACCCGATTGCGCGCCGGTAACACTGTCCTCGACAATAATGCACTCTTTGGGATCGATCCGCAATTGTTCCATCGCCCGCAGATACGGATCAGGATGCGGCTTGTGCACATCCCCGGCTTCAAACAAGGCTGTGCCAAAGAAATGCAACAGGTCATTGCCCAAACCGTCTTCGGCAAAACGCATCGCTGCGACACAGCGCCCGACGGAATTGTTAGAAACGACAGCAAAGCGCCATCCTTTGTCGCGCAAAACCGTCAACGCCTGCATCAGCCCGGGCGCAATTTCAATCCCACGCTCTAGCCCTTGCATATGTTGCATCACACGCCAGTCCCGTGAATCGAAAAGCGTTTTATAATCGACTTGTATCCCGTAATGCTCGGACATCTTGGCACAAAGCGACTCGCGCACTTGGCCTTGAAAATAGCGATGAAAATCCGATAACGTCAGCGGCTTGGCAATCTTGTCGCCATAGAGTCCATTAAAGCGATCAATCAAGGAAGGCAGCATTAATTTTTCCGTTGCCATGATCGTATTGTCAAAGTCCAGTAAAAGCCAGCGCTGCGCCATTACTCCCGCTCCTCAAAGGCCGCTTTTAGCTGCACCAGACGATCGTTTAAAATAGCCGGCGCATATTCTTCTTTGACACCGCTGTTCCAGATCGGACCTGGCCAGGCCGGATCGGCTCCATAACGTGCAACAACGTGTATGTGCAACTGTGCGACGACATTGCCAAGATTAGCGACATTGATCTTATCGGGTGAAAACAGTTTTTTGACGACGTGCGAGGTCTGGCGTATTTCGCGCAGCAATTGCTCCTGGTCGGCCACGGATAAATCGATGATCTCGCGCATATCCGCACGCCGCGGCATCAGCATCAGCCGGCAGCATCGTCTTCTCGTTCCTGTCGATATT
>CAYRRF010000085.1:0-6637 GCA_964426595.1 uncultured Bdellovibrionales bacterium | reverse complement strand
AGTAATTCCTGAATAGCGCGGATATTAACCCCATCAATCAACAAATGTGTCGCAAAGGAATGGCGCAATGCATGCGGTGTAACCGAATCCGGCAAGTTCAGCATCTGGCGTATCTGGCGGATGGTGCGCTGGGCAACCCCTTGGTGCAGGCGTTTGCCTTGCTTGCCCAAAAAAAGCGGGCGTTTGCTTTCTTCCGTATAGGGACATGCCGCCCGATAGCGTTCGATTAAGTCGCGGACAATGTTCAAAAGGATGATCTGGCGCTGCTTGTTACCTTTGCCGGTGATGGTGATCGTGTCGCCGTCCGCTGGCCAATCCCCGCAATTCAAACGCAAAGCTTCGTCGATGCGTAAACCCGCACCGTATAAAAGCGTGAACAAAGCCTGATCGCGCAGGACTTGCCAATCGTCGTGCAGGATATCGGTTGTCGCGATCACATCTTCGATGGCGGGTGCCGCTAGCGGGCGGGGCAGGTTTTTATCCAGCTTGGGATGACGCAGCAGCGCAATATGCGGATTATGCGCCATGCCCTCGCGGTCCAGCCACTTATAAAAGTGACGCAAAGCAGACACAGCACGCGCACGGCTGCGGGCCTGGACCTGGGCGCGGGCGCGGGCTGCAACCCAGGCTCGAAAATCGGTCAAGGTAAGCGCTGCCAGCAGGGCGACATCGGGGGATTGCCCGCGATGCGTTGTGATAAAGTCGAAAAAATCATGTATATCGCTGCGATACGCCCGTATCGTGTGGGTCGAAAGACGTTTCCCGTGTTGCAGCCAATCTAACCATCGTTCCAACAGAGCTGTCAGATCGGGTGTGTTGAGTGTCATTGGATAAAGCGGCGTACGACGCGCTCGACAACGCTGGCTAAAAAGCCGGCCAGTTCGGTGCCTTGCCCGTCCGCGAAAAGCAGCGGATCACGGCTGCCAAAGGCCAGAAGACCCTGGGGCAGATCTTTGGCCACTTGCAGGCGAATAAGCGCCTGGCTTTTTACCAGACGTGCGGCTGGACCAAAAACGCGTGGATCACCATCGATATTCGCCTGTACCAGCGCCTCGTTGGCGCCCAGCAGAGCGTCCAGCGTTCCCGGTTTCAGCAGCGCAATCGTTGGCGGGAAGTTGACGCTGTTGGCCACGGCAGGTTGTTCAAAAGTTACACTTACAACATCCACTTGCAGCATCAGCGAGACTTCGTTGCTGATGATCTCCAAAAGGTCTTCAAAGTTTTTCGCCTCGATGGTGCGCAAGACGGCAGCCTGCACGCGGGCCTGAATAGTCATGTTGGCCCGGGCATTATCGATCATCATACGCTGGCGGTCTTCCGATCGTTCTTTGTCGCTGCGTAATTTATGCACCATCGCCTGTTGAAAATTGACGACGTTTCCCGATTGCAGAGGTAATAATTCAGGATGCTGTGTCAGAAACTCGGGGTTCTCGCGCAGAAAGCTGATAATGGTTTCAGGAGTAGTGGTCATTACAGGATACTCTGGTTAGTTTTTTGCCAATCGGCCACGAAAAGCTCGATCCCCTTGTCCGTTAAAGGGTGATGGAAGAGCGGGCGGATAAGCTTGGGAGGAATCGTGGCAATATGCGCCCCGGCCTTGGCGGCTTCGACAACATGTTCGGTGCTGCGAATGGAAGCGGCCAGCACTTTGGTCTTGATGTCGGGATAGTTCCGGTAGATCTCGACGATATCGCGGATAAGTTGCATCCCGTTTTGGCCGATATCATCCAAGCGGCCGACAAAGGGAGAGATATATGTGGCACCGGCTTTGGCCGCCAGCAAAGCCTGCGCCGCAGTAAAGCATAGCGTCACATTTACTTTACGGCCTTCATCGGTCAAAATTTTACAGACCTTGAGGCCGGCTTCAGTCAGTGGCACTTTGACGGCCACGTTCTTGGCTATTTTGCTCAGCTTGCGTGCCTCGGCCAGCATGGTAGAGAAATCGGTAGCGGCGACTTCGGCGCTGACAGGTCCTTCGACCACGGCTGCGATCTCTTTAATAAGCTGCAAAAAGTTCTTGCCGCCTTCTTTTGCTACCAGCGACGGGTTGGTGGTGACACCATCCACCAGGCCGGTCGTGTTCAGGTCGCGTATCTGTTCAATATCAGCTGTATCAATAAAGAATTCCATGGCGCTCTCCATCTTGTTTTTTTATCATTCTAGCCTGATGATGGGGGTATGTCCATTGTTTCCATTTTACCCTTGCGGCCGGTTTCCAAGCTGTATAGCTATCGTGCGCCGGCTTTGCTTGCCGTGGGGCAGGTGGTGCGGATTCCGTTCGGCAAGAAAAAAGACCCTGAACCGACATTGGGGATTGTCTGGAAACAAGAAGGCGATACGAATATAGAAGATGAAAAATTGAAAAATTGCGAGGCGCTGTCTGAATGGCCTTTGGTCTCGCCGCAGTTGATGCATTTTTTAGAGTGGGCGGCCTATACTCTGTCCCCCTTGGGAACTTTTGCCCGGATGGCTTTGCCGATTGCGGATGTCACCCGCCCGACGCCGCAGCAAACGCGCTATCGTCTGGTGCATGCGGGGACAACGCGTAATGACAAGCAACAGAAGGTCGTCGATTTATTGTCCAAGGGCGGACTGTTCACGCGCACCGAGATCCGCGAAGCCACAGGCGTTTCGGATGCTGTTATAAAAACATTGATTGATCAGGGGGTGCTGGAAGCGGTTAAAGTATCGGCCGAGCAGGAATTGCCGGAAATGCCGGAAACAGCGACGATTCAGCTGCCCGCCTATAACCCCGAGCAACAGGCCGCTGCGCAGGAATTGATACACCGCGTGGATGAGCGCGCCTTTAGCGTTACGCTTTTGGATGGGGTGACGGGGTCGGGAAAGACCGAAGTGTACTTTGCAGCCGTCAAGCAGGCCTTGGCAAAAGGGGAACAGGTTTTGATCCTGATGCCGGAAATCGCTTTGACGACACAGCTGGTGACACGCTTTACCAAACGTTTTGGTATTGCACCTGTCACCTGGCATTCGCATTTAACGCCAGCGCAACGGCGCCGCCATCTAAAGGCGATTGTGCATGGGCAGGCGCGTGTCGTATTAGGCGCGCGTTCCGCTTTATTCCTGCCCTACAAAGAGCTTGGCCTCCTGATTATCGATGAAGAACATGACGGAAGTTATAAGCAGGAAGAGGGAATTTTTTACAATGCCCGGGACTTGGCGATCAAGCGAGCGCAGCTGGAAAACAGGCCGATTATACTGGTTTCCGCCACCCCCAGCCTGGAAACCTATCACAATGCGCAAAGTGGACGCTATCACTGGATAAAACTGTCCAGCCGTTACGCGGATGCGCAAATGCCGGCATTGCATGTTATCGATATGCGGGCCGAAAAAATTCCGCGGACACAGTTTTTATCGCCGAGTTTACTGACGGCGATGAAAGAGACTCTCGACAAGGGCGAGCAGGTGATGCTGTATCTGAATCGCCGTGGCTATGCACCGCTTACCTTATGCCGGGCGTGTGGCCATCGGATTGAATGTCCGCGCTGTTCCGCATGGATGGTCCAACACCGTACCCAAGGTGGCTTGATGTGCCATCATTGCGGATGGAACATGAAGCCGCCGAAAACCTGTCCGCATTGCAATGCGCCGGCTTGTCTGGCGGCTATTGGTCCGGGCGTTGAACGCATCGAAGATGAGGTACGTCAGCATTTCCCTGATAAGCGCATCGCTGTCCTTTCCAGCGACACGCAGAAATCCATGCGGGTTTTAAGCGATACGATTGATAAAATTACCCAGCGCGAGATTGATATTTTGATCGGTACGCAAATCGTTGCCAAAGGACATCACTTTCCGCAATTGACACTGGTGGGGGTGATTGATGCTGATCTTGGTCTGGGGGGCGGGGATTTGCGTGCGGGCGAGCGCACCTTTCAAATACTGCAACAGGTTTCGGGACGTGCCGGCCGAGGGGACAAGCCGGGACAGGTCCTGTTGCAATCTTTCATGCCGGATCATCGCATCATCAAATCCATCGTTTCCAGTGATCGCGACGCATTCTTAGAAGTCGAGTCCCAGGAACGGCAGCAATCGGGTATGCCGCCGGCGGGACGTTTGGCTGGAATTATCATCAGCGCTAAAAAAGAAACTGATGCGCGGCGTTTTGCGGATCATTTGGTGCACATGGCACCAAGCGTGCCGGGGGTGAAAATATTAGGACCGGCGCAGGCGCCCATTTTCAAATTGCGGCACCAGTTCCGCTATCGTATTTTGGTAAAGACGACAAAAGACACTGCGTTGCAGAAATTACTGGCCGAATGGGTGCTGACCCAACATCCGCCCAGCGGTGTGCGCGTGCAAATCGATATTGATCCGTATAGCTTTATGTGAGCGCTAATTTGAGTTCTTCAAAACCTTCTTGCATATAGGTAGCTAGGCCTTCTGGTCCAAGAAGGGATACTGAAGGAGCGTAGAGCGATTTTATTCCAGTCTTTACTGCTTTGGTATAGGCTTGTGCATCACAATCGATAAAAAGGAGGAGAGTACTTTCTCCAAATTTCTTCCGGATAAAAGGCCAGTAATTTTCTTTCGCCTTGCTGCCGCGAGCATAAAGCCAATCATAGCCTAAATTCCCGACAAAAAGTGCTCTGTTCTTTTGTATCGGCCTTTGGTCTGCCAGCTTGGCACATGTATATTTATCGGATGTTGCGTAGATTTTGGCGCCTTGGTTTTTAAATTCTTCCAGTTTTTTAAAAATGGGAGCGCCATAGTCGTCGCCGAACCATTGCGTTTTTTCAATCGCTTCATAATCAAGAAGAATGACTGGTGTGAACTGACTTTCTTTTTCGGTGGACATGTGCGTTCCCATGCAGTGATTTGATTTACCTGTCATAATTTAAGTGATTTATGTGTGCGTATCAAGCGCAAATAAAGTAAACATTATGCAATATATTTTCATATCTACGGATGGGCGGCAACGCCAGAGCCCTTGCGGGTTTGGGGAGGAACGGCCAGGCTAAGATTCCCTCTGGTCAAACGCGCCATTTCCCCCTACACTCACGCCGCAAATTTCAATTGGAGATACGACTCAATATATGGCCCGCAAAGTTTCCCCCGATCTGATTGCCCGACGTTATGCCTCGGGGTTGTTCCAGGCCGCCAAGACGATGGGCCATATCGAGCAGGTGCAAACCGAGCTTGAGCAGGCGGCGGATATTTTTGCTGCCGATAGAAAGCTGTTTTTTGCCGCTACCGAGCGTACCTTGCCGCATGAAGATCGTGAAAAAGTATTGATGGCGGTAGCTGCAAATACGAACATGAGCGACGTTACCGCCAACTTCCTGAAGCTTCTGAACGAATCCGATCGTCTGGTGGTAATCAAAGAGATCAATGACACTTTCCGTGCGATGGTTCAAAAAATGCAAGGCGTGGTTGTTGTTGAAGCAACCTCCGCGACGCCGCTCAGCGACGAAGAAGTAACAAACGTTACAAACGCGCTGATGAAACGTATACAGGCGACAAAAATCGCTGTTAAAAACAAAGTCGACCCTTCCATCATGGGGGGAATGGTCGTCCAGATAGGTTCGATGCAAATCGATGACTCCGTGAAAACCAAAATCAACAGGTTGCAAAATCACATGCAAAAATCAAAAGTATCCGCCTTGCGCGCTGCCGAAATTACCGATGTCATTGCCGACAAAATCATGCATTTCGACAACCGCCCCGAAATGGCCGAAATTGGCACAGTCATGTCGATGGGTGACGGTGTTGCCCGTGCCTATGGTCTGGACAAAGTCCAGTCCGGCGAGTTGGTCGAATTCAGCAACGGCGTCAAAGGCATGGCGCTCAACCTGGAACAGGACAATGTCGGTATCGTTGTGTTCGGTGAAGACAGCGGTATTACCGAAGGTGATAAAGTCAAGCGTACCGGTCAGATCGTTTCCGTTCCGGTCGGTAAAGGTTTGTTAGGCCGTGTGGTCGATGCTCTGGGCCAGCCGATTGACGGCAAGGGTCCCATCACGGCGACGGATACGTATCCTGTCGAGCGTAAGGCTCCGGGCGTTATCGATCGTCAGTCCGTTAAAGAGCCGATGCAGACCGGTATCAAATGTATTGATGCTTTGGTTCCGATTGGCCGGGGCCAGCGCGAGTTGATCATCGGTGACCGTCAAACAGGTAAAACGGCTGTGGCGATCGATACGATCATCAACCAAAAGAAAATCAACGCCTCGGGCGATGAAAGCCAAAAACTGTACTGTATCTATGTGGCTATCGGTCAGAAACGTTCGACGGTTGCACAAGTCGTCAAGACGTTGGAAGAGAACGGTGCGATGGATTATACGATCGTTGTTTCGGCAACGGCTTCGGATCCGGCACCGATGCAGTTCCTGGCGCCCTATGCCGGTTGCGCGATGGGTGAATATTTCCGCGACAACGGTATGCATGCTTTGATCATCTATGATGATTTGTCCAAGCAAGCCGTGTCGTATCGTCAGATGTCCCTGTTGCTGCGCCGTCCGCCGGGCCGCGAAGCCTATC
Organism: uncultured Bdellovibrionales bacterium; assembly: GCA_964426595.1. Classification (GTDB taxonomy): domain Bacteria; phylum Pseudomonadota; class Alphaproteobacteria; order Micavibrionales; family SZUA-601; genus JAQGJA01. Next base: position 142 of record CAYRRF010000085.1, on the reverse strand, counting down.
CGGGCGACGTTTTCTACTTGCACTCGCGCTTGCTGGAACGTGCCGCGAAAATGTCGAAAGAAAAGGGCGGTGGCTCTTTGACGGCTCTGCCGATCATTGAAACCCAGGCGGGTGACGTGTCGGCCTATATTCCGACGAACGT
>CAYRRF010000084.1:0-6872 GCA_964426595.1 uncultured Bdellovibrionales bacterium | reverse complement strand
CGACGGGTAAAAGACCGTGCCAGTGGCTGTACCAACGGCGACATCCGCACCATCGCGCATATCTTCCAGCTGTACCAACGCCATCACCAGATCACGCTGTTGGGTCCGGGTAAAACCTATGGTCTTTCCATTCGCCGTGATCGGAGTGTCATGTGGTATTGGTACCGATTCTTTTAGACGGATCGGCAGCAAACGCTTTTTAACCAGCGTGCGATAATGGGTCCGCGCCGTCAATTCCTGGCCCATATAACAACCCTTATCAAAGGATACGCCATGCAGCAGGTCCATATTGCTTTCCAGCATCATGCTGCGCTCCCGTATGAAATCGCTTGTATCCGGCACGCCGTTCTGCATCATCCAATACGCATAGTCGGATTCTTCAAAGGAAAGTGTGCGGTCGTTTGAAACCAACGCGCGCCACCCCAAGGTAGACAAACGCGGATCGACCCATGCGCCCTGCGGCGGTTGGTCCGCCTGCCACAAAGCACAGACTTGAAAAGCCTCCGAGACATCCTCGATGACAATTTTACTGCGCAATTTGTACACCGAAAGACGCTTGATAAAATCTGCCAGCAAGGAAGTGTCGATATCCAAGAACCAGTCTTCGCCCAGTTCATAGATAAAAAAATCCGCCAGATATTTCCCCTGCGGGGTCAAAAAACATGCATACACCATGTTTTCCGCGTTAATTTTGCGTACATCCTGCGTAATTAAACCTTGCAAAAAATCGGCCTTGTCGGGTCCCGAAAGACGCACCACGCCGCGATGCTGCAAAACCTGCCCGTACATTATTTTTGTGCCAGCTTGTGATAGACCGCCATGCTGTCGCGGATAAACGCTTCCTTGCTAAAGGCTTTTTGATAATCTTCATAGCCGCCCGCAACAACGCGCGCGCGCAACGCACTATCACTTTGCATCTGCCGCACTGCTTGCACCAATGCCTCGACATTATCTTTAGGAATAAGCAAGCCGTTTTCACCGTTACGCATATACGCGGCCGGACCGGCCGCATCGGCAGCGATAAGCGGTTTTTGCATGGCCCATGCATCCACCATGACGGTACCAAAAGGCTCATACCGCGAAGGAAAAACGCAGATATCGCACGCTTTCAACAAACGCTCGCGGTCATTGCGCCATCCCAGAAAACGCACGCGCGCAGTCACGCCCAATTCGTCGGCTAAAATTTCCAGCTGCTGCTTTAACGGACCATCACCCGCAATCCATGCCACACAGTCGGGCAGATCGACCAACGCGCGCAAAAGGACATCCAAACCTTTTTTCCAGTGCAGCCGTGCCAGCGCCAACAAAACGGTGGCTTGTGGTGGCGTGTCGAGGGCCGCGCGGTCTTGCGCTTCAATCTGTGCGGGAAAAGACGCCATCGTATGCACGATCGACACATCCGGTGCAGCAGCGCCCGATTCCAATACATGGCGATACAAATCTTTGGTCAGCACGATATGATGCGTGCAACGAGCGAAGCGTTTTTTGCGATTATAATAGCCGCCATACCAGGCCACATTCACATGCGTTCCATTGACGGCAAATTCGCCCGCACGCCCCATCCAGTATTGAATGATATCGGGATTAAATTCGGCGATGGCGCGCGCAATCGTCCGTTTGGTACCAAAAGGCCACCATTTGGCAAAGCTGGCGGTATAGACCGTTATATTTTTCTTGCGCAACGCCTCGACACGGTACGCTTCGGGGCGCGTTATAACTGCTTGCACCAATTCGGGCACATCCGCCAGCGCTCGTGCATCTTCCAGAAAAATATTTTCCGCCCCGCCTACGGCCCCGCCGGCCATGATATGCATCACACGTATTGTCATGTTAAAACCTGAACCCTAGCCCGCTGTAAATAAATTTTTCCAAAAATCCTGATATTGATCAAAGCAAAACAGCATCATGGCGGACAAACATGTCGTCAGCAACGTCAAGCCGACCAAAATCTGTATCGGCATCGACAAAACAAACACCTGGATCTGCGGCACCAGCCGCGCCACCAAACCCATCGCCATAAAGACTCCGAAACCGACAACGATAAACGGTGCAGCTATCTCCAGACCAATAATAAAGCTTTGGCCCAGACCTTGCGTAATGGCATCGGTAATGTCACCAAACATCAATTCGTTGCCGGGAACAAAAATGCGGTAGCTGTCGATAAAACCGATAAACAGCATATGATGCAGATCCATCGCAAACAGCATGACAACCGCCAGCAGCGATAGAAAGCTGGTGATGACGGCACTTTGCGCTGCCTGTTGCGGGTTAAACGTAAAAGCACTGGACAACGAGGTCACATGCGCCACGACAAAGCCGGCAACGTTAATCGCGTTCAAAATAATTTGTGACATCAGGCCAAAGAAAATCCCAATCAGCATTTCCTTGGCAATGACGATGGCCAGAGCAATGGGCTGTGTCGGAATGACCGGCAAAAACTTTTGCAAAAACGGTGTCAGGACCAGGCACATGCTTAAAGCGGCATAGAGCCGTACATTCATCGGCACAGTGATATCGCTCATCCCCGGCATCACCATGATCGCCGAACCGATACGCGCAAAAACCAGAAGGAAAGAGAAAAGCTGCGTCGCCAAAAAAAGATTCAAGGCGCCTTGCATTAGTCAACCTTGACGATTTGGTCGCTGATCATGACCATGAACTCGTTCAGGCTTTGGCCCATCATGGGCAGGAACAAATACAGCGCCAGAAAAATCGCCAGGATCTTTGGCACATAGGCCAAGGTCATTTCCTGGATCTGGGTCAGAGCCTGAAACAGGGACACAACCAAACCGACAAACAAACCAATCAACATCACCGGCGCACTGATTTTCACCGTCAGCCACAACGTATCACGAGCAAGGTTTAAAATATCCGGTCCGGTCATAGGCTTAGTTTGCCAGAAACGGCTTTAGAGGGCAATAGCCCCCAAAACCCTGTCAAAGAATAGCGCTTATTAAATCTGCGTGCGGCTGATTTGGTTATAGGCGTCCAGCAGCTTGTCGCGGATAGCCAGGAACATATTCAACGACACTTCGGCGTTGTTGACCGCATTGACGACATCCGTCAGGTCGGCCTTGCCCAGGACCGCCTGTGCCGAGGCTTTCTCGCCTGCTTTTTGCGAGTCGATCACGCCTTGGGTAGCGGTTTTCAAAATATCGCCAAAGCTGGCGCCTTTGTTCTCGGCGGTTTGATTCAACACACCACCGGCGCCCTTGCCCAGGCCACCGGCCTGTGCTGCGGCGTTATAAGCACCAATTGCAGAATTGACTGTGCTCATGTTTCACTCTCCTTAGCGTGTGCTGCGTAACAGGTCGATGGTCTTCATCATCATGTTACGGCTGAGTTCGATCGCCCCCAGATTCGCCTCATAGGAACGTTGTGCCTCTCTCATATCCATTGTCTCAATAAGGCTATTAACATTCGGTAAGCGAACATACCCTTTTTCGTCGGCAGCGGGGTTTGTTGGGTCATATTTCAGGCGAAAATCGCTTTGGTCGCGTTTGACATCGCCGGGTTCCAGCTTTTCCACCCCAGTTTTGCTGTCCAGGACCGTTTTAAAGGAAATGGTTTTACGGCGGTACGGCTCGACTCCGGGCTTGTCGGGGGTGGTGTCGGCGTTGGCCAAGTTCTCGGAAACCACGCGCATCCGCATGCTTTGGGCTTTCATCCCCGAGACCGAAACATTCATTGCATCCATCAGTTCCATTGTCGTTCTCCTACCTTGTTCCTTAGCCGCGGATTGCCGCGCGCAGGATGTCTAAATTCTTGTTGTACAGGTTGGTAATCAGCTGGTAATCCACGGCCGTTTGCGAGGCCTGGACCATTTGTTCTTCCAGCGAGACCGAGTTGCCCGTCGGCGTCACGTCATAGGCATCGCGCGTCGGTTTGATCGTCATGGCTTGTTGGTGGGTCATACCGGCAATATGCTGGCTTTCGGTTTCCGACATCGCCAGACCGGCTTGTTTCACCGAGGCCTGACCGGTCAAGGCCGACAAGGTCTTTTGAAAGTTAGGGGCTTTGACATCCAAGGCCTGATAGCCGGGGCTGTCCGCGTTGCTGATATTCTGGGACAGGACGCGCTGACGGGTCTGTAAAAAGCCCATCTTTTGGACCATCCCATTGAAAATGCTCATATTTTCTAACATGTTGTCTTCCTTCTAGTGTTTTCCTGCCGGGCGGTGTAGGCTTCTTGATATGAGCCTTTTGTCGCCCTGCCCTGTTAAAAGCAAAAACCGTGCCAAGTGGCTGGACCTTGGCCAAAAAAGTATGATTTTGGACTCTGCATCCTCCCCCCTTGCCCCCTCACTCATGCTTGGATTATGTAAATGATAGAGGAGAAAAAAGACAAAACCCCACAGACGACACCCAAACAGACGGTCGCGGCCGCCATCCAGAACGACCCCCGCACAGGTGAGTTGCCGAAGATCATCGCCACCGGGCGCGGCAAGTGGGCGGAACAAATCCTGGACCTGGCCTTTGCCAATGGCCTGAAGGTGCGTCAGGACCCCGCCCTGGCCAATATGCTGGCCAGTATCGAACTGGACAGCCCCATCCCCACCGAGGCCATTATGGCGGTGGCAGAAATCCTGGCCTATGTGTATAAAGCGGAAGGCGTTGAAACCGGCCCCGGAGACCCGTTTAGGGCGAAAGACAAAGGATAACTGCAATGAACCCCACCTTTGACCTGATCCGTGCGTGTGTGGCCCTGCTGTTTGTGGTGGGGCTGATGTGGTCCTTGGGCTATGTGCTGCGCCGCTATGGCACGCGCCTTGGCCTGCCGATGCCTCCCCTGACCGGCGCCAACCGCCGTTTGCAGCTGGTCGAGATCCTCCCCTTGGACGGGCGGAACAAAGTCGTCCTGGTCCGCCGGGACAACACCGAGCATTTGCTTGTCATCGGCCCCGGCGATCCGGAGGTGATTGAAAAAAATATTCCCGCTGGCACAATCAACCCATCGGAGACCAAATGAATCGAATTAGCCATTCTACGCAGAATAACCTCTCCCTTGAGGGGAGAGGTCGGCGAGACGAAGTTGAGACGGGTGAGGGTGATAAAATGCCAAACAAATTTATTTCCACCCTCACCCGCTTCGTTCGCTCACGCTCTCTTAGCGACCTCTCCCCTCAAGGGAGAGGTAAGATTCTTCTGCTGACCGCTTTCTTTTTTCTGTTCACTACCCCTGCCCTGGCGCAAGTGTCCCTGAATATCGGCGGCGGCAAGGACGGCAGCATGACGGGCAACGTTATTCAGATCGTCGCGTTGCTGACTGTTTTATCCGTTGCGCCCAGCATCTTAATGATGATGACGTCGTTTACGCGTATCGTCGTCGTCTTTTCGTTCCTGCGCTCGGCCGTGGGGATCCAGCAAACCCCACCAAACGCGGTGCTGATCTCGCTGGCGATGTTTTTGACGCTGTTCATCATGATGCCGACGTTTCAAACGTCCTATAACCAAGGCATCAAGCCGCTGATGAACGAAGAAATCTCGGAAATGGATGCGCTGGAAAAAGCGGCCCAGCCCTTCAAGCAGTTTATGTTGAAAAATACACGCGAAAAAGATTTGAAGCTCTTCGTCGAAATCAACAAAGCCGGCCCCTTTAAAGAGGCCATGGAAACACCGATGCAATACGTGATCCCGGCCTTTATGATCTCTGAACTTCGCCGCGCGTTTGAGATCGGCTTTCTACTGTTCCTGCCGTTTCTGGTTATCGACATGGTCGTGTCATCGATCCTGATGTCGATGGGTATGATGATGTTGCCGCCCGTGATGATCTCCCTGCCCTTCAAGATCATCTTCTTTGTGCTGGTCGATGGCTGGTACCTGATAACCGGCAGCTTGATCCAAAGCTATATGGCTGGCGGTTAGAGTTGGATTTTTGCAGTATTATCTCTGAGAAGGCACCCCTCCTATTAACAGAGTTGCCAGCTAAGAAACTAAATTTCTTCGGGATAGGTTTGCAGGTTTTAGGTTTTTACATCTTCACGCGAGACATGCTACCTCAATACAAAAAAGATCTAAAAATACAAATGATTAAGTACATCAATTGGATTTTAAACGCTAGTCTAGAAACATATAATAAATACGACCAAGCTAAAGCCAGCTCCATTAATGCAATGCGCGCAGTAGCTTCAGAAGATTATTTAATGAAAGCGTTAGATTATATTGGAAAAGAAGAAAAGGATTTAGCAACAACTAAATACATACTAGCTGATTTCGAACAGATCAAAACCTACAAAGAAAAATTTGATCAAAAATACAAAGATCTTGTAATCAAACTAGAAGGGAAAGTTGCTTATAGGGACCATAGAATAGATGAGGCTATATTTTTCATTGTTGCAGGATTCGCTTTACAGCTCTTATCAACAGTACCATGCTAAACTACTAACCTTTCGCCGCTTCTTTGTTCCGCGTTGCGGCGAAGATGTGCGCGGCATTGTCAGCCAAAAAGGCCTCGTAGCGTGTGCCATCAGGGTTAAGCGGACGCTCAATGAGCTCGGCAAACGGCCCGGTCCAGCGAATTTTGCCGATGCTGCCATCGGCTTCACGCACTTCAAAATCAAAAACACCGGCTTCGACCTTGTTACCCTCTTCATCTTCGGTCACCTCAAAATCGAACATCGGTGAACGCACCGAGGTCTGTAACAAGCCAACTTCCTTACTGCCCTGAATGCTGGGCAAAAGCTCGCGCCCGGCGTTTTTGTGGCCCTCGGCGGTGGCTGCGACATCGTTCGTCAAATAGGCGATGTGATTCATCGTCCCGTTCAACAACGTCCACGGCGCATATTGCGAGCGTTGATTGGTCTGCAAAATCGTCGAACGATGCGGCGGCTGCCACGGGCGATGCAGAGCCTTATAGGCGCGTGCAAGCAGCT
>CAYRRF010000083.1:0-6936 GCA_964426595.1 uncultured Bdellovibrionales bacterium | reverse complement strand
GGAGGCGATGTTTCTTAAGTACGAGGCGTGGAAGGTAAAGCGAAGTGCGGTCGATGAACTAATGGAGGAAGCGCGCGATGGGCTAGGGGACCCAGAAGCGCTCATGCTTGCCATCACGGAGATGCGACAGGCGTGGAGCGAGTTTGAGAGCGTTAGTGCGTCGCGCCTACACTGTGAGCGCGCGCCCTAGTTGGATCGATCGTCACTTGCAGACTGTTCTCCCGTATTGGTCCAGATAGCACGGGTCGGGGCGCCTCTTGATCTGTGGCGGAGGGCCGCCGTATGCGGCGTCGCCGTATGCCTTGATTGCGTTGCCTAAGTCCTTGGCGGTGGATTTCCGCTGCTCCTCCTGCCTGCGCGATTCGGCGATCTGCACTTCGCGCTGGACCGCTTCAAATCGATCCCTTGAGATGGCGCCCCGCTCGAAGTCCACCGCCGCGCCTATCAGCACATTTAACTGTGCAAGCTTCTCGGAGCGGTCATCGATGTAGGCGACTTCGGACGTGCGCTTATAGACGCCCTTGTAGTAGTCGCTCCACTTCATGGCGCCCGACGCCGCGAGAGCTCGCTGCCGCTCGTTCTCCTGCCGGTACTGCTTCACCTCGGCAGTGGCGCATCCAACTGCAATGAGCGAAACGAAAACGACTAGGGCGCGTACAAGTGCTTTCATGGCAACCCTCCCGACGCGAGCCAAGGCTAGATGCGAATCCTAGACCTACCTCGTTCTCTTCTGCTAGCCGCCGCTCGTCAAGTGCCAGGAACCGAGACACCCCCGGGGTACATGCGCACCGCAACATCCCTAGAGAGCAGTTGCGAGGCATGTCTCTAAACCCGATGGCCTTTTCTATTGCCGATTCTGCAGTTCAGGCGTTGCAATGGGCTGTTACTCTCGCTGGATCTTGTCCGATATTTGCATAACGTCAAACGAGCCCCAACATTCGGATGCCAAGTCAACACCTTTTGGAGGGAATCCGGCCTGGATTACCTTCTTCCCTGTTGACTGAACGAAATCGACGGCCGGAACCATGTCGGCGTCAAGACTACAGAGCACTGCCGCATCATAAGAATTGCTCTGGCTAAGCCGAATTAAATCTGTCGCTAGGAGGGTATCTATCCCTTTCTCAACGGTAGCGACTATAGGTTGGGCGCATGCCTCGTGAGGGCAATGGCTTATTGGCCTATGGCATGCGGGACACCGGGGAAGCGCCTTCGGCTTTCTTTCCCGAAGTTGAACATTGACACCCGGCTGACGATCTAACCATGTCGTCGCCCAGTTCTTGAACTTCTTTCCCTCAGGCGTCGATGGATTGAAAGAGGTGTAGATATATGAACCTTCGTACGACAGAGAGGCAGGGTCACACGCAAGTACTTCACATGCCTTTGTTGCGAGTATTGTTCCCAGTTCCCGCCAAGCGATCTTCGCGCGAATGTCCTTCTTGCCCGATGTCATCTCCAGGCGCTCATTAAGAGTCAGTTGGAAGTTCCAATAGTCAACAAAGACCGCGATTCGCATAGTTTCCCCCTTCGCTCGGGATTATTGACTATTGGGCCAATTTGGTGCGTAATATTTGTTATTGAAGCCCATCTGCTGCGCCCCGTATTGGGCACATACACAGCAGATTATTGATCCCCCAGGGGGCGCATTGCGCCCCCTGTGTCATTTTGGGCATTCAAATGCTCAGGGACTTCTGTATGAACGGCACCGTTGAACAATTTGGCTCGCTCGAGGAGATGAGGCGCGCGGCGTACGCGAAGTGCGAGGAGCTTGGAGAGGCAAAGATTGAGGAGTTGCTCGCCTTAGACGGAACCCCATACCCCGTAGGGGAGGATCTCGCTAGGTATTGGCTTGAGCGCAAACGCACTGAGCGAAGAGAAAAGGTAACCATGGATGCAGTTGTTGCCGCTCAACGCGCAGCAGATGCTGCGGAGAGATCCGCAAAATACACTCGAGCCGCCGCTTGGGCATCTGCGATAGCTGCGATTGTCGCGCTTGGGGTGGCGATCCTCGGTAAGGCTTGCTGAGTACCCGTTTCCTGGCCCGTCATAGCCTCTGCAATTGCACGGATCAAACGCAAGTGCCAACTCATTCGCCGCGAACATGACCAGTAGTATCAGGCCCCAGCGCATTCCTATTGCCATTCCCCCTTGGCCGTGAAAACTCCAAGGGTACGATGCCAGTCTCAAGCCTAGTCCACCGCTAGGCTGCAGCTTTGCAGTCCGCGAGCGCCCGCGCGCGTCATGGACTTCCTTTTTGGCCCTGTCGCCAGCGATTCCAGCCGGCGAGCATGGCCGCTACTGATCGGCGCCTTCCAGCCGGTGTGCGCGGCCCCGTGGACATTCCGCCGTGAAACTTGCACCGCCCACCCCTCAACAGCTTCTTGCACTGGCAGGGCTCGCCCCGACGATTTTTGGCGCCGCAGATCCGACTACCATCGTTCACATGCCACCCCTGACCGGGGGCAGTACGTCATCGAGATAGCCCGCCTCGGAGCCGAACGGGTCCGCTTCGGGGGGATCCGCTGGCGGCATTGCCGATTTGCGGGGTGGCTTATTGGTCTGCGCCTTTTGGGACGGTGCCTCCAGCGCCATCACGGCCGTCGCTACGATCGAAAGGCCCTGCCGCTCTACCTGATCGCGGCCTGTCCAGGTCCGCACCTCCAGCCGACCCTGCACCGACACCGGAGCCCCATCAGGAAGCGCCAAGAGGGCCTCCACGGCGTCGGGAGCGAAGGCGGACACCGAGACATAGCCCGCAAGCCCCTGATCGCCTGTGGCGAGCTTGAGCGAGGCCCAGGGCTTGCCGGCGGAGGTTGTCCGGGCGGCAGGGGCGCCGGTCACTGTTCCGGCGGCTAACGCGAGGATCGTCATTGGATGCCCTCCGTGCGGGCGGTCACAAGGAAGCAGCGCCAGGCGGCGCCCGGGTCCCGCAATGCGAGCCGCTTCATTTCCGCTACCTCGTCTGGCGGGGTCCGGTAGAGGGCAGCAACCCGCTCTATCAACCCCAGCAGATCCGGCGTCGAGTGCCGCGCACATTCCAGAAATTGGCCACCGGTACCGCCGACAAAGCCGACAGAAGGGCTTTTGTCGCCTTTGTCAGTGACCGGGATGGCCGCCTTTCGATGTTTGAGGCTTTCCAGGTAGCTCATTGCCCCAGCCCCCTTGGATTGACGGAGTATTCCTGCGCTGCCCGTCCGGCCGTCTGTCGCGTTTCCGTAAATACCCAGTCCAGGTCAACCAGAAGCAGAAGGGCGTCGCGTACTAGTTTCGGATCGGATAGGTGCCCCCAGCCCTTGCGGTAGATATCTCGGGGAGCAAAGACACGAGGAATCTCCCCTCGGCGCAGCCTGTCAACAATTGCCTTGGCGGCCGTGGCCTCTGGATTAGATACGCTGGCATAGGCACGGCGAGCGTGAGTGGTCAGGTATTCGATCCAGCCCAAGGCCTGCTCGGTCGCCAACTTTGATACATGGCCCCGATCGCCATTGGCCAAGTGCAGGATCAACGCAAGGGAGGGCGCGAGCTTGCGGTACTTGGCCATGTGCGACTCCAAAGCCGGATGCTCCTCGCCGTTGCGCAGCTGCTTCTCCAACCCTTCCCGCCACGCGCGGAACTCCTCCAGCGCATCGGGCGCGAAGCGGAGGAATGGCTGCCCATCAGGATTGCCGTTGAAGTCGGCATCCTGGGTTGCGCCAAGGTCGAGAGGATTGAGCGTGTCGAGCCTGTCGAACACGGAGAATGCTTGGCGCTTGGCCTCTGAATCGGGCCATCGGTCAACCTCCCGCCAATCTCCCCCTGAGTCAGGCCAAACCAGTATTCCGAAGCGCTGGATTAGCCCATCGTCGCCGCTGCCTCCCGTTACCGCACCTCGGATGTATTCGGAGATCCGTCCGGGCTGTGTCGAACCCAACAGGGAGAGCGTGACGGCGGGAATGGATACGCGCCCGCGTGTAATCCGGTCAAACGTGTAAGGACTGTTGCCGCTCCATCCCGTCAGGTAGAAGCCTCGCGCCCCAGCGTTATCCTCGCGGTCGAGTGTCTTGAGCAATGAGACAAGCTCATCACGAAACACCAGGACGCCGTTGGGATTGTCGCCCAGCATCGCCCCGAGACTCTCGTAACTCGTATCGTTGGCGATAAAGCGCCGCAGCCTCGGCTCCTCGGGCTCGGGGATGTTCAGATCGTCTCGAACATCCGCAAGTGCACTCTTGCTCAACTTGGTGCGCGCCGCCCTTTCTCCGGCCTCCTGGCGGAGCTTCGCAACTTTCAATCTGTGCCCGTAGTCCTCCGCCTCTGTCGCGTACCTCGCCACTGCATTAGCCGCCAGCAACTTCAATGGAGCGAGCGCTGCCTCCATCGCAGGAGACTTGAGGACACCGGGACGCCCCACAACTAGGCCCCATTGGTTTGCGTATTCGGTCCAATCGGTTTGGCCCTGAGGGCGAATCGCCACCTTGCGCCCGATAACACTTCCCAGCGCGGTCAAGATTGTGGCCGCTACAAAATCGGGAGGGCATTGGACACGCTCGCAAATGTCCTCCGCCCACGGCCTCATCAAATCGGGAAGGAGTTCCGGGATGAACGCAGCGACAGCAGGTAGCCCAACGGGAAGCGGTTTGGGCACTGGGTATTCTTCGCCAGTTACCAGTTCGACCGTTGTTGCCGAATCGGTGGTTCGCAATCTGAGTTCTGCTCGCTTAATGGAAGCGGCAATCGTCGGCGCCAACGACTCGGACGCCGCGACCGAATCATCCCACTGCTTGCGGATGCCCAGTCGATCAACCGCCGCCTCCGTTTCGGGAGCGCCCGGGTAGTAGTCGCCGGCCGCGCCGCCGAGGCGGGACGCCAAGAATTCCCTTCCATCCCAGTTGGTGGGGAAGAAACTCGGTGCCGCTTTGTGGTCGGCATCTACTGAGGATTCGTTGACACCTTGTTCGAGCCGACTAGCCGCTGCCGGCGGCGCCGTTGTGTACGACCTCAATAGGTCCTGAATGCGGGGCGGCACAATCAGTTCACCGGCGGGCGCCGTCATCTTCTGCGTCATGGCTAGACTCGCACAGCCCTAGCGGGGCGCGATTGGCCACGGCTGGCGGCGATTCGCTCTTTCAGCCAACTTTCCACCTCCGCCGCGATCCATCCAACTGCCGCATCACCGAGTTTCACTTGAGGCGGGAAACGGCGTTGCTCGATCAGTCTGTAAAGGCTGCTCTTGCTGTAGCCAGTGACTGCGACAACTTTAGGAAGCCTCCAAAACGAGATCTGCGATTCCATATTCCTCCGTTTGTCGTAGGACGGCATGCGCCATGGCGGCGCGACGGAGGAATTGTCGGAGCTATTTTGGAAACCCCATAGGAAACTAAGGGGCTTTAGTTTCCGATTCGTGGAAATTGCGAATGCCTGCTTCCCACACTCGGCAGCGACGCGAGCTGTAATACCGCACAAGCGTTGTTGCCAGGTCGGTCGGGTCATCGTCGCCGACAAGCTCTGGGAAATCTTCTACTGCCAAATCTGCAGCTTTGGTCAGAGTTGTACGCGGATATGACGCGCGATAGAGCGCCATCTGAAACAGCAAGTTGTTGTATCGAAGCTCACGTGCATGTTGTGCCGATGGATTCCCCGCAGATCGCTTTGCCTTGAGTCCAAACGCTTCATCGAGAGACATCGCGCCTTGTGCCCTCTCGTATTTCGCGATTGCGACTGCTACAAACTCGAGTGTATTTGCGTCGGGCAGCGCCCCCTGGAGAAGCGCTTGGCTGAGATGACAAAGTCGCTGAAAGTTCGACGACGCCTTTGGAAGTCTTGCGCCACCACGTTCATAGGCCCGCTGGTACGGGGACGTGCCAGCGGCTTCAATGAGGACCTTCAGGCGATCGATTGGGCGATAGCTATTTGTCATTGCGCCCCCTTTGAGCGCCCCTAGAAAGGATGCCGCGCCGGCCGGGTAGGGTGCCCGGTGTTCGCCCCGTCGGGCTAGGCGCGGTCACGGCTGATAACGCGATCCTCCTGCATTGTTGCTACGTTGCGCCGCCACTAGGGAGAACCTTCGCGGGGCGCCCTCTGCGCCGAGGAAGCATGAAGCGCCTAAGGAGTCTGGTGGCATCCTTGACCGCTATGCGTTCACGCCCCCGGGGCACAGATCCCGTATGCACGCTTAGGTCCCACTGTCCTGGTCGACCCCGAGAGTCGATCGGATGGTCGAAAAGAGAAAAACCATCTCCGAGCGGCGTCGTCGTATGCGGATTCGAGCGTTCATTGAGGCTATTCATCATGCCTTCTGTTACCAGTCCGTACCGACAGAGAATCTCGATTGGCCCCAGGAAGCGAACGCTTTGCTGTACGTCACCCTCCTCGAACACGCGGAACGAAATGTCGGCAACTTGAACTCCCGGGTATCTTGCCTCTAGGGCGGCCAAGAGAGGCGCGCGGCGATGGTAGTACCGGAGCGCTTCTCGTTCGCGTTGTTCGTCGAGCTGGCGGCGTTCGCAATGGTAGGCCTCGCGATTGGCCTCCATTTCTGCTTCTGTGGGTTCGTGCCACACCTCCAGCTTGTCTCCGCGCCGATAGACGCGAACGGCGGTTCCGTTAGGCAGTTCCGTACGAACGGACCCGTGGCGTCTCCCGGGCCTGACGACCAAGGGTATCCACTCATCTCGTAGCACTCCGGCAGAAATCAGGGCTTCGCGCGTTCCCAAATAAAAGATCGTCCCGTCGAAATGGCGTTCTCGCTTAATGATCGCCTCCGCACGGCCTGCGTTACGATTTGATTCCGCCATTGCAAATATCTCCCGCAAGGATGATGTGGTAACTAGGCAAGCGAGGTATTCCCGTGCCCGGCCTGCGGCTATGCAATCCGCTTGTCGTGGATGCCTCTTACTTCGCCCGTCTTGATCGTGGCGCAATGCTTCGCCCAAGCTTCCATGAGGGCGCGCCTTTTCACGA
>CAYRRF010000082.1:0-7248 GCA_964426595.1 uncultured Bdellovibrionales bacterium | reverse complement strand
CCCCCTTTGGTGCCGGGACCTTGATGATGGTGGGTATTTATTTTCTATTGGTTGTAAATAAAAAAATCCGCTGGCTGGGTGTGGCGCCCGTGGTGTTATCAATTGTCTGGAGTCTGTGTGCTACACCGCCGGATGTTCTGTTGACACAGAATCGTGCGTTTCTTTATCGCGAGGCACAGACCCTGTACGCGGAGGGTCGTTTGGACCGCTTTGAAAAGAATCTGTTGATGCAATTTTTAAAAGCCGATGCTCTGCAGCCGATGGATTGTACCGACGATATCTGCGACATCGTCATCGCTGGGCACAAGGTACGCGTGGTGCGTTCTGTTCCGGCCTTGGGCAAGGCTTGCGACCAGGCGCCGGAATGGCTTTTCACCCGTTATTATTTGGATCGTGCCTGTGCGGACGGGGTAAAAATAATCGATCGTCACGCGATCGACCGCAGGGGAGGCTGGGCCGTATGGCTGGGGAAAGAACCGCCACAAGCAATCAGCGTACGTGCCACCCGCGCCTATCGTCCGTGGCAGCAATACCCGGAAACCGGGGTCTGGAAGTTTCATCGAAAGACGTATAAGCTGAATACAGCAAAGGAAAGCTCATGACCAAACAGGAATCCCCCGAACAGAACGAAGACTCCAAAGAGACGTATGTGCCTAAAAAACCGCGCAGCTTGTTGATCATTGCGGGGGTGTTTGTGTTTTTGGTACTGCTGGCCTTGGGTGGAATAGCAACGGCTCTGTTCAGCCACAGCGAAGACCCAGAGAGTATAAAAATTCCGGCCCGTGTGGCGCGCAGCCTGGCGGACGAACAGCCGGCCGAAACGGCGAACGCCCCCGAAGAGCCAATAATTGCTCCGGATACGCCCGTGACTTTGGATGCCACCCAGCCGCCACCGGCTGAGCAGGGGCAGACAGAGTCGCAAATCAATTTAAATGCCGCCCCCTCTAAAGCCGCACCGCCAGCACCTGCGCTTATTAAGCCACAAGAAAAAACAGCGCCGCAATCGATGATTGAATGGAGCCGCCTGCCGCATCTGGCAATGGGCAAGGCCCCCAAGATTGTCGTAGTGATTGATGATATGGGGCTCAATCACCGTAACTCGCTGCGCATGGCCCAGATCGACGCACCGCTGACCCTGTCGTATATGGCGTATGCGGAAAATTTGCCGCAACAGACGGCCCTTGCAGCCAAAAACGGGCATGAGTTGATCGTGCATGTACCAATGGAACCGCAGGACATGGCGCATAACAATCCCGGTCCGAATGCATTGTTAAAGCATTTATCTGCGGAAGAGAATGTCCGTCGCTTGGATCAGGATCTCACACAGTTTGAAGGGTATATTGGCTTGAACAATCATATGGGCAGTGCGATGACATCGGATCGTTCGGCGATGCGTCCCGTGATGGCCGAAATCAAACGCCGTGGCCTGTGGTTTTTAGATTCGCGTACCGCTGCAAATTCCGTCGCTGCCGCCCTTGCCGACGAAATGAACGTGCCCTATGTCGCGCGCGATGTGTTTCTGGATAACGATGAAAAGCTGGCCGCAACGCTGGCGCAATTGCACAAGACTGAAATTCTGGCCCAGCACCGCGGCTATGCGGTGGCTATCGGCCATCCGTATGATACAACCGTCCAAGCCTTGCAGCAGTGGCTGCCCCAGGCCCGTGCCCGAGGTTTTGAAATCGTGCCTCTGTCCGAAGTCATCGCCCAGCGCTTTCCCAATGTACCCCTGCCGCGTTACGCACGCGCCAAAGATCGTACGAGCTTGAGTGAAAATACGTCTGGACGCGTGATGCGCTAGTTATTTTCGTTCTCTTTCGGAGCGAAATATTGTTGCATCAGCGTATCGTTTACCCCGGCGCCCAAGCGGTTGCGCCAGCCGGTTACGAATTCCTGTTGTATTTCCTGTGCCATTTCCGTTTTGAGGCGTGTCGAGGCCTGTGCCAGTGAGGTTGCATCTATCGTGCCCGTGTAAGGGACGATTTGCTGCAGTTTAATGACCAGAATGCCTTTTTCATTCGGGACCGAAGAAACGGCGTTGCCTGGTGTGAGTGTAAAGAGCAGATTGGCCGCCTCGTTACCAAGGGTTTTTACCGCGCCATTACGATCCAGATCGTTAAATGTTTCCGTGGAAAGATTCAACGATGCTACAGCCTTGGCCCAGGAATCCGGTTTCGTGGCGTCGTACTGACGGACCAGTTGTGTCGCCAGATTGTCAACAGCATCACGTACCGCCTGTTGAGTGGCGTCGGTGCGCACCTGTTCTTTGATAGAAGTAAAGTCAGGAGTGATGCTGGGGGTTACTTTGGTGACTTGCGCCAATACCATGTCACCGTCTTTGGTATCCATGATGGGGCTGATCTCATTTTCTTCCAGACTGAAGGCCGCTTCATTCAAGCGCGCAATGACAGTGTCCGACGCACCCGATTCTTTTAATTTGTTGCCTAGATTTTCAGCGGTCAGGCCTTCGATTTTTTGGGCTGTGACTTTGTATTCTTGTGCAATCGGTTCCAAAGTCGAGCTGCCCGCGGCCAGTGTTTCGATCTGTTCGGTGACGCCGTTAAGCTTCTCGTCCAGGGTGCGGTCCTTGAGTTCACGGACAATGATATCCTTGACGTCGGCGAAGTTTTTGGCCGTACCGGCCTCGTAGGATTCCACCAGCAATACGTGCCAGCCCAGGTCGGTTTTAACAGGGCCGATGACTCCGGTTTTTTGTGCGGGATACAACGCTTCCTGCATCGCTTTATTCAGCATCGGTTTAGCGTACCAGTCGCTGGCCAAGGCATCGACACCCGGTTTCTTTACATCGGAAAAGGCTTTGGGATGAAGCGTGATAATTTCTTTGGCGGTCTTTTCGTCTTTTGCAATCCATTGGCTAAAGCGTACGCGATCGGGATTCATAAATTGCGTTGTGTGCTCTTTGAAATAGGTTTGGGCCTGTTCGTCGGAAATAGTGACGTTGGGAATGAGCGTATCCTGTTTGATAACAAGGAAAGAGATGTCACGCTTTTCCGGTGTGCGATAGCGGGCAATGTTTTCTTTGTAATAGGATTGCAGCGTTTTGTCGTCCGGCTGTGGTTTTGTCTTCAGGCTGTTCTCGGTGATTTGCACAGTCACGGCATTGCGCTTTTGATGTTCGTAGCGATAGGTGTTTTCCGCCATTAATGCCGGTACTTGCTGGTCGCTGGTGGCGATCGCGCTGGCCAATAAATTGACGGCAAAGCTGTTACGCAGAAGCTCGACAAACTCGGCTTCGGTCGTGCCTTGCTGTTGTAATACCATTTGCAGTTTTTCTTTTTCGCTTCCCGGGGCCTCTACTTTTGCCAGCTGCTTTTTCAATTCGGCGGCAACGTTTTTATCGCTGACGCGGATACCGCTTTGTTTTGCGGCCTGACGCAAGACGCGATCCGTTATTTCCTGTTGCAAGATCATATAAGGCATGCCCATTTGTACGGCCTGCGTTTCGGGAATACCACTTTGGGCCAGCGTACGACGGAACGTGCGGCTGAAATCCACCAGACTGATTTTCTCGCGGCCGACACGTGCCACATCCGAGCGGCTGACGCCGCCATGGCGGAAATAGCCTCCGACATCGGTCATGACCAAGCCGCCCACTGCGCCGACCAGCAAGCCCAGAAGAACGAGCTTGAACAATTTACCGGTTAGTCCTGTGTTTAACGATTGCATGATCATGGAATTCACCCTTTAATTATTAACGGGCCACAGGATAGCCGCCTTGCCCGGCCGAGGCAATTGGGTTAGGGTCGGTCGCATGAAAAAACAGATCGTCGGTAACTGGAAAATGAATACCACGCGCGGCCAAGCGGCGGCGCTGGTAAAAGCCTTAATGAGCAAAGTCGGGGCAGGGGATGCACGCTTTGACATGGTTTTGTGCCCGCCTTTTGTATGGCTGGCCGACAGTGCCGAAATAGTAAAAAACACCGCTATCGGGCTAGGGGCGCAAGATTGCCATGCGGCTGAAAAGGGTGCTTTTACGGGCGACAGTGCAGCGCCGATGCTTAAAGAGCTGGGCTGTAGCCACGTGATTGTCGGGCATTCCGAGCGGCGCCAGTACCATCAGGAAACCAGCTCCCAGGTGAAAGCCAAGGCGGAACAGGCGCTTAAAAGCGGGCTGCTTCCTATTATCTGCGTTGGGGAAAGCGATGCCGAGCGCGCTGTGGGCCGTCAGGAAGAGATTGTCGCCCGTCAATTGGACGAATCATTGCCGGGCGAGGGGCGTTTTATTATTGCTTACGAGCCAGTATGGGCCATCGGAACTGGTAAAACGGCGACAACCGACGATGTGCGTATAATGCATAATTTCATCCGAAACCGGATTGACCCGGCCCGAGGCATAGCTATTCTCTACGGCGGATCCGTCAAGGCTGCGAATGCTGCTGCGATTCTGGCTTTGCCGCACGTCGATGGCGTGCTTGTCGGCGGGGCCAGTCTGGATGCCGAAGAATTCTGGGCGATTGCGGATGCATCGCCGACAACGTAAAGGGTAAAAGCGATGGAACTTGTCATTCTGGTCATTCATATTTTTCTGGCATTGGCCATCATCGGCATCATTTTGATTCAACCGCCCGAGAATAGCGGTCTGGGTGGCTTGGGTGGCAGCAACCCGTTGGCTGGTGTTACCAGCCGTACACAAGCGAATATTTTGACGCGCACAACGGCGATCCTTGCTGCGCTGTTTATCGTTACGTCGTTGACATTGGCAATCATGGCCAGCCACAAGCCAAAAGCCAATTCGATCCTGGATGCAGCGGCAACGCCTGCACCTGAAGCGGCAGCACCTGTTGTGCCAACACCTGAAGCAGCTAAAGAAAAAGCAGCCCCCAGCGTTCCGATAGCAAAATGACACGTTACATTTTCATGACGGGCGGCGTGGTTTCCTCTTTAGGAAAAGGCCTCGCCTCCGCCGCGCTGGGCGCTTTATTGCAAAGCCACGGCTATAGCGTACGTATGCGCAAGCTGGACCCGTATTTAAATGTCGATCCCGGCACCATGAGTCCCACGCAACATGGCGAAGTCTATGTGACCGATGATGGCGCCGAGACCGATCTGGATTTGGGGCACTATGAGCGTTTCGCCGGTGTCACTACGAACAAGGATGATAATATCACGACGGGTCGTATCTATACGAATGTTTTGACCAAGGAGCGGCGTGGCGATTACTTAGGAGCCACCATCCAGGTAGTGCCGCACGTCACGGACGAGATTAAAGACTTTATTCGCCGGGCCGAAGGAACCGCAGATTTTGTCTTGTGTGAAATCGGCGGTACGGTGGGCGATATTGAAATTCTGCCGTTTCTGGAAGCTGTACGCCAGTTTCGTAACGAAGTCGGACGCGAGCGGGTTCTGTTTTGCCACATGACATTGCTGCCTTATATCTCGGCGGCCGGTGAGTACAAGACCAAGCCCACCCAGCATTCGGTTTCGGAGTTATTATCTTACGGGATCCAGCCTTCGGTGCTGATGTGCCGTGCGGATCGCGTGTTGACGGAAGGCGAGCGTCGTAAAATCGCACAATTTTGCAACGTTAAAGAAGAGAATGTAATTTCGGCGCCCGATGCCAAAACAATCTATGAAGTGCCAGTGGTTTACCACAATGAAGGGTTGGACCGCGCAGTTTTAGAGCATTTTAATCTCAAAGCCGGAAAGCCCGACCTGAAGAAATGGGAAGAGATTGTGGATGCTGTCCAAAACCCGCAAGGCTCGGTGACGATTGCGGTGGTTGGCAAATATGTTTCGCTTTTGGATAGCTACAAGTCCTTGATCGAAGCTTTGGTGCATGGCGGTATCGCCAATCGTACCAAGGTTATTATTCGCTGGGTGGATGCGGAAAGTCTGGAAAAAGGCGATACGTCGCCATTGCACGCGGCGCAAGGCATTTTGGTGCCCGGCGGTTTTGGCGAGCGGGGAACATTGGGTAAGATCAAGGCGATCGAGTATGCACGTAAGTCCAATACGCCGTTCTTCGGCATTTGTTTTGGTATGCAAATGGCGGTCATTGAAACAGCACGCAATCTGGCGGGTATAAGTGATGCCAACAGCAGCGAGATTGCCAAATCTTCTTGTACCAATGTCGTCGGTTTAATGACGGAATGGGTTAAAGAGGGCAGTAAAGAAACGCGCCAGCAGAACGGCGATATGGGTGGCACGATGCGTCTGGGGGCGTATGCGTGCACGTTGAAAAAGGGAAGTCTTGCGGAAAAGATTTACGGCACCCCTGAAATTTCCGAACGCCATCGGCATCGTTATGAGGTCAATACGACTTATAAAGATCAATTGGAAAAAGCTGGCCTGCTTTTTTCAGGGATGTCCCCGGATGGCAAATTGCCGGAAATTGTCGAGCGTCCGGACCATCCATTTTTTATCGGTGTGCAGTTCCACCCCGAGCTGAAATCCAAACCTTTTGCACCCCACCCCATTTTCAAGGAATTTATCAAAGCCGCAACCCGGCAGGAGTAAGACTCTTCGCTCCCATAGGGGTAATACGTTTCATAGTAATTATCGCGTGTGGTGTCGTTGTTTAGCTTGTCGCCACATATATCGAACTAATGATCATAAGCATCAAGATTGTGTTGAAGTGCGTGGACTAATACAAAGTCCCAAACGGACAATTTTTTTCGACGCGCTATTTGCAGTCATAGAAGGGCTAGAAATTAGGTTGAATAATGGATTCTTTGTAATGTATGGTATCAGCAATGGCCTTGGCAAGTTGATAAGTGTTAGCAGCCATTGTCTTTATATTATTTTCAAAGTCTTGAAGTTTGTTCAAGATGATTTTGCTATCTTCATTAGTTGTCAGTACATTTGTTTCTGCAAGCGTATAAGCAACGTTTAGTTGTGCGGCGCTAAGCAGCCAATAATCATATATATTTGGAGTATGTGTACCAATCAATCCATGGACAATATTATTGAGAAGGGACTTATTACTTTTTTGATTGCGAGAGTTGTAAAGCGGAATAACATGGCCTGATACGTTTTCTGCATTTCGGAACATATGGTGGAACGCATCAAAATCAAAATGACCACGCAAATTATCGGAGTTAGCGGAGTAGGCACGCTTTTCAAAATACTCCCGCTGGTGGTTAGTCATGTTGTAAGCATCTTCGCTTTTCGTTATGGCGTCTTGTACACGTGCGTCGCTAAATAACAAATTATTATTGGCAGTGAAACGGGTTTTAAGAGAAATATTTATCTCTTGGTCGAGCACAAGTGCATAGGAGCGCTCAAAGG
>CAYRRF010000081.1:3281-7303 GCA_964426595.1 uncultured Bdellovibrionales bacterium | reverse complement strand
GAATCCCAAAGACCCCAAACTCAAAGCGCGTATGAATGAAAAGCAACGCTGGAAACCTTGGATGATCGGTATGGCGATAGAAACGGCCATGGCATTTGAATCTCTGCACGGAGAGGGTGTGCATGAACGTCTGCCACATTTGCGCGTCTTATATGCACATGGTGGTGGCGCCATTGCAGCCACCATGGGAACACAGGAACACGGGAGGTATTGTCGCCCAGATCTTTTCAAAGGCGCTCCAAAGCTTAGCACATTCGAAACCGTTCAAAAATGCGGCGTATACGTAGACTCCCGTACGCATAATCCCGATTTTCTTAAATATCTGGTCAATTTAATAGGCGCAAACCGCATTGCGATGGGCTCGGATTACCCATACCCTCTGGGCGAGCTTGATCCATTTGATCCTAAAACAGGATATGATGCCGTGCGTAATAATCAGTGCCCTTATCCCCAAACAAAAGGCATCTATCCGGGGCATATGATTGAGCATTTGCCACGTACACAGGCTGATATGGAAGAAGCCAAAAAACATTTCAATTGGCTTCCTCTAGAAAACAAAGATCTGCCGTGTTTACTGGATGAGCAAAAAGAAATGATGCTTTCAGGTACAGCCAAAGAATGGCTGGGCATGGTTCCAAAGCTGCAGGCGTAGCTTTACAAAGACACAATCGGGTAGTGATTGAAAAGGCCGAAACATTGGCCTGCGGCTATTTTTTGTTTCACACGCTCGGAGGCCAGCCAGATTTCTATCCCGGTAATGTCTTCTTTTGCCCAATGATAGATTTCATCGGCAAAGCGATGGCGCCCCATCACCGTTTCATCATACACAAGGCTGAAAGGCTCTTGGCGGTTTGGATCAAAACATGCTTCGATACGCTTGCGCACGCGTGGCGTCGTATTTTTAGGCAAAGCATCATAGGGGAACCATGCAATCGCCGCACCTTCATCGCCCAGCGTCGGAGCAGGGGCGTTCGGTGCAAGACGCGCCAAGTAAACCCGCTCGTGGTTATACCCGCCACGCCGCATCGGACCCCAGGTCTCGCCGACACATTCAATGATTTCCACACGCGTATTGGCTTCTTCCAACACTTCTGCGTGCACCGTGTCAATATAGGATTGTTCGAGGGTAGGGTCCCTGCCATCCAGATTACCGCCGCCGGCCAATCCCCAAAGCGGGGCGCGATCATCCATGCGCATCAGGATATCACGTCCATTGGCGTGCAGGATCAACGCTGTAGCGGCATGGTTGGCTTCATCTAGGTAGTGCGGATTTAGGCGCATTCTTTGACCTTTGACCAATAAGCGGCGATGGCTTCGGCGGATAAATGCCGCGGATCCTGATGATCCTGCAGTGCGAGCTCATAGAGTTTCTGCCAGCGTTGCACCAGC
Source organism: uncultured Bdellovibrionales bacterium (assembly GCA_964426595.1). Lineage (GTDB taxonomy): Bacteria > Pseudomonadota > Alphaproteobacteria > Micavibrionales > SZUA-601 > JAQGJA01. The sequence continues at coordinate 5,914 of CAYRRF010000081.1, read as the reverse complement.
TTGGCATTCGCTTTACGCAAGGCTTGTTCCGGATCGACACCATACGCATAGGACAGGCAGGCCAACGTAAATAAGGCATCACCAAGTTCTTCTTCACGGTGCTCGGGACCGGTCGCATGCAGAACTTCGTGCAACTCTTCTAAAACTTTTTCATGTACAGCTTCGGGTCCATCCCAAAAGAAATTGTGCTGGCGGGCCTGAGCGGCAATTGCCGCCGCCTGGGTCAGCGCGCTGTCTCTTTCATCACCGAAAATCAGGGTCGAGGGGGCTTGCATGGGGCTGCACCATGGCGGATATCGCTCCCCCCGTCAATCTCTGTTTGTGTGATAATATATATTATGGTATATAAAGAGGAAGAGGGTACAGGCGCTGCGTTATCGCAGGATAGTACCTTCAAAATGGCGTTCCTGAAACCAGGTTGCTGTTTTTATTTCTTCATCGCTTAATGTGACGCCACGCGGCACAACGATAAGCTTGTCATCCTGATCGGTTGTACGCCGTATCACCGCAATGCATTCGCCGACAAAGTTTTCCAGCGGTTCCTCAACACCTAAAATGTACGCATCCAGCTCTTCGCCATCACCGGAAAGCGTGTTGGGCACAAAGCCATAGTTTATCAGGTAAATTTGCTCCGGATATTTGGGATGCCGCGACCCTTTGGGACGGTCAATCGATACCGTCACAATCTGGCCGATATAGTCTATGGCGTTAGGGATTAAGATCATATTTTCTCTTTGTTATACAATGCCTTAGCAATAAGGTTTTTCCGCTTATTTTCATTGACATACTTTTGTATTTTATGTATTATAGCGGCTATCGACCCTACCCATGCTACCTTATAAGGAAGAATAAATCATGTCCACACATGTCATTACATACCCTCAGCAACGCTTGAATGAAGGGTATTTCATGCAGCTATTTCAGACGTCCATGAATCGTATTTTAGAGCTCGATATGAGCGGCGTCACACCACGCAAGCAGGACGTTGCGCTTGGTCCCATGCATATTACCAATGGTACAACTCTAAAAACAGTTACTGCAAATATCGGCGAGGTGGACAAAAATAAACGTCGCTCGCTTATAATTCACGGCGCTGGCAACTCGGGCTGGAATTCTAGCTTTGCGTGGATAAGCGGAACAGTCACACCAAAAGGAAAATTAGACGGTAATGTTACCTTAGATAATGGTCATACAGTTACAGAGTGCACATTCAATAATGGGAAATTGCACGGTAACTACAAACAAACCGGAAAAAAAGCCCCTGTTATTTCTAATGATACGATTAAGTCCCCGATTTATACGTTAGTCGGCAACTATGCTTACGGTATGTTGCATGGACCCCAACAATATAATGACGGATTGGGTAACGAGACAGTAGATTATTTTTTTTATGGTATAAAGATACCTGAGCTGTTAACAGATTTTCGAAACAATTTCCCGAGCAATCGAAAAGGACAGTCGCAAGTCGCTAAGCCAACTGCCGCTTGATAACTTGAACTCTAATGACCATATCACCCATTCACACGAGCTTAAAAAGAAGAATGAATCATGTTTACGCATGTCCCTATCGACGTTCTTATCGATCAGAGCGAAGCTGATAATATTATAAACTTAAAATCGGCAATCCACGCTATCAAAGAAGCAATACGCTTCCACTTCTCCCTCTTTAATCCCTAAAGCACAATCTCCAGCCCATCATAAGCAGGCCGTATATGCGGTGGCAGCTGGCGGCCGAGCGTGTCGTAGTCTGCTGTGGCGTTCAGGTGGGTCAGGTACGTCATCTTGGGCTGCAGACGATCGATCCACGCATTCAGCTGATCAAAGCCGGCATGGTTGTATTGACCGCCCGCGTCCGGAAACACACCCACGATCCATGTCTTGATGCCTTTGAGCATGCGCAACGACGGCTCGGGCAACGTTTTGACATCCGTGCAATAGGCAAAGTCACCAATCCGGAAGCCGGTCGTCTTGAGATCGCCGTCCATTTGCTCGAATGACAGGAGCTCTAGGTCCTTGATTTTGTTCCCACGCTCCAGATGGTTCATCTGGGCCGTCGGCGGGTATTTCGGCGCCAGCTGGTGGAAGATATAGTCAAAGCGCTTTTCAAGGTCATTGGCCGTCTGTTCGCTGGCATAGACCGGGACCGGCACCTTGTTGCGACGGAACCAGAACGACCGCAAATCGTCGATGCCGTTGATGTGATCGAAATGTGCATGGGTGTATAAAACCGCATCCAGAACGGATGTCATATTGATTCGGTTGAGCTGGGTGCGAAAGTCTGGACCCGTGTCGACGACGACGTGCGTGTCGCCCTTTTCGATCAAAATCGAAGGTCGCAGCCGATGGTTTTTCGGGTTGTTCGGATCGCAATTTCCCCACACATTTCCGACGTACGGCACGCCTCCCGAGCCGCCACAACCCAATACAGTGATACGGGTCTTCATATCAGACACTATCTTCTCGCTTTATCTTTTTGAATAAATTATAAAAATTATCTTGTTGTTGTAGCATAAATTGAAGCTCATCTATTTTATGAAGTTCGGCTACGAACCGTCCGGTATGGCTGACAAAAGCAGGCTCATTTCGCTTACCACGGTACGGAATTGGCGCCAAATACGGCGCATCCGTCTCGA
>CAYRRF010000081.1:1984-3271 GCA_964426595.1 uncultured Bdellovibrionales bacterium | reverse complement strand
CTTTCCAGCGGAATTTTTTTTCAAATTTCCTGTACATTCGCCGCTTTTGGAAACGTCACCATCCCCGAAAAAGAGACGTAAAAACCGATACTTAAGGCATAGTCTGCCAATCTTTCGGTCGAGCTGAAACAATGCATGACTCCGGTCAGTCCCCGGCCCTTGAATTCTTCTAAAAGGGCGATGATATCGTCGTCCGCTTCGCGCGCATGAATGATCAACGGCAGGCCCGTTTTTATCGCCGCTTCGATGTGGGTACGGAACACGCGGTGCTGCACCTCGCGCGGGGCAAAGTCGTAGTGATAGTCCAGGCCGCACTCGCCAATGGCGACGATCTTGGGGTGGCTCTGGGCGAGGGTGACCAGACGCTCGGCCGTGATCGTCGTCTCACCCTCTTCTGCCGCCTGATGCGGATGGACCCCGACCGTCGTCCACACATTCGGGAACTGGTCGGCGATCGCCGTATAGCGCGCCAGGCGCTGGGTATGGGTGGAAATGGTCAGCATCCCCCCAACACGGTTCAGCCGCGCTCGGTCGACAAGGGCCGCCACCCCCTCCTCGGCAAAATCCTCGAAGTCCAGATGGCAGTGGCTGTCAATCCAGGCGGCCTCACTCACGCGGCAGCCTCCTCGATATGGCGCGGGAACACGCCTTCGGGTTGGGCAATGGTCGCGCCCTGTTTCAGGCCGATCGCATCCGTCAGATGCGCAAAGTCGCGTTCATTCGCCGGCACGGCCAGTTGATCCAGCATACGGTCCATTGTCTGCGGCATCACCGGGCGGCACAGCAACGCCACACGGCGCACGACCTCGCACAACACGCCCAAAACCGTCTCCATGCGCACCGTATCGGTCTTTTTCAGGCCCCACGGGGCTTGGGTGTCGACATAGGCATTGGCTTGACGGATCACGACCCATATCGCTTCCAGCATCAAATGAAACTCTTGCGCGTCCAGATGCTTGCGGCAGGTTTCCAACAGCTTTGTACCGCTGGCCTCCAGCATCGCCTGATCGTCTGCCGTCAATAAACCAATATGCGGCAATGTAAAATTGACGTTCTTAAAGATAAACATCAGCACACGTTGCGCCAGATTGCCGAAATCATTCGCCAGCTCGTTCTTGCGGCGTTTGATGCCTTCATAGCCGATATTGCCGTCCTGGCCGAACGGGATTTCGCGCAGCAGATAAAAGCGCGTCTGGTCGAGGCCGAATTTATCGATAAAATCCGCAGGCACAATGACATTGCCAAAGGATTTCGACATTTTGCGACCATCTTCCGCCATTAACCAGC
>CAYRRF010000081.1:0-1974 GCA_964426595.1 uncultured Bdellovibrionales bacterium | reverse complement strand
AGACGGCGTGAAAGCGCTGGATATCCTTGCCGACCATGTGAATGGCTTCGGGCCAGAAATTTTTGACATCAGCCGTCTCATCCGGGTAACCCAACGCCGACAAATAATTGGTCAAGGCATCGATCCAGACATACATGACGTGCTTGGGGTCATTCGGAACCTGAACTCCCCAATCAAACGTCGTGCGGCTGATCGACAGGTCCTGCAAACCGCCTTTGATAAAGCTCATGATTTCGTTGTAACGGCTTTTCGGCGCAATCGCGTCCGGATGTTTGGTGAAATAGTCGATCAGCTTGTCCTGAAAGGCCGAAAGCTTGAAGAAATAGCTTTCTTCTTCCATCCATTCGACGGTCTTGCCGGATTCAATGGCAATACGCTGTCCTTTGTCGTTCAGCTTGGTTTCGGACTCATCGTAATAAGCCTCGTCACTGACAGCATACCAGCCGCTATATTTGCTGGTATAGATATATCCTTTTTCCTGCAGCTTCGTCCACAAAGCCTGCGCCGCACGTTTATGCCGCGGCTCGGTGGTGCGGATAAAATCATCATTCGAGAAATTCATCTTTTTCGACATGGCGCGGAATGTTTCGGATACCTCGTCGCAGAATTGTTGCGGCTCGATGCCGCGATCGCGTGCCGCTTGATAAATTTTCAGGCCATGCTCGTCGGTGCCGGTCAGGAATTTGACGGTGTAGCCATCCATGCGCTTGAAACGCGCCATGACATCGCAAGCCAAGGTGCAATAGGCTGAACCCATGTGCGGCTCGCCATTCACGTAGTAAATCGGGGTCGTAATATAAAAATATTTATTGGTCATAGGGCCGTTATACCACGGGCTCCTTGACCGTGTCCATCCCCGCTACCACCCGCAGAAAGCTTAACAGCACCACTTTGCGATCCAGATAAGCGTTCACGCCCTCGCGCCACAAGGTCTCGAGCCGCTCCCAATCCTGCAGCAATTTCTGCGGCGACACCCGCATCCAGCGCAAGAACACTGTTTCTTCCATATCGGCAATGAAAGGCAGAGACTGTTCCTGGGCGCGGCTGCGGATAAAATGCGCAAGACGTTGCTGGAACAGCGCGACCAGCGCGTCGGTGGTCTCCTGCATATCGCTTGCAGCCATGGCTTCGGCAAACTGCATGGCTGGAACCGAATTTTTTTCTTCCACCCACTCGTTAATCGCCTGACAAAAACGCTCGTAATGCCCTAACAGACCTTCGCGCTCGAGCTGCACGGCACGGCCGATAACACCTTCGGCCATAGCAAAATAGGTTTCGGCTGTGTCCATCGTTATTTCGGGTACCAGATGCAATAACCCGCGCGTAAAATCTTTTTCATTCAAGGGCGGCACCGGCACAATCAGACAACGCGAGCGAATGGTCGGCAACATGGCGGCTGTTTGCGTGGCCAACAAGATAAAAAACACATTTGCGGGGGGCTCTTCCAAGACTTTTAACAGCGCATTTTGCGTTTGCGGGTTCATGCCGTCGGCCGGATTAACCAGGATAAAACGTGGCTTATCATCGACCGGCGACAAGCGTAGAAAATTGCTCAGCCCTTCCAGCGCATCCAAAGTGATATCGCGTTTGAAGCGTTGTTTTTTCTCGTCAAACACCGGCTGGATGACAAAAAGATGCGGATGATTACCCGAGGCAAGACGGGTGTCGTCTTTTAAAATGGTGCGCATCAGGTGATAGGCCAGCGTTTCCTTGCCGACGCCTTCGGGTCCCACAAACAACAAACTATGGTGCAAATGTTGCTGCGCATAGGCCTGAAGGAGGCGCTGCAAAATATCCGTATGGCCATAGAGCGTCGTGCTGTGCTGCGGAGTCATGATAAAAAGCGCATGGTAACAAGGTGACGCAACCGTTGTTGCACCGTGTCGATATCGGCATCCGCATCGATGATGGCGATACGTTCCGGTTCTTCTGCCGCAAGGATTTTATAGCCTTCGCGCAACCTTTCATGAAACG
>CAYRRF010000080.1:0-7381 GCA_964426595.1 uncultured Bdellovibrionales bacterium | reverse complement strand
CGCGGCGACCAAGATAATCAGCGTGAGGATGAGGAACATGACGTTGCGTTCGACCTCGAGCGCATTAAAGAAGCTGGTGTTATTGTCGCGCCAATCCTGAACCAGAACGCCATCTCCCAAACGGCGCTGGATCTGCGCTTTTAAGGGGTCAATTTTTTGCGGATCGGTGGTTACGACCTCCAACATCGAAACGCGCTGGGGCATTTCAAAGAAAAGCTGCGCTGTTTCCAGCGGCATGAAAATAAAGCTGTTATTATATTCGAACATGCCGACATCGAACACGCCGCCGATACGAAAGGCTTTACTGCGCGGCATCGAGCCAAACGGCGTATTTTTCGGCTTGGGACTGATCAGTGTCATGACATCGCCGACACGCAAGTCCAGGCGCCGCGCCATCTCGACCCCGACGAAAATGGAATTGTCCTTGAAGTTTCCGCGATGTGCTTTGTCGATCGAGTCGAATAGAGTTTTTTTGCTTTGCATGTCCTGTTCGGACAGACCGCGAACAATGACACCGCTGGCCGAGCCTTGATGCGTTACCAAGGCCTGGCCCTCGACCATGGGCGTGACATGCGCCAGTCCGGGAATATTGCTCAATAGCGAACGCTGATAATCATAGTCTTCCAGCGGCCCCTGGCGGTTATAAATGCTGATATGGCCGTTCAGGCCGAGGATACGCCCCACCAGCTCTTCACGAAAACCATTCATAACGGACATGACGATGATAAGTGTGGCCACGCCCAAGGCGATTCCGACCAACGAAAAACCGGCGATCACCGAGATAAAACTCTCGCGCCGCTTCGCACGCAAATACCGCTTGGCTACAAATAGTTCGAGCATAGGTGGTAGGGTAAGGCCCCTCCCCACAATCAGCAAGCGATTTTAGACTCTAGCGCTGCTTCATTTTTTGGATAAATTGATCCAAAGAGATTTGAACCGCTTGATCTTCTGTACGTTTTTTCCATTCAACCGTACCACCCTCTAGAGTCTTTTTACTTATGACAATTCTATGTGGGATGCCGATTAAGTCAGCGTCGGATAATTTAGCCCCTGCACGCAAGTCAGGACGATCGTCATACAAAACATCCAGACCCGCCGCCTGCAACGTTTTGTAAGCGGCATCTACTTTTGTGGCATCATCTTCCTCGAACACCAAAGACACAAGATGAACATCAAACGGCGCAACTTCTTCTGGCCATACAAGACCATTTTTATCACTAAGTGTCTCGGCTATTGTTCCCATCATTCGACTTGGACCAATACCATAGCACCCCATAATCATAGGATGCTTTTTCCCTTCGACATCTGCATACAGCGCCTGACAAGAAATTGAAAAGCGCGTACCCAATTTAAAGATATTACCTACTTCAATAGCCTTCACGGCTTCAAGACTTTTCTCGTCACCGCTCTTATAATTTGGAATTATACCCATCAACGCTTCTTGATCGTCAATAATTTCTTTATTAATTGCAATATTTGTATCAGGAATTCTGTAGATAATGTCCTCGCCAGAATCTGTTATCGTCTGAAATTCGTGAGAGTATTTAGAAAATACCCCACCAGAAGCAAAGGTAAGAACCGTTGATTTACCTAGCCCTACACGTTTATACACAGCGTGATATGCATCAATTACTTCCTCATAAAAACCATCTAAACATTCTTGGGTAACATGAAAGGAGTACATATCTTTCATACGAAATTCACGACCACGCAATAGCCCAGATTTAGCACGTGCTTCGTTACGTAAAGAGCACGCGGAAGATCTTTATAGGAGTGTAAAAACTGAGCCCCCAAGGGTGTAACAACTTCTTCATGCGTCGGCCCAAGAGCCAAATCACGATCACCTGCGCCTTTCAATTTAAACAAAACATCAACAGCGTCCCAACGATTGGTTGTATCCCAAATTTCACGTGGCTGTAACGCTGGCATTAGTATTTCTTGTCCGCCTACTTTATTCATCTCTTGGCGTATTATATTCTCAATTTTTGTCAGTACACGCAGGCCCAATGGTAGATACGAATACACACCAGCCATCAACTGATCTACAAATCCACCACGCACAAGTAATTGTGCGTTGACGCTAACATCCTGTTGACTGACATCTTTTGCTGTTTTCAGAAAAAATTGGCTTTGACGCATATTTGACCTCCACATAACCTCAGCCAGAGTAAGATGATAGTAACTTGCCGACAAGACGGCTTTTGCTTATAAATAGAGGTAAATCTTAACAACAAGGCCTTTCCCATGACCCTGCCCGTCACCCGCGCCCAGAACTATCCCGATTGGTATCAAGAAGTTATTACCGCGGCCGATATGGCCGAGAATTCCTCGGTCCGCGGCTGCATGGTCATCAAGCCGTGGGGCTATGGTATTTGGGAGCGGATCCGCGACATCCTGGACCGCAAGATTAAAGAGACGGGACATGACAATGCCTATTTCCCCCTCTTCATCCCTTTAAGCCTTTTTGAAAAAGAAGCCGAGCATGTCGACGGCTTTGCCAAAGAGATGGCGATGGTCACCCATACCAAACTGGTGAATAAAGACGGCAAGCTGCACATCGATGGCAAGCTGGAAGATCCGCTTGTCGTCCGTCCCACCTCCGAAATGGTGATCTCGGAATGTTTTGCCAACTGGATTCAATCGTACCGCGACTTGCCGGTTCTGATCAACCAATGGGCCAACGTCGTGCGGTGGGAAATGCGCACGCGCCTGTTCCTGCGCACCAGCGAATTTTTGTGGCAGGAAGGCCATACGGCCCACGCCGATCAGGAAGATGCCGAGCGCGAAACCCTGTTGATGCTCGAGCAATACCGCCAGCTGATCGAAGAATCGATGGCCGTTCCCGTTATCATCGGCCGTAAATCCGCCAATGAGCGTTTCCCCGGCGCGGTCGAAACCTATACGCTGGAAGGCATGATGCAAGACGGCCGCGCATTGCAAATGGGCACATCGCATTACCTGGGCCAGACTTTTGCCAAGGCCAGCAATATCCGTTATCAAACGAAAAATGGCGAGATGGATTTCGTGCATACAACCTCGTGGGGGGTGTCGACACGCCTGATCGGCGGGTTGATCATGGCGCATAGCGACGATGTCGGTTTGCGTTTGCCCCCGGCGATTGCGCCGAAACAAATCGTTATTGTTCCCATCTTACGTGGCGATGACAATGACGCAAAAGTATTATCTTATGCCGAAGATGTTCTGAAAGCGCTTAAGCCTTTGCGTTACAGCGACGAGCCCGTACGTGTTCATCTGGATAAACGCGACCGCGCCGCACCGGATAAAAAATGGGAATGGCTGAAAAAAGGCGCGCCTCTGTTGATCGAAGTCGGCCCGCGCGACGTCGATAACAAACAGGTGGCCTTGCGCCTGCGCACCGAAATGGAAGGCAAGCCCCGCTTTATCGCCTTGAATGAATTGATCGAATCGGTACCGACCTATTTGCAGCAGATTCACGAAACGCTTTATACACAAGCCAAAGCCTACCGCGATCAAAATACACGTATAGACATCACTGATTTTGCCACCTTTAAGAAATATTTTGGCGACAAAAACGAATTCCTGGCCAAAGGCGAGAAAACAGCTGTTGGTTTCGTGCGCGCACCCTGGAGCGGCGACATCGATGCCACAGAAAGCGCACTGAAGGAGATCGCTGTGACCATTCGCTGCCTGCCGCTGGATCAAAGCAAGAATTTGGGACCATGCGTCATCACCGGTAAATCGGCGACCTGTGAAGTTATTTTTGGTCGGAACTACTAGATTCTTTGCACAGCACTTGTAACTGTGGCTGGCTGATGCGCTGACCATTGAAATACACATCGCCGTTTTTATTGACGGTAACGTCACCAATCATCGCTTCCGCTTTGTAGGGTATATTGGCCGGCAGACCCAGTTTTTGCGCTTGGTCGACCGTAATTGCAAGATGCATGGTTTCAGGAATTTTCAACGGTTGCACACCGCTATCCAGATCAGCCGGAGCCACCTCATTGCCATTTACATCGACACCCGGCTTGTATTCCACATCGTCGCTGGGCTGATACGGCACCAGATCCTGGCAGGCTTGTTTAATGTTTGGCACATCCTCGGCCAGCGCCGGGAATGAAAGCAAGACACACAAAGCTAGAAAGAGCCGAGCGACCATGATTTTACCGCCTCGCGGAAAGAGAAATGTGAATACCGAATCGTAGCTATAATTATAGCTGTAATAATTAAAGAAAGGATTGTCGTCCAGATCAGCTTCTGGCGGATGCGCGGATTGGCCGGCGAGCTGGGCTCGTGCCCGACTTCGGGTCGTTCCACGGGCTTGTTACCCCATGGCAGCACTGTGAAAATCACTACCCACCACACCAGCACAAACACGACAAAAGCGGTGAAAAGATCCATGTTATCCCACCTGCACGATATGCACCGACAAAAGCGGGCGCTTGCCAAGCTCTTGTTTAATGCGGCGGCGCATCGCCAGACGCACGATTTCTTTTAACATTTCGACATCCGCCCGTTCGGAAGGTTCGGCGCGCAGCACAGCTTGTTCAACATCCGTGAACAACATCTCTTCCAGCTCGAAAAGTTCGGCCTCATCCCCCGCAAGGCCGGATATCGTGAAAACAGGATCATGCAACAAATAGCCTTCGTCATCTGTCACAACTGTTACCACAATACTGCCTTCATTGGCGGTGCGGTGACGGTCTTTAAGCAATAACGAATCGCGCATCGGCACCACACGCGTCCCATCCACACCCATCAATCCGGCAATAACCTGACCGGCACGCTCGGGCCCAGTCGGGCGCAAGGCAATAATATCGCCGTTATGCGGGATCATGATTTTTTTAACACCACACGCATCCGCCAGATCACTATGCGCCGTCTGCGCGGCCTCGTTGCCATGCACGGGAATAACCGAAATCGGCTTGACCCACTGCAACAACTGGGTGATTTCATCCGCATAGGCATGACCAGACGCATGAACGAACTCATTCTCCGGCACAATTGTACGAATCCCGCGCCGCATAAAAGCATTTTGCACATGTTCGATGGTTTTTTCGTTCCCCGGAATTTCCCGCGCCGAGAAAATCACGACATCACCCTCTTCCAACGATAATAGCTGGTGCGAGTCGGCGGCCAGACGTGAAATGGCCGACCCGGGCTCGCCTTGCGAACCGGTAGCCAATAAAACCAGCTTGTCGCGCGGACAGTCTTTGATATCCCGGTCGCTGATAAAGACGGGCATTCCTTTTAAATAGCCGTGCTTGCGTGCAATGTCCTGAATACGCAGCATCGAGCGCCCTGTCATACCCACAAGCCGTCCGGCTTTTTGCGCAGCCATCAACACGCTGCGCATACGTGGAACGCTGTGCGAGAACGTCGTCACGATGACGCGCCCTTTCGCATTAGCAAAAATATCCGCCAATGGCTCGATCAAGGATTTCTCGGACGGATGATGTCCCTCGACATTTGCGTTTGTGGAATCCCCTACAACAGCCAATACAGGCTCCTGCGCCAGACGTTTTAGCTTGTCGGCATCGGTGAGGCATCCTTCCATCGGCTGATCGTCAATACGCCAGTCACCCGTATGCAGTGCCTGTCCATATTTTGTTTTAATCATCAGCATCGACGATTCCATCACCGAATGCGCCGTATCAATCATATCAATCGTAAAGGGACCAAGATTGAGCTGTTGACCCAAGCCGATTTCTTTGATGCTGACGCGTTTCAGCAAGTTCCACTGCTCCAGCTGATAACGCAATGTATCGGCAACAAAGGGCGTCGCATAAATAGGACACAGCAATTGCGGCCACAAAGGCGCAATCGCCGCTTTGTGATCATCATGCGCGTGCGTTAAAATCATACCAACAATATCCGATTGCATTTCGCGCAAAAAGCTGGGGTCGGGCAGCAATACTTCGACACCGGGGTAGCGCTCGTCCGGAAAGCCGATACCGCAATCGACAATCAGTAATTTTCCATCGCAATGATAGACGTTTAAATTACAGCCAAACTCCCCGCTTCCCCCCAAAGGGATAAAGCTGAGGCAATCGGACGGGAAAGTGGGGCGGTTATCTTGTAGAGGTTTGTTTGCGTTCATGATCGTGGCATATAAATATATCAGCAGCGGTAATCGTATGGGTTTTTGTCGGGGTTTGCAAGACCAATGCGCCTTGTGCATCCAGTTCTACAAACTTGCCCGTTAAAACACGTCCATCGGCTATGCGTGCTGTGATTTCCTGCTGAGGCCGCAGGTATGACCGCTGCAACCATGTCTCGCGCAGCACAGAGAATCCTTTGCGTTTTGTCGTTTCGTACCAATGCATGAAACGGGGGAAAAAGCTGTATAAAAATATTTCAGGCGTCAACTTGGCGTCGGCTTCCAAGGAACCGGTCGGCTGGTCCGTTTCGGGGGCCGTTTGTAGATTGACACCCATGCCAATCAAAATTGTCCGATCGACGACTTCTAGCAAAATGCCGGCCAATTTCTTTCCATCAATCATCAGGTCGTTCGGCCACTTGATGCGCAATTCTTTTTGCGTGGAGGCGTAATGCCCGGCAACGTCAAAAAGCGCCATACCCGTTACAAATCCGATCCAGTTCAGATCATCCGGGTTCGGCATATCCAAAATCATCGTTGCGTACAGGTTGCCACTGGGGGATACCCATGTATGACCCCGGCGGCCATAACCTCCTGTTTGATTTGCAGCAACAATAACATCCCCGGAATTGTACAAGCCCTGTTCCGCCCACTCACGCGCCAGTGTTTGCGTGCTTGGCAGCGTATCAAAAAAATGGGGCGTAAAATTTATGCTCACAATCCGGCCACCGCCCAATCGACAAAAGTGCTTAATGCTGTTGGATAAATAAGCAGAACGATCAATAAAAGTGCCGAAGCTAGCGCCATTACCGACCAGATGCGTGACGCCAATGGTACCGCATTGGTTTTCGCAGCATCAAAATACATGAGCTTGATCAGTCGAATATAATAATAAGCCGAGACGACGCTTGCCAACACTGCGGCAACGACCAGACTCGTCATTCCAACGTCCAGCGCTGGAATACCCGCCATCGAAAGCAGTGCGCTGGCAAAAGAAAACGCCAAAACAGGATGCGTCTTGGCCAATCCCGATAATTTTTCAATGTGTTCTTTGCTGTCCGAACCATCATACACAGACAAGATCACCACAAAGGCACAGGCGCTCATCAGAATATACAGTACGACGTAAAAGAACGCAGCGCTTACTCCCTGCACACCGCCAACCGCCAACGCCATAACGATAAAGCCGATATGACCGATCGAGCTATAGGCCATCAGGCGCTTGATATTTGTTTGTACCAACGCTGCAAATGCACCAACCACTAGCGACAAAAGCGACAACACAACAAGAATCTGCTG
>CAYRRF010000079.1:0-7390 GCA_964426595.1 uncultured Bdellovibrionales bacterium | reverse complement strand
GGCGGTGCGTGAAGCCTCGGGCTTGACGTTTTCCAACGGGGTCAAAGCGCTGTTGCGTCAGGATCCCGATATCATCTTCATCGGCGAGGTGCGTGACGAACCCACCGCAGAGCAGGCGCTGAAAGCCGCAATGACCGGTCACCAGGTTTTTACCAGCTTGCACACTAATGATTGTTTCGGGGCATTGCCACGTTTATTTGATCTTGGTTTGAAGCCGGGCATGGTAGCAGGTGCTATCATTGCGACTTTTGCACAGCGCCTGGTGCGCAAATTGTGTAACGACTGTAAAAAGCCCGCCAAGGCCACCGTTGAAGAATGTTTGATGATGGGTGTGGATCCGGCAAATCCGCCGACCATTTATCATCCCGTTGGCTGTGAGAAATGTCTCAATCGCGGCTATAGGGGTCGAGAAGCCATTGCTGAAATTTTGGTCATGGACGAAGACCTTGATGATATCATTGTCAACGAAGGTCACAAATCCGCGTTACGGGCGAAAGCAATTGAAAAAGGCTTTCGTTCGATGGCCGATGACGGTGTTGAAAAAGTTCTGGCGGGCATTACCAGTCTCGAGTCTTTGAAAGATTCAGTGAATCTGGTCGATCGTTTGCGCAATAAGGGGAAATAAAGCGTGCAGAAATTCAAATACCGCGCGATAGATGATCAAGGCCAGAATATTCGTGGCCGCTTATCCGCTGTTAATGAAGTGGATCTGTATCAACAACTCAAGGCCCTGGGTTTGGAACTGGTTGATTGTCAGGCCAAAAAGCCGACAGGAATTTCTCTGCCGTTTTTCAGTCGGGTAAAAATCCGCGACATGATCCAGGCCTTCGTGCATTTGGAACAGCTGCAACGTGCGGGCGTACCGCTTTTGGATAGTTTAGCGGATATTCGTGACAGCACCGACTCGGTGACATTGCGCGATGTGTTGGCGGAAATTCATCGTGATGTGTCGGATGGTTCGGCTCTTTCGAAGGCGATGGCCAAGCACCCCCGCTATTTCGACAATGTCATGGTCTCTTTGACGGCGGCGGCCGAAGAGACGGGTAATTTGGCAGATGCCTTTGCTCAGCTGGTGTTCTTTATGAAGTGGGCTGACGGCATGCGCCGCCGCACCATTAAAGCTTTGGCCTATCCGATCTTTACGTTGCTGGTCTTCCTGGCGGTGTTGTTCGTATTGATGTATTACACTGTTCCGCAGATCGTGGGCTTCCTGCGCAATATGAACGAAGAATTGCCCTTTATGACGACGTCATTGATTGCAACCTCGGACTTTTTGCAAGAACGTCCCTTGATTGTTCCGAACGGTGTATGGATTGTGCTGTTCCCGTTCCTGGTGGCGACAATCATCAAGACATTAAATCGTGTTTCGCCGGGATTTCATTATCATTGGTGTCTGTTTGTATTGCGTCTGCCGGTTATCGGTGAAGTGGCCAGCAAACTTAATCTGGCGCGTTTTTCGCGTACATTCGGTGTCTTATTCCGAAGCGGTTTGGAAATTTTGAAATGCGTTGATACCGCGACGGAAACGGTTTCAAACATCTTTATGAAGAGTGTATTGGCCCGGGCGCGTCGCCAGATTTCGGATGGGGCTTCGATCTCTGCAGCCATGAATAACACTGGTGAGTTTCCTTCGCTGGTCATTCGTATGATTAAGATTGGTGAAGAATCGGGTAACCTGTCGCACGTTTTAGATCAGGTTGCCGAATTTTATGAAGGCGATGTCGACGAGGCCGTGCAGCGCATGATCGGTATGATTGCGCCGACTTTGACCATTGTTTTAGGTATCGTCATTTTGTGGATTGCCGGCGGGGTCTTCGGGCCGATTTACAACATCATCGGTAAGCTGAGTTAGGAGTTAGGGATGTTTAATAAAAAACAAGTGCTCGTTATCGGTAATGATGGTGTCCAGCTCTATATCACGCGGGGCAAGCGTACCAGCCTGTACGAAGATTATTCCGACGCCGGTGCAAGCTTGAGCGCGAATTTGCGCCGCGCTTTCCAGGAAATCAATGCGCCTTTGATCCTGTTGTTCGATGTTGTCGAGCAGCAGTATCGCAAGGAAACGATCCCGCAGGTCAGTGTGTTGGATCGTAAACGGGTTATCTTGCGCAAATTGATGATGGCGTTTCCGCAGCAGCAAATGCGAGCTTTTTTGCCTTCCAAGCAGCCACCTAAAGCCGGCGACAGCATGATCGCACTTTTTGCGGGATTAGCACCAAACCTTTCTTTTATTCAGATCATGGATGCGGTGCTGGATTCTGAAGTACCGGTGATGGGCTGTGGATTGTTGCCGGTGGAATCCACAACGCTTATTACAAAACTGCAAGCTGCTATTGCCAAAAAAACAAAAGCCAAGCCGAATTCAGGTTCGCGCTGGGCGGTTTTGATGACTTATCACAAAACCGGCGGCTTGCGTCAGATTGTAACCAAGGACGGTGAGTTGGCCTTAACCCGTCTAACGCCTCTGGCGATTGATCCGCATGATGCAGGGGCTCTCACCGAAGAAATGCAGCGTGAATTAAACGCGACCCTGACGTATTTATCGCGTTTTGGATACGAGACAGGGGATGGCCTTGATCTGTTTGTTATTGGCTCCAGCGCTTTGTGCAATAGTTTTGCCCAGATACGCTTGCCGATGCGGAATGTATATGCTTATACGCCAAAAGAAATTGGGAACTGGATCAACATCCGTTTGGACATTGATGAAAAAATGTCTGTTTTTGCGGATATTGTTCATGCCGGATGGGTGGGGACGCAACGCAAGATTTTAATGCCGTTGTCGACACCTTTGATGGACAAGATCGTCAAAGCCCGGGATCTGGCGCAATTAGCAATGTTTGTATTGCTTATTGGCTTGGGATATGGCGTCTGGCAGACTCTCGATTTGCAAACGCGCAATATGGCGCTGCAAAGTGAAATCGTCGATATCAAATCGAAGCGCGTTATGCTGCAAACCGAGTACGACACGTTAGCAAAGAAATTAAATACGCTGAAGTATCCACCCGAGCAAACCAAGCTGGCTTTGGATATTTACGATGAATTTGGCAAGCGTGGCTTGCAGCTTGAGCCGATTATTAAGAAGATAACACAAGCCATCGACAAGCATGCGATGATTTTGAAAAAGTTTGAAGTGAAAAGCACGGCCAGTGCAAGTATTGCCGATTATCTGGCGCGGATTGTAAATGGAACGCAATCCTCCATTTTGGATCCGGCACAAGAAAAAGCGCAAATGACGATCACCTTTGAAATCGGTTATACCGAAGACGCTCCGATTGAAAGTGCGGCCGTCTTGACAAATCAGCTTGTCGAGCAGCTGCGGACGCTATTTCCAGGACGTACGGTTGTGATTGATAAGATGGTGGGTAACCTGGCTTTGGACAAAACGGTACAGGGCGTATCCGAGCAAATCGCTGCTAATAAAGTCGAGGGACGCCTGGTCAAAGAAGATACTTCCAGCATAACGATTACGGGGATTGCGGAATGACAAAGTTAAAAGAATTTATTGCAATGATGGGTCGCCGGCGTTTTACAATTCTGGCGCTTCTAACGATTGTTGTGGTGGCTACCAGTTTCACATGGCAGCAAATTTTGATGCCGGATAATTTAACATTGAATGCGGAAAAGAATGCCGCTGAAAATGATCGATTGCGATTGGTGCGCGATATTCGTGATTTGCCCGGCAAATATGCACAACTTATTGCGAATGAAGGGCGCTACGATACGCTGTCGCAAAAAGGCTTCTTCCTGGATCAGGATCGGATCGACGCGCGCACGCGCCTAGATAACTTGCGTGCCGAAGCCGGATTGCGCGGAATTACCTATGATATCAAGCCGCAGGAAAAAGTAGAGCATCCGCAATCCTACGCATTAAACAAAGAGCTGGTAAAGAGCCAAGTTTCGGTCGATTTTAAAGGACTGACGGATTTAGAGATGCGTGATTTTATCAATAGAATGCGCAACGAATTTGGCGGGCTGGTTATTTTGGCGAATGTTAATTTTGAGCGCAAAGATCCGGTCAATCTCATGACGCTCAGCAAACTGCGCCGCCAGGAGCTGGTCGATTTTGTAGGCGGTAGCGCAGAATTTTATTGGTACAGCATTATTAACAAGCCGGTGGCGGAGCCTACACCCCAAGCCCAGGCCTTTGGAGGATAAAAAATGATGCAGCGAAAATCCTTTGTTAGCCTTTGTGTGCTGGCAAGTCCTTTTCTCTTTCACGGGGCAGCTGATGCACAATCCATGGCCGAAATGGGAACAGTGGGCCAGGTCGCCGGAACGCTTACGAGTGGTGCTGCGGGGGCAGGGGCAGCGATGATGCGTAATGCGGCGCAAACGACCAGCCGTACGCAGCAAGATGCCGCCAATAAAATGAATGCTGTGAATGATATTCTTGCGTCCACGGAAAAACCTGTGGAAAAGGTGATTACACCGCAGCCGCCTTCGGTGATGGCGGCGGTGGATAGCGATGCGTCTGACAAAATAAGCTCGCTTTTCTTTACACCTAATCAGTTAGCGGCGATTGCGCGTGCCAATCAAGGATTCATCGCACCTAAAGAATCCTATGATCCGAATAATCAATCCAACCGCCCGCAAGATCCGGGTCCTCGGGTGGTAACATTGGCTGGCATCGTGTATCAAGGTCCAAAAGACTGGACGGTATGGTTGAATGACGAGCGCGTGACCCCGAAAAATATTCCTGATCACATCATGGGCATCACAGTCGAAAAAGATAAAGTCCATTTGCGCTGGATGGATATTGCCAACCAGCGCGTGGTTAATATAACGTTGCAGTCCAACCAAAAATATCTTTTGGATTCAGATCAAATCGTACCGGGCACGTAAAACATGTCTTCCGCCATTACAATCTCCAGTCTGGCAACGGCCTACGGTAAAACACAAGTACTGCACGATATCAATATTACGATCCCCAAGGGAATTGTCTTTGGTTTGATCGGCCTCAATGGTGCCGGCAAGACAACACTGATAAAAGTGCTTTTGGGTCTGCGCGAAGCCACAGCAGGGCAGGCTCTGGTGCTGGGATACCGGCCCGGCCATGCAGAAGCTAAAAAGCAAATTGCGTACTTGCCGGAAAAATTTGAACCACCGGCTTTTCTGACGGGTTTCGAGTTTATCGATTTCACACAAAATATTTATGGCCGAAAAGTAACGCGCGAGGCAATTTTGCAGGCCGCTGATTTGCTGCAACTGCAGCATGCGGCGTTACCGCGGCGCGTGACGTCTTATTCCAAAGGTATGCGGCAAAAATTAGGATTGATGGCTACCCTGTTGACCAATTGTCCGCTGATCATTTTGGATGAGCCGATGAGCGGTCTGGATCCGCGGGCACGTATTTTGGTGAAAGAGGCGATTGTTGCAGTGCAAAAACAAGGCAAAACAATTATTGTCTGCTCGCATATCCTGGCCGATCTGGAAGAAATGTGCCCGGCAATTGCGGTGCTGCACGAAGGGCGCCTGGCCTTTACCGGCGCCCCGCAGGCGTTGAAAGGACAAACGTCCCAGCCCACTCTGGAACGGGCTTTTTTAACCTGTATCGAAGCCGCATAATAAGATTGAATAGGGACCGAGGGGTGTGTTATTTTGCACCCTTATGTACGAGCCCATGATTCGTCCCCACAATACCGACATATACTTTGATCCGTATGAAAGGGAGTCGCTCGATCACGCGCACGAATTTCGGAGACGTACAAAGAGTGTTGTGCACGGTACGACCGGCTTATTTACTGTCGCAAAAGCAACAATGTTTGGTTATGTGGTAGGAATCCCGCCCACCCGCCGTTTGCGCAATGGCGCGGACACACCTGGATCGCAGAGTGATGATTATCACTATGGCGTCGCATTTTCTCATGGCATAGGCCTTTTTGTATTAAGCGCTGCTGTGTATGCACTGTGGGGGAAAAAGAAAGTGGATAAGCTTGCGGATTTTATCAGCAATAAGATGCTGGGCACTGAATCCCTGTCGCCTGTGGCCGAAGAACAAAAACGTCTCCCTGTGCATGTTCCTGGCTTTTTGAATTTCGGCTGCGAGTAATCGTCAGGAATTCCGTCGATCATATTGTACAATTGTAAATCCCGGCTTTGTGTCCTGCGGTGCGTGAGTGGCAAGAACTGTGCGTTGCCATTCGTGTGCACGAAAGTCGGGAAAAAAACTGTCACCGCTCACGATGATATCCACCTCGGTTAAATAAAGGCGATCCGCATGGGGAAGGGCTTGGCGGTAAATTTCACCGCCACCAATGACCATGATTTCTTCTGCTTGCTGGTGGTGCGCCTCTGTTAAAGCTGCTTCCAGGGAGGTGACCCATGTTACACCCGGCGTGCCGTGTGCGTGGCGGCTGATAACGATATTGGTTCGTTGGGGCAGGGGGCGGCCGATGCTTTCAAACGTTTTGCGCCCCATGATAACGGGCTTGCCGATGGTTATCTTTTTGAACCACGCAAAATCCTCTGGCAGATGCCAGGGCAGGCGACCATCTTGGCCAATGACGTGGTTTTTATCGACGGCGGCAATCAGCGAAAGACGCATTACACGGCCACGGGGGCTTTGATGGTCTCGTGGCACTGATAGTTTTCAATCTGGATATCGTCAAAGTGAAACGCGAAAATATCTTTGACATCCGGATTAAGGCGCAGGCGCGGCAACGGGAAAGGCTGGCGCGATAATTGCAAATCCACTTGTTCGAAGTGATTATTATAGATATGTGCATCCCCAAAGCTGTGCACAAAGTCGCCGACATCCAGATCACAGACTTGGGCGATCATATGCGTCAGCAAGGCATACGAAGCGATATTAAAAGGCACGCCGAGGAAAATATCCGCACTGCGCTGATAGAGCTGGCACGATAATTTGCCATCAGCCACATAGAACTGGAACAGGCAGTGGCAGGGCGGCAGCTTCATTTTATCAATGTCGGCGACATTCCATGCCGATACGATCAGGCGGCGCGAATCGGGATTGGTTTTAATCATGTGGATCAGATTCGATATTTGGTCGATCGTGCTGCCGTCGGGTGTCGGCCAGCTGCGCCATTGATGACCATAGACAGGGCCCAGATTGCCGTTGGCATCTGCCCATTCGTCCCATATGCGTACCCCGTTATCTTTAAGGTATTTGATATTGGTGTCACCTTGTAAGAACCACAGCAATTCGTGGATAATCGATTTCGTATGCACTTTTTTGGTCGTAACCAAAGGAAACCCGGCCTGGAGGTCAAAACGCATCTGGTAGCCGAAGATGCTGCGGGTGCCGGTACCGGTACGGTCGGACTTGTCGGTGCCAAAACGGCGAACGGTCTCGAGTAAACGCTGGTATTGTTCCACGGCAACCTCCCATTTTCTTTGATTCGGCCCTGTGATTGTGCTATAATGGGAG
>CAYRRF010000078.1:6414-7447 GCA_964426595.1 uncultured Bdellovibrionales bacterium | reverse complement strand
ATAGCGCTAATATATACATATAGCTCACCCCCGTCAACGGTATTATCGTTAATAAATTAACCTTTTAGATGTTGCAATGGGGGTGGGCTTTCGGTTACACTCCCAGTCTACAGGTTTTGCTGAGGACAGGGCGGCGTGAGGTTTTAACGTTTTGCGGCCCACCGTCCCCGGCGCGACCCAACCGGTCGAAGTATATACGAGTTACATTCTTTAATAGGTGGCTGCTGATCATGTTTATTTCCCCTTGCCCGCGAGCGTATTCAGGGGATCTAGGCCGCCCAGACGAACAGGGATTATTCCTGCGCCGATAGTTTAACGGACGCAAGCCCTGACATCGTACCGATGTAACAAACGTTAACTCTTCCCAGCCGGTTGTGTGCAATGACAACGTTTGGAGAGTTTGAATGTCTAATAAGAAGATGATAATTGACGCCACGCAATCGGAAGAGACCCGCGTGGCGCTGCTGAGCGGCGACCGTTTAGAGAGTTACGATTTTGACTCGATCGCCCGAAAGCAAATTAAAGGTAATATTTTTCTGGCCAAGGTAACGCGCGTCGAGCCCAGCTTGCAGGCGTGCTTTGTCGAGTATGGCGGCAATCGCCAGGGCTTTTTGGCCTTTGCCGAGATTCACCCCGATTACTATCGTATCCCGATCGAGGACCGCGAGGCTTTGCTGGCCGAAGAAGCCGGCTGGTCGGAGGAAGATGAAGACGAGTCAGTCGACCCGGCGCACCAGCCGCAGCCGATGATCGAACAACCCGACAGCCCTGTGGCCGGGGATGAGACGACGCCGGTCGAAGCGCCGATGCCGCTGGAAGCCGAGCCGGTCATGGTAACGGAAGCCGTTACCGCCGAGGTTGTGGGGACAGAAGAGGTCTTGCCGGTAGCGCCGAACATGGTCGAAATTGTCCAGGACAATACAGTCGAGCAGGTGGGTGGCGCGGAAGAAGATGTCGAACAGGAACAGCGCGCGCGCCGCTTTGGCCGTATGCGCCGCCGTTACCAAGTTCAGGAAGTGATTAAACGCCGCCC
>CAYRRF010000078.1:0-6404 GCA_964426595.1 uncultured Bdellovibrionales bacterium | reverse complement strand
ACGTATATCTCGTTGCCGGGACGTTACTGTGTATTGATGCCCAACAGCCCGCGTGGTGGTGGTGTCAGCCGCAAGATCACGGATCCGAACGTCCGCCGCAAAATGAAAGAATTGCTGGCCGAGATGGAAGTGCCCGAAGGCATGTCGGTAATCGTGCGTACGGCGGGTATGACGCGGACGCGCACCGAGATCAAACGCGATTTGGAATATCTGTTGCGTTTGTGGGATGAAATTCGCCGCGAGACGATGCAATCGGTAGCACCCGCCTTGATTTATGAAGAAGCGGATATTTTCAAACGCGCCATTCGCGACTTATACAGCCGTGATACACTGGAAATTATCGTTGCGGGTGAAGAGGGCTATAAGAAAGTCAAAAGCTTTATGCGCCAGATGGTGCCCGCGCATGCCAAACGCGTGCAGTTCTATCGTGATCCGCTGGTTCCGGTGTTCCAGCGCTATAATATCGAGAAACAAATTGCCGATATCTTTAACCCGCGCGTCGATTTGCGTTCGGGCGGTTATATCATTATCAACCCGACAGAAGCGTTGGTTTCGATCGACGTTAACTCGGGCCGCGCCACGCGCGAACGTCACATTGACGACACCGCGCTGAAAACCAACCTGGAAGCGGCAGAAGAAATCGCACGCCAGCTGCGCTTGCGTGACTTGGGTGGCCTGGTGGTGATTGACTTTATTGATATGGAGTCGGGACGTCACAATGCCAAGGTCGAACGCCGTCTGCGCGAAGCCATGGCCGAAGATCGCGCCCGTATTGAAATCGGTCGTATTTCGGGCTTTGGATTGCTGGAATTGTCGCGTCAGCGCCTGCACCCCAGCCTTACCGAAACACATTTCGGGCCCTGCGAGCATTGCAATGCGACAGGTCTGATCCGTACAACGGAATCAGCGGCCGTGGTTGCTATGCGCGCCGTTGAAGCCGAGGCCGTCAAGGGTCGTGCCGTGGCCATTACAGCCAATGTGCCGGAATCGGTCGCTTTATATATTCTCAATCACAAGCGCAACGATCTGTATCGTATCGAAGAATTCTTTGGTTGCCGCATCTCGATCCGCGTCGAAGAGAAGATGAAACCGAATGACTTTGATCTTCAAATTGAAAAAGGTACGCCGGTTCCGAAAACGCGCATTGATCAATTGCCCGTGCCAGAAGTCGAAGGTACGGATGATATTATAGAAGAAGAAAACGGCGATAACGAACCGTTGATAGGCGGAGGAGACGAGCGTCTGGATGATGATCGCGATGATTTCAGCGATATGGATCCTGGCGATTCCTATCGTCCGCAACGCGGTCGCCGCGGTCGCGGGAACTATCGTGATCGTCGCAATCGCGGGCCACGTCCAAACTTGGATGAAACCGTTCCGGAAAGCGCCGATGCCTATGGCAACGTCGTGTCGATCCTGATTGCCGAAGGCGCCCCCGTAGATGCATTTGATGGCACGGTACCGATTACGATCAGCGGACGTGAAGTCGGTGAAAACGCTGTGCGCAATCCTTCTGAAGGGCGCGAGCGCGGTGAACGCGGCGGGCGTCGTCGTCGTGGACGTGGTGGGCAATATCGCGACCGTCGCAACCGTAATGGTCGTGGCGGCAATGGTAATGACGGGGTGCAACAAGCGTCGCAAGGCGAAGGTGCGGGACCAGAAAGAACGTATGAATCCGCGCCAGCACCGCAGCATGCTAACACCGCACCGGGTCCTGTCGCAGAATCGTCTTCCGAACCAGAGGCTAAACGCGGTTGGTGGCAAAAATTAGTGGAATAGAAAATATTTCACGATTTTAAAAAGCGCCAGATGCGCGACGTAGATTTCCAGCGTCCGCCGCCCCATGAATTGCAGGGAAATTCGTAATATACGGGAAGCTTCCAGGTAGGGAAATGATAGGGGGCGGGGGAAAAAATAAATCATTGTGCTCATCCCTATCGCGAATCCAGCCGTTACAAAGCTTTGTAACGGCCAAGGGAAATTAAAGCTGAGATACGTGTCTAAAGCGGTGAGTGTAAGAACGATAAAAGCGGTATTAAGCAGTAATGCTTCACCGTAATAAGTGCGTGCGCGGGTCATATAACCGATCATCGCAAGCAGTAACCCAATCGTCCCATACTCGATCACGTAATTGGTGGGTAGGTAAAGAAGCCCGCCCCCCACGAAACATAGCAGATAAATAAGCACGGGGCGTCGGCCAATAAGGTGCATCATTGGACGCAGGATTAAACGAATAAGAATCATCGTGAAAAGAATATTAAGGGGCAACAGGGGTCGCCCTAGAACACCGTCCACAAGTACTAATAAAACAGCTCCGATAAGGAATCGGTACGGCAGGCGTTGGGATTGACTGTAACCGATCAGAAAGAACCACAGTGGAACGCATAAGCGGCCAAGCGCACGTAACCAAAGGGCCTCAGGAAAGAAATAAAATCCGATGTGATCGGCCAACATCAGAACAATGGCCAATGATTTGGCCACGTCATAGGATGTTACAATATTATCAGGAATGGGAGTGGAAGAAGTCGTAACCGTGGTCATCGCAACGGATACGCGGCTTGTGCGGCGACAAGGGCCTGGGCTTCTTTGTCTTCTTCCAGCCCGTGTTCCAGACTGACGCGGCGGTCAAAGACAAAGCAGGATCCATCCCACAAGCTGTCTTCCTGGGGCACATCTTCGAGGTATTTTAAAATCCCGCCTTTGAGGTGATATACTTCCTGAAAGCCGTGTGCCAGCATATAAGCCGAGGCCTTTTCGCAGCGTATACCGCCCGTGCAGAACATTGCAACTTTTGTATGTTTTTTTGGATCGAGATGTTTTTGCACGTAGTCGGGAAACTCGCTGAAGATTTCGATCCGGGGATCGACAGCGTTCTTGAAAATGCCTAAAGACGTCTCGTACGTATTGCGCGTATCCAAGAGCAATACTTCGGGGTCCGTAATAAGTTTGTTCCACTCGGCGGGCGAGACATAGGTGCCGACATGTTTGTTCGGATCGGCTTCGGGCGCTTTGATGGTCACAATCTCTTTTTTGAGGCGAACCCGCAGCTTGCGGAAAGGCTTCTTCTCGGCGTGCGAGAATTTCAATTCGCCTAAAGTGTCGCAGCGGATGCCGATCAGTTGATCCAGATAATCGATCGTTTCACGCAATTCGGTGGGGCTGCCGGCGATGGTGCTGTTGATGCCTTCCGGGGCCAGCAGGATAATACCGATAATATTCCGCGCCACGCAAAACGCTTTGATCTGCGCTTGGAGTTCAGGCAGATCCGTCAGCGGTGTAAAACGATAAAAGGCGGCAACATCATACGTCATTGCCGGGTATACTACCCCAAACGCCCGGCCGCGTTCAATACAAAAATAACCCCCTGTATTCAAGGGGAAAACATGCTATGCAGGGGCATGTCACCCGCGCGCACTTTATCTGTGGATAACTCCCTTTATCGTATCGCCATGCTGCTTAGCCTGGCTGTTCCCGTAGCCTTAATTTTGGGACGCGGCCTGGCCGATGGCCTGATGGGCGTGGTTTCCCTCCTGTTCGTGGGGTATTCCGCCTATGCGCGTTCCTGGGAATGGATCAAGACAAAATGGTTTCTGTGGGCAAGCGTCACGTGCGCGTACATGATCCTATCGGCTTTGTGCGCTGATTTTGATAAAGCCGAAGCGTTGCAAAGCGCTGTCTCGTGGTATCGTTTTCCGTTATTCGCGATGGCTTTTTCGGCGTGGATTTTACCGCCTCTGCGCACACAAAAATATCTGGCCGTGGGGTTGATTCTTTTGCTGACAGCGGTGGCGATAGATACGCTGTGGCAGTTTCATTTCGGTACAAGTTTAAGTGGACGCATCAAACCCGACTATCAGGGGCGCTTGACGGGACCATTCAATAAAATGGTTGCCGGGGTGTATTTGGAACGTCTGGTGTGGCCAGCCATCGGTTTTGCTTTTGCGTGGGCGATGCGCGGTACAAAGGATGTAAAACGTATGGTGCTTGCGATCCTGTTTGCGGCCTTTATCGGTATCACGATTTTGATCACCGGCGAGCGTTTTTCCTTGGCTCTCTTTGGTTTGGGCACATTGCTATTTATGATCGGCGCCCGGGGCTTACGTGTGCCGCTGGCGATTACCTCGGTGGTTGGGGCGGTAACGGCAATTGCCATGATCTTTTTGGTTCCGACGCTGCACGAACGCATTGTTTCCAATACGGGCGATATCGTCAGCAATCTGTCGCGTTCGGGCTATGTGGCTGTCTGGACGAATGGGTTGATTGCATGGAAGCGTTCTCCGGTCATGGGAATCGGTTTGGCCAATTACGTGCCCATGTGCGAACAGCTTGGCAAGGCGAGCGGGTTTTTGAATGAAAACCGCGATATGGTTGAATTGAAATGCACGCGCCATCCGCACAATATTTATATTGAATGGTTGGCCGCCACAGGCGTCATCGGACTGGCGTTGTTTGTAGGATTGATCGGGTTGTGGGTGCAACAGGTCTGGACGAGGTTACGTGCCGCCGAAACGCCGCTCTCCGAATACTATGTGCATTTGGGATGCGCGGTGGCGCTCGCAACATTGATTTGGCCGGTCGTCGGCTCGATGAGCTTTTTCAGCAACTTTAGCGCCATTCTTTTCTGGTGGGTGGTGGGAATTATTCTAGCCCCAAAGCACGCGTAATAGCTTGGACGTGCTTGGAGATAAGCTGGTTTTCCAAGACCCACGCCCGGCCTTTTTGTCCCATCGCCTGAAGTGCATCCGCCGGCATAGCGGCAGCTTTATCAAGGGTTCGGCGCAAAGCCTCGACATCTTCGGCGGGACACAAAAGTCCCCCACCGCTGCGTTCCACGGCATTGCCGGGATCGTTGCCGGAATAAAGAACAGGCTTTCCAGACCACATATAGTCATTGATTTTCGTCAGGCTGGTCCCAAAGCGATAGATGGATTTATTAAGCAAGCCGATATAAGCAATATCCACACGCCGTAAAAAGTCCGGAACCTGATCGCGGGAAACAGGATCGAGGAAATGAACGCGATGGCTAATCCCAAGCTGCCGCGCTTGCTCTTGGAGATCACTTACACACGCACCATGCCCCATTAAAACAGCATGGATTCTTTCATCTGCATTGGGCAGGGCTGCCACAAGAAAATGCATGGCATTGGCCAAACCGATCGATCCGGCATAACCCACGATAAAAGTTCCCCGGTCCTGCAAACGTTGTAGATAGTTACGATGGCCTTGGGGAAGGGGATTGTCTTGCATTTCTTCGGGAATAAACCCGTTGCCAATCGCCAGAAAACGTCCCGGTGGCAGACCTTGTTGTTGGAGATATGTTTCACAGGCATGAGGAACGGCGGTCACCAGATCCGCGTGGCGACAGGCGAATTTTTCTGCCCAATCCATGATGCGGATGACGGGATTGCGGGCCGAATGACCGCCCAATTCCATCAGGCTGAGGGGCCATAGATCGCGTATATCAAAGACAAGCTTTGCACGGTAGCGCCGTGCCAGACGCCAGGCCGGAAAAATCGTTAAAGGATGCGCCGAAGAAGCGATGACGACATCGTAATGTTTCTCCAGAGGCAACGGCAAAAAGAAACATTGTAACGTAAACAAGGCCATCGAAAAAAGACGCCCTAGCGCGCCTTGGGCCTTGTAGCGGTTGCCCCAGACCCAGATATAACGGACACCGTCAATCATTTCTTCGTGGATGCGGCGTGCCGGAAGCGAAGGATTGACGCTGCGCGCGTGTGCAAAGCTCGAGGTGATGATGGTGGCGGTATGGCCTTGTTTGACCCATTCGCGTGCCCAGGCATAGTTGCGAAACACCATGCCGTGTTTCGAGGACCCTGCGAATTGGGAAAGAATAAGAATGTTCATCGGCTATGACTGTGACAGGAAAAGGCCCGGGTTCCAAGGCTTCTGTATAATACATATTACACACATCTCCCGAGGGTGCCGGAAGGCGCAACGCCTATTGTTTTCGCAAGCAGGGGCGTGTTAAACAAGGGCATGAAACTGCATTGGCATCAACGTTTTCTGGCTCTGGCCCAGCATATTGCGGGCTGGTCGCGCGACCCCGGCAAAAAAGTCGGGTCGGTGATCGTGCGTCCGGACAAAACCGTGGCCAGCATGGGCTTCAACGGCTTTCCCCGCGGTGTCGACGATTCCCTGGAACGCTATGCAGATCGCGATCTCAAGCTGGAAATGGTGGTGCATGCCGAGATGAATGCCATCTTGCATGCACGCGAGCCGCTGAAAGGTTATACCTTGTATGTATGGCCGTTTCATCCCTGTGCACGTTGCGCGGCAGCGATTATCCAAGCTGGCATCACCGAGATCGTTACGGTGCCATGGGAAACGGATGATTGGAAAGAAACTATTTGCATCGCAAGCGAGATGTTCGATGAGTCTGGAAT
>CAYRRF010000077.1:0-7478 GCA_964426595.1 uncultured Bdellovibrionales bacterium | reverse complement strand
GGCTTTAGGCTTTATCGTGCTGTTTACAACAGGTGGCGTCACCGGTGTGGTGTTGGCCAATGCCGGGATGGATATTGTGTTGCACGATACTTACTACGTCGTCGCGCACTTCCACTATGTTCTTTCTTTAGGCGCCGTATTCGCACTGTTTGCAGGCTGGTATTACTGGATCGGCAAAATCAGCGGCCGTCAATATCCGGAATGGGCGGGCAAGCTGCATTTCTGGCTGACGTTTGTGGGTGTTAATCTGGTATTCTTCCCACAGCATTTCCTAGGACTGGCCGGGATGCCGCGCCGCATTCCAGATTATCCAGACATTTATGCCGGCTGGAACTATGTGTCCTCGGTAGGCGCAGCGATTACCGGCGTGTCTGTCGTGTTCTGGCTGGGCATTGTGTTCTGGACCTTGTGCTTTGGCAAGAAAGCGGCCGCCAACCCCTGGGGTGAAGGCGCTACGACGCTCGAGTGGACATTGCCCAGCCCGGTTCCATTCCATCAGTTCGAGACACAGCCGACGGTCAAGTAGGTGTTCTTTTTCAGCAAAGAGCTTAGCGCGATCATCTCTATCGCGTTAAGCGTTGTTTCTGCCTATCCCTATATTCGAGATTGTCTGCGCGGCACCACAAAACCACACTTTTTTACGTGGTGCATTTGGTGCTTAAGCGCTTCGATCATCTTTTATGCGCTCTACATCAACGGCGCCGGCCCCGGCGCATGGGTAACGGGCTTTTTTGCTGTAAAATGTTTCGTGTATTGCGTGCTGGCCTATTTCGTGGGTGAGCGGCAAATCACCCGCAGCGATTGGGGCTGTTTTATCGGGGCATTATTAGCCATCCCCCTATGGCGCATGACTAACGATCCGCTATGGTCGGTTATCTGGCTGATCGGCATTGAGGCCATCGCCTTTATCCCAACCTTTCGCAAATCCTGGCTTAAGCCCCACGAGGAAACCCTACAAAGCTATCTGTGGGCTATTATACAATGTTTTCTAGCGCTTTTGGCTACCGAGCGCTTTATCTGGGTTAACACGCTCTATGCCGTATCCATCATCATACAAAACACAGTTTTTATTCTTTTTGTCTTATGGCGGCGTAAAAAGCTTTAATTGCACACAGTTTCCGCTATAGTTTGACAATGCAATCCTCGACGATCCCCTTTGCACACACAGGTACAACGGCCACGGTACGCGATTATATTGCGCTGCTTAAGCCGCGCGTCATGACGCTGGTTGTTTTCACCGGCATTGCGGGAATGGTAGCTGCTCCGGGGCATATCCATCCGTTGCTGGCTGTACTAGCGATTGTTTTTCTCAGTATCGGCGCCGGAGCTGCCGGGGCTTATAACATGTGGTATGACCGCGATATTGACGCGCTGATGACGCGCACGCGCGCACGCCCCATTCCCGCAGGCAAGATTGCTCCAGAAGACGCACGGGATTTTGCGCTGGTGCTGATGTTCCTGTCGACGTTCTTTATGGGCGTGACGATCAACTGGATTGCTGCCGCCGTGCTGGTGTTTGCCCAGTGGTTTTACGCGATTTTTTATACAACCTATCTCAAGCGCCGTACGCCGCAAAATATCGTCATTGGTGGCGCGGCGGGCGCTTTTCCGCCGATCATTGCCTGGGCGTGCGTAACCGGAAGTGTTTCGATTGAGCCGCTTTTGTATTTTTTAATTACCTTCCTGTGGACGCCGCCGCATTTCTGGGCGCTGGCCCTCTATAGTAATGCGGACTATGCCCGCGCGCATGTGCCGATGCTGCCCGTCGTTAAGGGCGCCGCTTACACTCGCCGCGCGATGCTGGTCTATACATTGTTGCTCTGGCCGGTGTCGGTATTGCCCACCTTGCTGGGCGACGCGGGCCGCTTGTATTTTTGGGGCGCGTTTACTTTGAGCGGATTATTTGCCTTGAGCGCATTGCAAGTCATGCGTCTGAAATCCGAAAAAGCCGCGCGACAGATGTTTGCCTATTCGATTTTGTATTTATTCCTTATTTTTTCGCTGGTAATAGCCGACAGGATTTTATAATGCCGATCACGCCCCTGCACACCACTAAAAAAGCCAAAAACCGCACCACGTTGCTGGTGTTGCTGGCGGTTATCGTGGTGCTGTTTTGCGTGACGATCATCAAAGTTACCACGCAGCACGGATGAAAACGCTCGCCCAGCGCAACCGACGCATGGCTGCGGCCGTGGTGATGACGGTGGCAGGTATGGTGGCTCTGGCCTATGCGTCTGTGCCGCTTTACAAGCTTTTCTGCCGCGTCACAGGCTATGATGGCACCACCCAGGTGGCAGCACACGCACCGCAAAAAATACTGCAGCGAAAAATTACTATCTTTTTCGATGCGCGTACGGATTCCGGCCTGCCGTGGGAGTTTGCCCCGGAAAAGCGCCGCGTTATCGTCAATGTTGGCCAGCAGGGCTTTATCAGTTTTCAAGCCACCAGCCAAAGCGCACAGCCGACAACTGGTACAGCGCTCTATAATGTTACGCCGGACAAGGCCGGGAAGTATTTTGTGAAAACGCAATGCTTTTGCTTCGCCCAACAGCGCCTGGCCCCGGGAAAGACGGCCCATTTTCCCGTGGTATTTTTTGTCGATCCGAAAATCGCCGATGACCCGGATATGGACGATGTTACCGATATCACCCTGTCTTATACGTTTTACCCGGCCAACACCCCCCGCTTCGATCAGGCCTTTGAAAAGTCCCTGCAGTCGAAATAGTCTTGCATAAAACGGGATATTGAGCTATTCATAAAAAATGAAATTGTTTAGCGTTATCACTATTGCAAGCGACAACCCACAGAGTTTCGAACGAACAGCCACAAGCGTAGCCAATCAACAAATAGATCGAAGTGAAGTAGAGTGGATCGTTGTAAATGGCAGCCGCCGCACACAGCACATACGCGACATGATCGAGACTAAACAAGATATTATTTCATGGAGCCAGTCACAACCTGACGGCGGCATCTATGAAGCCATGAATATAGGAATTGAGCACGCTACGGGACGCTTTATTTCTTTTATGAACGCCGGTGATGCCTATAGCTCGCCCACGACGCTGCAAAATATAGCAGCCTTGATAGAAAACTCTCCAGACACAGATTTTGTTTATGGCGACACCTTGCGCCAAGGCCGTTTTTTACGGCGCGCAACACCCTTCACACCAAAGCTAGACCACATGAATACACGTCATCAATCTATGCTTTTCAGGCGCGATACGCTGGGTGGGCAGCACTATAATCTCAAATACCGCATAACAGCGGATCTGGACTTCTTTTTAAATTACGCTCCCCACGTGCGGCGACCACTTTATACGGGGTTTCCAGTATCTGATTACGAGCCTGGTGGCATATCGGAGTCACGCAGTGTACAGACGGCAATCGACAGCTTTATGGTGCGCCAAGATCACACAACACCACTAGCACGTAACCTCGCCACAACAGCAGCTACGATGGGTATTGGACTGTTGCGCCGCTACGCGCCCGAGCTTTATGGATTTATGATCACCGCTTGGCAGCAAACAGGAGCTGTACAAGAGCAGGCCCCCGTGGCACAGGATTTAACCCTCTCTTGACCATTCGCTGTGTAAAAGCGTTATATAGAAGCCCAACTGAAGGAGCATTTTATGGCCGAACAAATTACCTATGGCAATACAGGCAAGCCGCACCCGTATCACATTGTGCGTCCGTCCCCGTGGCCGCTTTTGTCCGCTTTTGCGGCTGGGGGCCTAGCGCTGACGGCGGCGATGGCAATGCATGGCACACTGGCCGGGCATTGGGTCATTTTAGCGGCGGCTGTTTTGTTCACGCTGGCCGGTTTGTGGTTCCGCGACATTATTCGCGAAGCCAGTGTCGAACACGCGCACAGCGCTGTCGTCAAGATGGGATTCCGCTATGGCATGCTGCTTTTCATCGCCTCGGAGATCATGTTCTTTGCGGCCTTCTTCTGGGCGTTCTTTAACGCCGCGCTGGTGCCAACCGAAGCCATCGGCTTTATCTGGCCGCCGAAAACAATTCACACGATTAATCCGTTTGATATGCCGTTTATGATGACGATGATTTTGTTGCTGTCGGGCTGCACCATTACCTGGGCACATGCAGCGCTGATCGAGGGCAACAAGCGCGATATGATACGGGGTCTGGTGGCGACAATCGGTTTGGGCCTGTTATTCACCTGCTTCCAGGCTTTCGAATACCATCACGCCGAGTTTGGTTTTAAAGAGACGATTTTTGCCTCGACCTTTTACATGGCCACAGGCTTTCACGGCTTGCACGTGATTCTGGGGACGGTGTTTCTGTGCGTTTCGCTCTATCGCGCGCTGCAGGATCATTATAAGCCCCAGGACCATTTCGGCTTTGAAGCCGCGGCCTGGTATTGGCACTTTGTCGATGTCGTCTGGTTGTTCCTGTTTGTTGCGGTGTATTGGTTCGGCGGTTAATGACCGATCCCCAAACCCCAGAAGCCCCGGCGGGCGCGACGACGAAAGCGCCGGGACGTTTTCGCAAAGCATGGGACCGGGTGCGGGAATTTGTCCGCTCGCGTCGCCCGCACAAAGCAATAATAATCGTGGTGGCCACAGGCGTGGCCGTGCTGATGGGGCTGGGGACATGGCAAGTCATACGGCTGCATGAAAAAAATGCCTTTATTACTCAAATCAAAACCCAGATGCAGGCGCCGCTGGCAGATCTGACGCAAAAATGGCCGCAAAGCACCGAAGAATGGGCGAAAAAAGAATATCAGCCGCTGGTTATACAAGGGCAATGGCTGGGACTGCATGCTTTCAAATTAATCCCGCGCACCTATGAAGGACAGGTCGGATATCAGTGGCTGGTTCCGTTGCAACTACCCGATCAACAGGTCGTGCTGGTCAATCGCGGTTTTATTCCCGACGGGCAGGCGATGCTGCCGCCGCGCGAAGGTGAAAAAGTGCAGGTGCAGGGCGTGGGCTGGATTCCGCCCGAAAAGAAACCATGGCAAACACCCGAGAATATTCCCAGCCGTGGTTTGTGGACGTGGCTGGACATGACAGCATTGCAACATGAAATCGGCGTGCAGAAGATGGCGCCGTTTGTCTTGTATGAGCTGCGTAACGCCGAGAGCAGCGACTATCCGATCGGCGGCCAGTTCCCCAGCCCGACACACAACCGACACGCGCAATATGCGTTGACGTGGTATGCGCTGGCGCTGGCATTATTGATCATCGGTTTCGTTGCCAGCGGTCCCCGCGAAGAAGCGTCGGGTGGCGGAGAAGACGGCAAGATTGCCGACCCCGTAGCCGAGCGCGGGATGTATCCGGAAGCGACGGACTAGGGCTCGTTTATAAGGTGACGACACACTCCCCACAGCGTATAATATGTAAATATATTAAGGGGGAAAATGTACTTTGTATAGGGGATAAAATCCTTGACGCGCGCACTGTCTTGCCATATCATCTGGGCCATGAAAATCGAACAGCCCCACGAACAGGTTTTTCTCTATACGCTGGATAATGGTCTGCGCGTCGTGATTGATGAACGCACCACGAAATATACACAGCTATCCAGCATATATGGGCATGTTTGTGTAGGCGCGCAAGACGATGGTGACACACCCGGTATCAGCCATTTTTTAGAGCATGTGATAGCCGATATTCCAGAAGAATTATCTATAGAAGGATCGCACAGTCACGGTGCACACACAGGAGAAGAAAAAACACAATACTATTATAGTAATATTTTACCTGAATATAAAGAAGGAGCCCTTAAGGAGCTTTGTTCTTTTTTAGCACGCCCCAAATTTACTACACAAACAGTAGAACAAGAGCGTGCCCGTATACTAAGAGAATTTGACGATATGATCAGTAATTTTGATTGGGCTATAGTGAGAGCAAGAAAGAATGCGTTGGGGGGGCACCCCATTACTAACAAGTGGGCAGGGAGACAGGACATCGTTGAGAAAATAACGTACGATCAGTTAATGACTCACTACGAGACGAAATATGTTCCTGAGAATATTATCCTTAGCCTAGCAGGGCCCTTTGATAAAGATCAAACGGTTTGTACTATTGAGAACTGGTTTTCGAAAACTAAACGACTAAAGCCAACCGATATTGTAAAGCCCACATTCCAACCGGAAGCGATCCATGATAAGATCGCAGATGATAGCGACAGCGCTGTATTTAGTATGAGCTTCCCATCCTCGGCCCGACAGAACCCCTTGCGTACGCGACTAATGGATGAGGTTATAACATTTCAAGCGTCGTCAGAGCGAAGCATTCTTGCTAATAAGCTATACAAAGATCAGGGCTTGTATTACTACGGTTTTGACAACTGGTCAACAAAGTATGCTGGACTATTGATGGTCTTTTTTCAATGCCCTGTCGACCGCGCGGCCAAGGCTTCGCTTGCAGCTGCAGAAGGTATAGAAGCATTAAAATCAAAAGAACAGTATAACATCAAGAGTATCATAAACAGGAAGAGGATAGAAGAAGAATTAGAGAGACCCTTTTCCAACAGCTATGCCGAAAAAAATGCCAGCAGATTAATGTGGTCGAACGAAATATATCAGCCTTTGAAGGAAATCGAAGCGCTTGAAGGAATAAAGCACGAAGAAGTCCAGTGCTATGCGCAAAAACTTTTTACATCAAATTGCGCTCTTTTTGTGCAAATGTCAGATATACAAGACCTGATGCCATCAGACATGAGTATTCATGCAATTCTTCAATAAAGAGCTTGCCAGCTTTTTGTAGGTATGCCAAAAATAAGAACTCTAACGAATGGCGTAGCGCATGAACGAAACAACTCAAATCACAATATTGGATAATGGTCTGACGATTGCCACCGATCGCGTCGATGCGGTCAAGACGGTGACGGTCGGCCTCTGGAACAAGGCGGGCAGCCGCTATGAGGTTGCGGCGAATAATGGCGTTGCGCATTTCCTCGAACATATGGTGTTTAAAGGTACCACCACCCGCGATGCGCTGACAATTGCCAAGCAGATTGAAAATGTCGGCGGCTATATGAACGCCTATACCTCGAACGAGATCACCGCCTATTACGCGCGCGTCATGCAAGAAGACGTGTCCTTAGGTATCGATATCACCAGCGATTTACTGCTCAACCCCACTTTCCCCGAAGAAGATCTGAAAAAAGAGCGCGGCGTGGTCATTCAGGAAATAGGCATGTATATGGATGACCCTTCGTCGCTGGTGGGGATGAATGCGCAAGTAACGGCGTACGGCGATCATCCGCTGGGCTGGAGCATCCTGGGTACGGTTGAAACCATTCAAAATATGCCGCGCGACACGCTGATGGAGTTTATTCATACGCATTACGCGCCGAACAACATGGTGCTGGTGGCCAGCGGCGCTGTCGAGCACGCGCGCGTCGTCGATCAGGCACACAAAATATTCGGGGCTCTGCCGCGTAAGCTGCACAAAGCGCCACAGCCCGCGCAATATCGCGGCGGCGACCACCGTTTGCAAAAAGATCTCGAG
>CAYRRF010000076.1:0-7642 GCA_964426595.1 uncultured Bdellovibrionales bacterium | reverse complement strand
GCCGATCACGAACAAAACGCTTCGACCTCGACAGTACGTCTGGCCGGTTCATCGGGTGCAAACCCCTATGCCTGTTCCGCCGCCGGTATTGCAACCCTGTGGGGTCCCAGCCATGGCGGCGCCAATGAAGCCGTGCTGCGCATGCTGGATGAAATCGGTTCCGCCGACCGCATCCCTGAATTTATCAAACGCGCCAAAGACAAGAACGATTCGTTCAAGCTGATGGGCTTTGGTCACCGCGTCTATAAAAACTATGACCCGCGCGCCAAAGTTATCCGCGCCAATTGCCATGCCGTTCTGCACGAGCTGGGCAAGGACAACGATCCGCGCCTGAAACTGGCGATGGAACTGGAACGTATTGCTTTGGAAGACCCCTATTTCGTCGAGCGCAAATTGTTCCCGAACGTCGACTTCTATTCCGGCATCATTCTGGATGCTGTCGGTTTCCCGACCAAACTTTTCACTGTGCTATTCGCTTTGGCCCGTACGGTTGGCTGGATCGCGCAATGGAAAGAAATGGTTGAAGATCCCGGCATGAAGATCGGACGTCCGCGCCAGATCTATACCGGCCCAGCCAAACGCAGCTTTATTCCGATGGATAAGCGCTAAAACTAACGCTTCAAGCGCATGATAAGCTGCATCTTTTGATCCGCTTGCTGATGGAAGATGTGTTCGCCTTCATTCACAAGTTCGCTTAGCAGCGTTTCATTGGGTTCCGTTATATCAAAAAACACGTAGCCTGATTCACTTGAATACTCAAAACCGCTTTTTTGCAGCTCATAGCCCGCTTCATCGACTCGTTGTCCCCACCGGTCCACATAGACCCGAAGATCCCGTGCGTTCAGGCACATTAAATTGATACGTAACTCTTTGCTTTTCAGGCAGTCCACTATTTTTTGCAAATTACCGTTTTCATTGATAAACCCAACATTCTCGGACGGAATGGAAATCGTTATTTGCGTCTGGTTGGATCGAATATCAAGAACGCTTGTTTGTGCTTGATTAGTATGCATGTCTTACCCATTCTAGGCTAATAGTCTTAATTACGATTACTATTCCCAACCAGCGCATCGTTTATAAAACCCGCTGCTGTATGCTGGGCATTCTCTTTAAGCGTTTCTGCAATGGCTTTCAACGACTTGGTTTGTACGTTTGGATCATAAAAAATTGCTTGCAATGCAATAGAAAAATTCTCTGCCGTCGCCTGCTCTTGCAACAATTCCGGCACAATCGGTTTACCTGCCAAAATATTCACCAGATTGACGAATTGCGTCTTTAACAGACGCGCCGCCAGCCATGCGGTGACCGGGTTCACTTTATAGGCGGTTACCATGGGCGTGCCGCACAAAGCCAGCTCCAGCGCCACTGTACCACTGGCATGCAAGGCTGCGGTGCTGCACTGAAAGGCGGTATATTTATCGGCGCGATCATCCATGATAACAAAATCGTTTGGCACTTGCGAAAGCATTGTTTTTAAATGCGGTAAGGTTGGGACGATCACCTGCAGCTGTGGCATTTGCTGGCGCAACATACGCGCGGCTGTTACAAATGCTGGCCACAAAGATTGAATTTCGCGGTGGCGGCTTCCGGGTAATAAGCACAAAATCGGTTTTTGCGGATCAAGCGCATATTTCAAATAAAAAGCTTCTCTTTGTTGTTGTGATATGGGCTGAATAACTCTGGCCAGCGGATGCCCGACAAATTCCGCTTTTAATCCGTACTTGATAAAATATGGTGGCTCAAACGGGAACAGGCACATCAACCCATCCAGGAATCGGGCAATCTTTTTCGCTCGTCCGGCACGCCAGGCCCACACGGTGGGCGCCACATAATGAATAATTTTTATCTGCGGCGCGCGGCGTTTAATCGCCTTGGCCACACGCAAACAGAAATCGGGACTGTCGATGGTTACCAAGACATCCGGCTGTTGTTCGAGTATCGCGTCGATGGCCTGACGCATACGTTTTAGAATACGCGGCAAATGGCGTAAAACTTCAAACAGCCCCATGACACTTAGATCCTGCATCGGGAAAAGGGATTCCAGCCCCTCGGCTTGCATACGGGACCCACCGATACCACTGTAACGTATAGAAGGGTCTTGGGCCTTTAAATCGTGCAGCAAAGCCGCACCCAGAATATCCCCTGATTCTTCGCCGGCGATGAGGAATATTTTGTGCGTCATGGGGTTTCGATCCCTACGACAAAAATGCCCTTCTCATTCGCCCATGCAATTGCCTGTTCCTGATCGAGGAAAAGCGCGTGCGCGGCCTCCACCGCTATTCCTTCAAAACCAGCGGTACAGGCCTGCTCTATCGTGCTCTCTCCAATCGTCGGCAAATCAAAGCGGCGATCCTGTTGCGGCTTTTTGATTTTGACCAAAATACCTCCGCGCCCGCTACAATTTTTAATGAGGGCATCGGTGCCTTGAGCATCTTCAAAAACCATCGAGCCGTCCCGCATAACGACCGCCGCCTGACCTTTATCGGCCAAGGCCCATTCCTTCAAGCGCGGCATAAGCTGTGTAATACGCTGCCATTGCTGTTCCGACGGTTGTTGTTTCGTCATAGGGCCCAGCGGCATCAAGAGATGGCGTAAGAATGTATCGGCCCCCAGAACATGATAGCCCCGCGTTTCAAATTCAGCAGTCAGCCGTCGCAAAAGCGAGTCATCGCCGTGACGGTGTATATTGAGACGCCAAAACAGCTTTACCCCTTCCCAATCCGGAA
Source organism: uncultured Bdellovibrionales bacterium (assembly GCA_964426595.1). Taxonomy (GTDB): domain Bacteria; phylum Pseudomonadota; class Alphaproteobacteria; order Micavibrionales; family SZUA-601; genus JAQGJA01. Next base: position 4,916 of record CAYRRF010000076.1, on the reverse strand, counting down.
AAAGATTCCACCACGCCGGGCGGCGTAAAGCGCCAGCCAACACCAGGTGTGTGCATTTCTGTTGCTGCAGTAATCGAAAGATTTTTCCCGCCTGCCCCAGACGCACCCACGCATGCGGATAAGCGCGCACCCATGCCGGGTCGGCAAACCCTTTCAATGCAAGTACGAATATTTCTTTTTTCTGATCGTCACAGGCTTGTGCAACTGCCTGTGGCAACCCCAAAGCCCCGGCCAGGAGAGCAACTTTAGCCATCACGCTTGGGCTGACACAAAGCCGCGCCCGATTTGGCTTGGATAAAAGTGACGATTTCCTGCACAAGGTTTTCGTTAGCGTGCTGTTGCGCCGTTCGCTGCACACGGTCCACCAATGTGCCATTCGAATCTTCAAATATACTCTTGAAAGCGGAGCGGAGCGTTTGAATTTCTTTCTTCTCGACACCGCGGCGTTCTAAACCAACCAGATTAAGCCCAGCCAGTGTTGCGCGCTCGCCCATTACCAAACCGTACGGAATGACATCGTTTTCCACACCCGACATACCACCGATCATCGCGCCTTTGCCGATACGAACGAATTGGCGTACAGCAGACAACCCACCGATAACAACTCCATCTTCAATTACTACATGCCCTGCCAGCGTTGCGCAGTTGGCCAAAATAACGCGATTACCGACCACACAATCATGCGCTACGTGCGTACTCATCATGAACAAACAGTCGTCGCCAACGCGGGTCTCCATACGGTCGCCGCTGGTGCCGGGATTCATCGTGCAATACTCGCGAATTTTGTTGCGTGCACCGATCACAAGGCGCGATTCCTCGCCTTTATACTTCAAATCCTGCGGCTTGTGCCCTAGGGAAGCAAATGGAAAGATCTCACAGTCCGGTCCGATCGTCGTGATACCATCGATCACCACGTGGCTGTGCAAAACACAACGATCTCCCAAAACAACGCGCGCGCCGATCACGCAATACGGGCCAATCGCCACATCGGCACCGATCTGTGCCTCGGGATGAACAACCGCCGTAGGATGGATAGAGGCTGTCATTCGCTGCGATCCACGATCATGGCCGAGAAAATGGCTTCGGCGTGTAAATTACCATCGACTTTGGCTTCGCCTTTAAATTTCCAGACATTCCCGCGGCTGCGATCGACTATTACATGGATGTGCAGCTGATCGCCGGGCACCACCGGCTTACGGAAGCGCGCTTCATCGATTGTCATGAAATAGACCAATTTGTTCTCGGCACTTGGGCCCAGCGAATGCACGACCAGACACCCGGCTGTTTGCGCCATGGCTTCGATAATCAACACTCCCGGGAAGATCGGATGGCCGGGAAAATGCCCTTGGAACAATTCTTCATTGATCGTGACGTTTTTAATGCCGGTGGCACTTTGGCCAGCGACAATATCTTGCACACGGTCAATTAACAGAAACGGATAACGATGCGGTATCAGCTTCATGATACGGTTAATATCCGCGCTAGGCAGTTTTTCTTCAGTCATTCTATCCTCGTTCTTTTTTTACTAACTGCGACAAGGTTGCTACTTGTCGGAAATAATCTTTCAGCGGTACCGCGGGCGAGCCCATCATTTCAGCACCCGCAGGCACGTCTTTCATCAAGCCCGATTGTGCGGCAATACGCGCGCCACGGCCAATACGCAAATGTCCGGCTACACCCACCTGTCCTGCCAGCACCGCGTAATCTTCGATTTCTACGCTCCCCGAGACACCGACTTGAGCCACGATCACAACATGCTTGCCGATTTTGACGTTGTGACCAATCTGCACCAGATTATCAATCATGCAGCCGTCGCCGATAATCGTATCCGGTCCTGCACCGCGATCAATCGTCGCATTCGCACCGATCCATACGCGGTTGCCGACGAGCACACGCCCCAATTGCGGCACAGGTACATGCCCGGCCGGATCAATTGCAAAGCCGAAACCATCCTGACCAATACGCACCCCGGGCAAAATACGCACGCCATCGCCGATTTTGCAATAGGCTAACGACACATTCGCACCGACAAAGACATTTTCACCGATCGTAACGCCACTGTCGATCGTCGTATTCGCTTTGATCCAGCATTTTGCACCGATGGTTACATTCTCGCCAATAACGACATTGGGTTCGATACGGCAGGCGGGACCGATTTTAGCCGTCGGATGCACAGTGGCAGACGACGCGATACTGGTTTCGGTCCACACGGGCTCAGGGTAAAGTTTTTGCGCCGTCAGCGCATAGGCTTTGTACGGCGTCGGCGATACCAGCAACGCCATCCCTTTCGGCGCTTTTTCAACATGTTCCGGCGCTACAAAACATGCCCCGGCTTTCGATGCCGTAAAGAACTCAATGTATTTTTTGTTGTCCAGAAAGCTGATATCGCTGGGCGTTGCCGTCTGCAACGGTGCGACATTCGTAATAGTCAAATCAGCCTGATCCGTATCTTCCGCATGACGCAACTCGGCTCCACTGAGAGAAGCAATTTCTTTCAACGTCAAGGGTTGCGGCTGTGGATAAAAATGCGGATCAGGCATTTGCTTTTATTCCACCTTTACAGGGATGGAAGTCACTTGCGCATCCAAAGCCGACAGGACTTGCTTGGAAATATCCATTTTGGCATCGACCAATACGACATCCTGACGGTTCAAAACCAGCGAGATGCCATTTTTGCCAGCCAGATCCGCGACGATTTTAACGATACGCTCGCGCAACGATTCCATGGCGGTGGTATAAGCCTTTTCAAAAGCCGCGCGGCGCTTTTGCACATCACGCTGGGCCGCTACAACCTTGTTTTGAAAATCTTTGCCTTTTTTGGCCAGCTCATCTTTGGGCAATTTGTCCCGCTGGGCCATCAGGTCTTTTTGCGTCGCGCTAAGTTCGGCTTCCTGCTTTTCAATCTGCGAACGATAGTCGTTGCGCTGTTTGTCCAGCTGGTCACGGATCGACTTGCCGGCTTTGGATTGCACAACCAGCATCTGCAAATCGACAACAGCGATTTTACCCATGCTTGCGGCCGGAGCGGCTGCGGGCGCTGCAGCTGGCTTAGTATCGGCAGCAACGGCTGCTGTAGCCATGCATACGGATAAAATGCAAGCGCTAGAAACGCGTACCAAAGTTGAAGTTAAAGACACGTTCTTCATCATAGTTTTCCTTTAAGAGAGGGATTGCGAGGTCGCCACGCAGCGGCCCCATGGGAGATCTCCATGACAAACCTATACCTGCGGACAGGCGTAGGCTATCTTTTGAGACAACAGTCGGGCCGCTCGTATCCAATCCGCCCAGCGTACCAAAATCGCTGAAGAAGTGGCTACGAACACCCAATTCTTTTGTAGCACCGCCAATCGGTGTCGTAAGTTCAATCGTGCCTTTGGCGTAGTGGTTACCACCCAAAGCATCGCCAGTTGCGGTATCACGCGGGCCGATACCAGCCGTTGCAAATCCGCGGAAGTTATTACCACCGACAAAATAACGTTCGTTAATCTTGAGATCGCCGCTATACGCCCATGTATAGCCACCTTCGGCCCCGGCGCTTAATAGCCAGTAACGATCGTCGGATAGCGGCCAATAGCGTACTGCTTTTACCTTGTTGTTGATGAATTTCGCATCCCCGCCCCAACCGGCAATGTCGTTGGAAAGTGTAATCATCGTCCCTTCGGTGGGATCTAAACGGCTGTCCAGCGTGCTGTAGGTCAGAGCTTGACCCACCGAGGATGTCACACGCTTGCCTGCCTGATCTGCAATATAGGTCGATGCGTCCACCGGGATGTTGCTGATCTCATTGCTTTGCAGCGTATAGTTCAAATCCTGACGCAGATTCTCCGCCAGCGGATAACCTGTGCGCAAAGCACCGCCCGAACGTTTCTGATCGTACGAGCTCTCCCGTTGATAATCCGTCGTCGTATGGAACAAATCGATACCGGCCGATAAATTACGATCCATGAAATACGGTTCAGTAAAGCGCAAATCGTAATCCTGGGTACGTCCGGAAATCGTTGTCGCCAGCTGCAAATCCTGTCCCTTGCCCAGGAAGTTACGTTCACGAATGCGGAAGTCGCCCAACGGACCATCGGAGGTCGAGAAGCCCGCCCCGATCGACAATTCACCGGTCGATTGCTCTTCTACGGCAATTTGAATAACAGCCAAGTCCGGACGTGAGCCCGGCACTACTTTGACCGACACATCTTTGAAGAAGCCCAAGTCCCGCAAGCGTTGTTCGGACTTTTTAAGTTTTGTACGGTTGAAGGGATCGCCTTCGACCAGCTGCATTTCCCGGCGAATGACTTTATCCAACGTACGTGTGTTGCTGCTGATATCAATGCGCTCAACAAAGACACGAGGCGATTCATTGATCACGTAGCTTAAGTTCACCAAACGTTTTTCACGATCCAAAGAAACGTCCGGCTTGACTTCGGCAAAAGCAAATTGCTGGTTGGCCAGATTATCCGTCATATCCATGACGCTGGATTCGACCTTGTCGGCATTATACCAATCGCCTTGCTTGGTCTTGATCGCCGGTTTCAACGTATCCGTTTTGATTTGCGACAGATGGCTGTCAATCTTCACTTGCCCCAGATGATAACGCTCGCCTTCCGTGATCGTATAGGTCACGAAAAAGTCCTTTTGATCGGGAGTCAATTCGGCAATAGACGATTTAACGGTAAAATCCGCATACCCTTTGCTGAGGTAAAACTTGCGCAACAATTCCTCGTCATAGGCGACGCGGTCCTGATCGTAATTATCATCCGACGACAGGAAACGATACCAGCGCGACTCCTTGGTCGAGACCGCTTCGCGCAAGGCACTGTCGCTGAAACGGCGGTTGCCGACAAAATTAATGGCCCGAACTTTTGTTTTTTCACCCTCGTGAATCTCGTAAACCAGATTGACGCGGTTCTGGTCAAGTTTGATGA
>CAYRRF010000075.1:6921-7653 GCA_964426595.1 uncultured Bdellovibrionales bacterium | reverse complement strand
CTCACCGCCCATCATGCCGCCGTTTTGTTTTTTCATTTCCATCCATTTGGCGCGTTTTTCTTTGCAAGCGGCCAGAACATCACCGGCAACGGTTACACCGGTAACGGTTTTGCCGTCCATCAAAGGCTGCATGCAATCCATTTTCAGGCCTTTGCCATCTTTGTGGCCGCCTTTAACGAAACCAGCCTGGTTGCAGGCTTGAACGATTTGTTTGCAGGGACCGGGGGCTTTGGCAGCTTCCGGGGCCGGAGTAGCGGCGGCAGGTGCTGCCATTACAGCAGGGGCCGCTTCAGGCGCGGCGGCGGGGGCAGCTGGAGCCTGCGCGAAAGCAGCCGATGTGAAAACAACTGCAGCAGCAGCCAATAGCGTCGAACGTAAAAACATTGAAATCTCCATCAAAATTGGGTTGAACAAGGTATTGCCCATTGACACGGGCACACCATTATAACGCGATTAAAAAAAATTTCCTGCACAAAAAGAAAGCCCCGACATAAGTCGGGGCTTCTTGTAATTCCGTATCCTTGTAGAAGGATTAGAACTGGATGTCTGTACCCAGGGTTACGACAGTTGCGTCGTTACCCGAAGCGCCAGCAATTTCCTCGTTAACAACGCCGACGGCGCCGCGGAAATCCATGCCAGGACCGAATGTGTAGTTAGCACCAACCATCCAACGCTCGATTTGATCGTTGTCTGTGCCTGTACCATTGCCATCTTCGCTGTTGAAGTAGGTCG
>CAYRRF010000075.1:3748-6911 GCA_964426595.1 uncultured Bdellovibrionales bacterium | reverse complement strand
CCCCGTGTGTAATCGGCACCAACTGTCCAGGTTTGCGTGTCAAAGTCAGCAGCTTCTTTTGCATTGTTGTCTGTGATGTAAGCAGCACCGAAACCGATATTGTTCCAGTTCAATTTACCACCAACGTTCCACTCTTTCCAATCGGTCGAACCAATGGCAGTCGTCGTAGCTGTTTCAACTTCTGGCGAAGCGTTTGTATAGCCAGCACCAACGTGCAAGCCAACACCATTGAACTCGCCATCATAACGAGCAGCAGCTTCCCACATATTTTCAAAGTCGGTTGCGCCGGTGTTGTCAGCTTCCATACCACCCAGCTGCGTTGGACGCTGCAGCGTTTCGTAACGTGGGCTGTAGCTTACGCCAGCTTGGAAACCGTTGAATTTTGGTGTCATGTACACGACTTTGTCGCTGTACTGAGCATCCGACGATGGGCCAGCTTGCTTGTAATCTTGACGGGCGCCGTTGGTGCCGTCTGGGTTATAGAACGAGAAATCGATGTCCATACCATCCAGGTTAGCATCAGCCGAAGGAGCAGCAACTTGCAGCATGTAAGCAGCGCCGTTACCACGACCCATGTTTACGCGACCCCAGTTGCCCGACATGTACAGATACGATTCTTCCATACCGGTTTCGCCGCCACTGCTGTCCCAAGTTTCCAAGTTATCTTGGCTCAATTCACCATGGTAACCAACTGTCAGACCATTGTCCAAAGTGGTTTCGCCCATGAAGTAAACTTGCGATTTACGTTTGAAATCAAACGTACGCAGGTTGGTTGTGTCTTGGTCGCTGTAGCCAGCATAACCTTTAAAGAAGCCGCCCAAGTCCAGTTTGACTTCAGCTTGTGCAGCAGTTGCCGACAGGGCCATTACAGCAGCTGTAGCAAGAAGTAGTTTTTTCATGTGAGGTATCCTCTCCAAATAAGTTGTTTGTCGGACCGGTCGATCAAGAATCAGCTGAGCCTTGCCGGCCCGATCACTGGGTTGATTTTTAGCACCGATTCGAGTTCCGTCAACGGATTGCAGGGTAAAACAGTTGCCTTTGTCCTACACTGTGACGCAAAAGCCACAAAGTCTTAAGACCGGGTAAATATTCCAAAAGGATACCTAAGTTATTGTAATAATTACACTGAGTCCGTTCACCACAGGATACTTGCCGGAGCAGGCGTTTATTGGCAGACTGGCTTTAATCCACCTCATATAAAGGACTCCTTAGATGCTACGTACCCGCTTCCTTATTGTTATTATGTCTTTATTATCCCTGGCCGCCTGTTCGGGCGTCAAACCGGAGGCCAAATACCCCGACCGCCGCGGCGGGGACCGGGATATTGTCTATGCTGGCGAGCGCGAAGGCATCTTTGGTAAAGGCGGTATGGGCCTGTTCGGCAAGAAAAAAGACAATGATGCGGTGGGCATTACCGTTAATGCCTATCTGTGGCGTGCCGCTTTGGACACGCTGTCCTTTATGCCGATGGCCAGCGCCGATCCGTTTGGCGGCACGATCATTACCGAATGGTATGAGGCCCCGGAAACCAAAGGCGAACGTATCAAGGCGAATGTCCTTATCCTGAGCCGCGAGCTGCGTACCGATGCGCTCAAGGTCAATCTGTTCCGCCAGATCAAGAACAAGTCCGGACAGTGGCAAGATGCCGCGGTCGATCCCAAAACGGTTACCCATTTGGAGGAATCGATCCTGACCCGTGCACGTGAAATGCGTGTTGCGACGAAAGAAGCCCAATAATTTCCGGCCTGCTGGACGCGGCGCGAGATTGCGGTTAGATTGTTCGTATCCTTAATACACATGGAATGAACATGACCACCGAACGTTACAATCCCAAAACCACCGAAGCAAAATGGCAAAAAACCTGGGCCGAGAAACAGGTTTATCGCTGTGACACCGCCAGCACCAAACCAAAATTCTATCTGCTGGAAATGTTCCCCTATCCGTCGGGAGTGTTGCATATGGGACATGTGCGTAATTACACGATCGGTGATGTGATTGGGCGCTATAAAAAAGCCTGTGGTTTTGAAGTTCTGCACCCGATGGGCTATGACGCGTTCGGCCTGCCGGCGGAAAACGCCGCCCTTGACCGCGGCGCACATCCCAAAACTTGGACCTATCAAAATATTGACGCCATGCGCCAGCAATTCGACATGCTGAGCATCGGTTTTGACTGGAACCTGTCCTTTGCCACCTGCGATGTTGATTACTATCACCAGCAACAGAAAATTTTCCTCGACTTTTTGAAACAGGGCATCGCCTATCAACGTGAAGCCGAAGTAAACTGGGATCCGGTTGATCACTGCGTGTTGGCCAATGAAGAAGTGGTCGATGGCAAAGGCTGGCGCTCTGGGGCACCTGTCGAGCGCCGCAAATTGAAACAGTGGTTTTTTAATATCACGCGCTATGCCGAAGAATTGATCGACGGCCTTAAAACACTGCAAGAATGGCCGGAAAAAGTTGTCACCATGCAAGAAAACTGGATCGGCAAATCGATCGGCTTGCGTTTCTGGTTTCCATTGCCGAAAAAAATCGGCGCGCATGAAAAGATTGACGTCTTTACCACACGTCCCGATACCATTTTCGGCGCCAGTTTTGTCGCGCTTTCCCCGCAACATCCGCTTACACAGACGCTGGCCAAAACAAACACAGCATTGCAGGAATTCGTTACCGAATGCAGCAAAGGCGGCACGGCAGCGGCAGAAATTGAAACCGCCGAGAAGATGGGCTTTGATACGGGCCTGCGCGTTCCGCATCCTTTTGTCAAAGGCAAAACGCTGCCCGTATGGGTTGCTAATTTCGTGCTGATGGATTACGGCACCGGCGCTATTTTCGGCTGTCCCGCACATGATCAGCGCGACCTGGATTTTGCAAGCAAATACGCGCTCGATGTAACCGTTGTGGTTGTGCCCGAAGGTGCGGATATTACCTTTAGTGTCGATAAGCTGGCCTATACGGGTCCTGGCCTGTTGGCGAATTCGGATTTCCTCAACGGCCTATCCATCGACGAAGCAAAAAAAGCGGCCATTGCAAAATTTGAAGCTGTTGGTTTAGGCAAAGCTGAAACGCAATACCGCCTGCGCGACTGGGGCGTGTCGCGCCAGCGTTACTGGGGTTGCCCGATTCCGATCGTGCATTGCCCGAATTGCGGCACCGTCACCGTTCC
>CAYRRF010000075.1:0-3738 GCA_964426595.1 uncultured Bdellovibrionales bacterium | reverse complement strand
CCGGAAAAAAATCTGCCCGTGCAATTGCCGGAAGATGTCGAGTTTGATCGCCCCGGCAATCCACTGGATCGTCACCCGACATGGAAGCATGTGTCGTGCCCGACTTGCGGCACAAACGCGACACGCGAAACCGACACTATGGCCACGTTTGTCGATAGCTCGTGGTATTTTGCGCGCTTTATCGATCCGCATAATAAAGCCAAAGCCTTTGATAAAGATCTGGTCAATAAATGGCTGCCCGTCGATCAATATATCGGCGGCATCGAGCACGCCGTCTTGCACTTGCTGTATGCGCGCTTTTTCACGCGGGCGATGCGCGATTGCGGCTATTTGAATATCGACGAGCCCTTCAAGCGCCTGTTTACCCAAGGGATGCTGACGCACCAGACATTCCAAGATCAAAACGGCAAATGGCTTTATCCTTCAGAAGTGCAAAAAAATACTGACGGCACCTGGACAAAGATAGATGACAACAGTCCCGTCAAAGCCGGCGACATTATCAAGATGTCGAAATCGAAAAAGAACACCGTCGACCCCTTGGATATGATCGGCACCTACGGCGCCGATGCCGTGCGTCTGTTCGTCATGTCAGACAGTCCGCCGGAAAAAGATCTGGAATGGACCGCCAGCGGTATTGACGGCTCGTGGCGCTTTGTAAATCGCTTGCACCGCCTGGTAACAGAGGGCGTTGCTTTGGGCTTGCCTGATTTTGCGGCTGTACCGGCGCAATTTTCGGATAAAGCTTTGGAGCTGCGCCGTACCACACATCGCAGCCTGTCGGCATACACGGATGCGTTGGAAAAATTCCAGTTTAACTCGGGCATTGCGCGTTTGCGCGAATTCACCAATACGTTAGGCGATTTCCAAGCCCAAAGCGCCGATGAAAAATGGGCGTTGCGCGAAGCTTTGACTATCATGGTGCAAATGCTGGCGCCCCTGATGCCGCATGTAGGCGAAGAATTGTGGCAAGTCTTGGGCCATACGACATTGCTGATCCTCAGCCCCTGGCCGCAAACCAACGAAGCATTGACTCGCCGCGACAGCGTCACCATCGCCGTTCAGGTCAACGGTAAATTGCGCGCTACTATTACTCTGCCGATCGGATGCGATGCGGCGACCGCTGAAAAAACGGCGTTATCACACGAATCTGTTATTCCGTGGGTACAAGACAAACAAATCAAAAAAGTAGTGGTTGTTCCCGACCGTATTGTCAACGTGGTGGTTGCATGAAAAAATATAGCGCCTTAGTCCTTTGTTTGGCGATCAGCGCTTGCGGCTTTACACCGCTTTATTATCACACCAACACGCCCGCAGGCGCCGCCAGCGTCTTGGATGATGTATGGATTGATACGATCCCTGATGCCGAAGGGCTTGAGTTGCGCAACGCGCTGGTGGATCGTTTTTATCATCACGGCACTCCGGATAATCCCGCCTACGTCCTGCATATTACCCTTACCCAAAATGCGCGCGACTTGGCGATCAAAAAAGACGCCACCACCACACGCGCGCAGCTGGTTTTCCGCGCCGACTATACGCTGCTGCGACGTGATACGCGCGCCGTAGTAGATAGCGGCTCGACCCGTGCCATCGGCAGCTATAATATTCTTTCCAGCCAATACACGACGATCGTTACGCAAAGCGCGGCACGCACCCAAGCGTTGCAAGAACTTGCGGATAAGCTGGCCTTGCGCACAGGCGTTGTCTTACAAGGATCCACGCATACAAGTGAATGAGTACCACATCGGTACGAATTAAATCGTTACAGTTATTGGCTTTTTAACGGCTCTTTTAGAAGTTGCGTGCAGAGTGAAGGCAGCAAATGCCCTAACCTGTCATGAGGATTACCCATGTCCAATGCTCGCCCCATCACCGGCCGTGAACGTTATTTTGAACCGCACGAGCTGATCGTCACCAAAACCGACACGCGCGGGATTGTTTTGTATTGCAATGATATCTGTTTAAAGATCGCCGGATACGCCGAAAACGAAATCGTCGGCAAGCCGCACAATATTCTGCGCCACCCCGACATGCCCAAAGTTGTGTTTAAACTCTTGTGGGACACGATTCAAAAAGGCGAAGAGATTTTCGCCTATGTCGTCAACCGCGCCAAGAACGGTGACCATTATTGGGTGCGGGCGCAAGTCACGCCGACCTATGATGATAAAGGTCAAATTACCGGTTATCACTCGACACGTGTCGTTCCTGATCAACGTATCGTCAAAGAAATTATTGTTCCGCTCTACAAAAAATTGTGCGAAGTCGAACGTTCCGAATCGACTTCCGCCAAAGGTGTAGCGACGGCCGAAGCACTTCTCGTCAACATCCTGCAAGACAAAGGAATGGAATACAATGAATGGGTTCTTTCACTCTAAAACATTCTCGACAAGTCTGTTACTTCTCGTCTTGATCATCACCGGCGTCGGTGCGGTGTATGGCTTTATGCATCACCATGTTCTGACTTCTGTTGCATGCCTGGGCGGCGCGCTGGGTGCGGGCTATAGTTTATGGCGCTGTTACCACGAGCAAAAATGCATCGATATGGCTGTTACTATTGCGGACAAAGTTGCCGCCGGGGACCTGGAACAGCGTATCTTGCATATCCAAGAAGCCATGCCTTTGGCTAAACTGTTGCAACGCGTCAATACACTGGCAGACAAGACCGAGGCCTTTATGCGGGAATCGGTTTCCTCGTTTGAAAAAGTGGCTAGCGGTAAATATTATCGCCGTATCATGACCGATGGCATGAGCGGCCAATCCAAACTTTACGCCGACCGTTTTAATCGGGCCATTGATAAAATGACTGGCCGCGTCAATGCCTATAAAACTATTACGGACAGTTTTAAAACACGTGCTGGTCAACTGGTTGTTGATTTTGGTCATGTGGCAAATGATTTAGACAGCACTGCCAATGACATGGCGTCAGCGGTTGAAACCACCCGCTCTATTGCCGAGCGCACAACCCGCGCCATGCAAGACACAGGTCAAAGCGTTCAATCCGTTGCCGCCGCTGTCGAAGAATTAAGCATCTCTACCAACGAAGTCGTTAAGCGCATCTCGGACAATAGCCGTATGACGCACGATGTGTTGCAAAAAGCCAGTGGTACCTCGCACACCATGGAAAACCTTGAGAAAAGCTCAGTACAGATTCAGGAAATCGTTACTTTGATCAAAGCGATTGCCGATAAAACAAACTTGCTGGCCTTGAACGCCACGATTGAGTCCGCTCGTGCTGGAGAGGCAGGGCGCGGATTTGCGGTGGTTGCGCAAGAGGTCAAGGACCTGTCGCAACAAACCGCACAAGCCACCGAGCAAATCGCCGACCATGTTGGCCGCATTGCCGTGGATGCACAGCAAGCAGCCTCTTCCTTGCGGGAGATTTACTCGGCGATTGAACAGCTTTCTTCGATCACGACGAATATTGCCGCCGCGTCCGAAGAACAGGGCGTTGCCACCAAAGAGATCTCGCGCAACGTGCAAGGTGTTTCAGGAACCGCTGCCGGCGTTGAACAGGAAATCGGCCAAGTCAGCCATTCCGCGATCCAGACATCGGAACGCGTCAAGAATGTGCTGTCGACAGCCAAAAACGTCAAAGAACGTACGCATAGCTTGGAAGAAGCTGTAAGCACTCTCCTAAACGATCTGGCTAAAGTGGTTTAATATTGAACGTTTTTTGTTAATCCCCTGGTATTGACGGGGCTTTGCTTCACGTTTAACGTGGGGCGATACCTTACAAGAGAG
>CAYRRF010000074.1:5876-7829 GCA_964426595.1 uncultured Bdellovibrionales bacterium | reverse complement strand
TCGTATACCTGGATACGATCGCGGTTACCTTCCGACACTTTGACGTGCACTTTCAGCGTGTCGCCCTGCGAAAATTCGGGGAACTTTTTCCCTTCGGATAATTTAGCGACTTGCTGTTGGTTCAGCTTATCAATGATCTTGCTCATAACTCTTCCCCTCAAACTTTAAAGCGACTCGTGCCCGTCTGCGTGCCCTGGCCGCCAGTGAAACTTGTTTACCGCTCGTTTTGATTTTTCCGAAATCTTTCAAAGGCTTGCCACAGATCAGGGCGTCGCTCTTGGGTAAGCGTTTCGGCGTTTTTCCGGCGCCATGCAGCGATTTCTGCATGGTTTCCGGATAACAAAACGGCTGGAGTATCCCACAAACGCCCCTGTTTGTCAAACCATTTTGCAGGGCGTGTGTAGTGATTATATTCTAGCAGAGGCTGGTGAAAACTTTCTTCACGTAATGTCTCTGAGTTCCCTAAAACGTTTGGAATCAATCGGATAACGGTCTCCAAAAGCACCATGGCGGCCACTTCACCCCCCGCCAGAACATAGTCTCCAACGGAAATCTCTTCAAGTTCATAGGCTTCGAGGACCCGGTTATCCCCCCCCTCGTACCGCCCGCGCAGCAGGGTCAGGGCGGGCTCGGCGGCCAGCTCGGTCGCCAGCGCATGGGTCAGGGGCCGGCCACGGGGGCTGAGATAGATCGTCCGTCCGCGATTCGGCAGCCCCAGCAAGGCGGCTTCGACGATATCGGGCTTCAGGACCATGCCCGCGCCACCGCCAAAGGGCGTGTCATCGACGGTCTTGTGCCTGTCCGTGGCAAAGTCACGGATATTCACCGCCTGCAGCGACCACAGGCCTTTTTTCAAGGCATCGCCCAGAATGCTATACCCCAGCGGACCGGGGAACATCTCAGGGAACAGGGTCAGGAGTGTGGTGTGCATCAAAATCTTTCGGCATATAACTCCTCTCCCGTCGGGAGAGGGCTGGGTGAGGGCGTTGAATTAAGTGCGCACAATATAGTCTGTCCTACACCTTCTAAATTTTCAAAAAGATCATTGTTCCAGATGCGTAGAATTTTATAACCTTTTTCTTCAAGATAAGCTGTTCTTTTTGCATCCTTCTCAGGTGTGTGTTGTCCGCCGTCTAACTCTACAATAAGGCGTTCTTCAAAACATACAAAATCTGCAACATACGGATCGATGGGATATTGTCGGCGAAATTTATAACCCAATTGATTATTACGCAGTTTTGACCAGAGAAGTTTTTCTGCTTCGGTTTGATTGTGGCGCAGTTTTCTGGCAAAAGGTATTAGATCGCTATATTTTTTCATTATTCGATGCCCTCACCCTCGCCCTCTCCCGACGGGAGAGGGGGGACACCAAACAACCCATACGGCAATTCCACCGTCATCGTTCGAGTGGCGATGTCGATATGCAGAATATTCTGCTTGGTATAAAGCAGCATTTCAATTTTAGGTTTGGGCAGTGCTTTGACCACATCATGCACGAATTCAATTTCAAAAGCACTTTGGGCGCCCAGTCCGATGACGTTCAGAACTTTGCCCAACGATTGGCCGCTGGCAGTGCATACTGCAAGGCCGATCAGATCGCGGATATAGAATTCATCTTCATTAGGGGCCGGCAAGGCATGCGCTGGCACAAAAAGCTTCGTGCCACGCAGCAATTCAGCTGCGGTACGATCGGAAATGCCCTCTACTTTGCACAGAAAATCGGTGCCATGGCCGTTTATAACGGACAGGTGGTACTGTTTTTTGCCATCCTGTGACAGTAGCGCATCGTAACCGCTGAGCGACTCTTCTTCACCGGAATAGGCGTGGACCACCACATGGCCTTTGAGGCCATGTGCGGCGCGGATAAATCCCACTTCGATGAGTTCGTTGTTGGTCATCACTTCAATTTCTACGGAGAATTTCCCTCCCCCCTTGCGGGGGAGGGTTGGGGAG
>CAYRRF010000074.1:1494-5866 GCA_964426595.1 uncultured Bdellovibrionales bacterium | reverse complement strand
AGCGACCTCTCCCGCAAGGGGAGAGGTTTCCATCATTAAGCAGCAGCTTCTTCGCTAGCAGCAGGTGCTTCTTTTGGAGCAGCAGCGGCTTCCGCCATAGCGGCGGCTTTGTCCGCTTTAGCAGCGGCACGTTCTTGCGCTTTTTTCTTCGGCGCCGATTTAATCGGTTTCGTCGTAATTTTCGCTGCTTTCATCAAGCCGGCTTGAGCCAGGAACTTTGCAACGCGTTCGGTTGGCAAGGCGCCTTTTTTCATCCATTCCTGGATGCGGGCGGTTTCCATGGTCAGTTTTTTCGCGTTATCTTTTTCCAGCGGGTTATAGGTACCCAGCTTTTCCAGGTAATTACCATCACGCGGTGCGCGGCTGTCGGCCACGACGATATGATAGAAGGGAAGGTTGGTTGTCCCGCGGCGGGCCAGACGAATTTTTAAAGCCATTGTAGTCTCCTTAAAGGTTAGTGTGTGTGTTGTTTACCCAACAGGGCGGCTAGTCCATGTCGGGCGAGTCCTGATTTCCCCAGTTTTGAAAAGCGCTTCATCATGTCTTGCATGTTTTGGTGCTGTTTCAAAAGCTGGTTCAATTCAAAAGCCGTTGTCCCCGAACCTTTGGTGATGCGCTGCTTGCGCGACGCATTCAAAAGCTTGGGATTGCGGCGTTCTTTCGGGGTCATGGATGCAATCATGGCGCGGTGCTTTTTGAACAATTTGTCTTCCAGATTTTGTTCTTCCAGCACTGTTTTGATCTTACCCATACCAGGCAGCATCCCCAGCAGGGATCCCATGCCGCCCAAATTCTGCATTTGTTCCATTTGTTTCATATAGTCGTTCAAATCGAACTGGCCTTTTTGCATCTTTGCGGCCATTTCGGCGGCGTCTTCCTGATTGACGGCCGCAGCCGCTTTTTCAACCAGCGATACGACATCGCCCATATCCAAAATACGTCCCGCCAGACGGTCGGGATGAAAAACTTCCAACGCATCCAGCTTTTCGCCGAAGCCTAAAAATTTAATCGGCTTGCCGGTGACAAAGCGCATGGACAACGCCGCGCCGCCACGGGCATCGCCATCGACGCGTGTTAAAATGATACCTGTAAGGCCGACGCGGGTATTGAAATTCGAAGCGGTTGTCACCGCGTCTTGGCCGGTCATGCTGTCGGCGACCAGCAAGGTTTCCACAGGGTTGGCGGCCTGTTTCACTGCGGCGATTTCTTCCATCAACGCGTCGTCAATGCTCAAACGCCCGGCCGAGTCCAATATCAGGACATCATAGCCGCCGCGACGCGCCTCTTCCACGGCGCGTGTTGTAATGGCAAGCGGTTCCTGGCCGGCGACAATGGGCAAAGTGTCAACAGTAATCTTGCGGCCCAGCTGGGTGAGCTGTTCCTGCGCGCCGGGGCGTTTGACATCCAATGATGCCATCAGAACTTTTTTCGAACCTAAATGCTTGGCCAGCTTTGCTGCCGTCGTTGTTTTACCGGCGCCTTGCAAACCGACCAGCAAATAAATAGTGGGTGCGGCGGTTACCGCCAGCGGCTCGGAAACCCCTAGGCTTTCGATCAGCGTGTCATGTACGATTTTGACGATTTGCTGCCCCGGTGTAATCGAGGCGAGTACTTCTTGCCCGACGGCACGTTCGGATGCTTTGGCAATAAAATCTTTGACCACGGGCAGGGCAACATCGGCCTCAAGCAGTGCGACGCGGATTTCACGCATCGCGGCATTGACATCGTCCACGCTGAGGGCTCCGCGCCCGCGCAGACGGTCAAAGATGTTTCCCAGTTTGTCGGTCAACGTACCGAACATGTCTTTTTCATTCCTTTCATGCACCAATGCCTCTGTGAGCAGATAATGCCGACAGAGGGGCGACCAGGGCCGTTATGAAGCGGTGTGGTCTTGGGAGTAGGGGTTGTTTTGAGGGATAAATAGCTTAAAGTCAAGAAAAATCGGCTAAAACGGTATTAACCCTATGAAATTCTTTAAAATGCACGGGTTGGGGAATGATTTTGTGGTGCTGGACTGGCGCCACTCGCCGCGTGTCATGACACCGGAACGGGCGAGGCAACTGGCCGACCGGCGGTTTGGCGTGGGCTGTGATCAGATCATTACCTTGCTGCCGCCCACACATCCGGACGCTACCTTAAAAATGCAGATTAACAATGCCGATGGCGGTGCGGTGGGTATGTGCGGTAATGCGGCGCGCTGTGTAGCGGGCTTGCTGCAACGGGAGATTGTAATTGAAACGATAACCGGACTGTTCCCCGTGCATCTGGAAGAGAGTGGTGCGGCCAGCGTCGTCATGGGCTTGCCGAAACGCGACTGGCAACAGATACCGCTGGCGCAGGCACGTGATACCAATGCGATTCCGCTCGATGGTTTTGATTTGCCAAGCGGTGTGGCGGTCAATGTTGGTAATCCGCATATCGTCTTTTTTGTCGAGGCTGTCATGTCCATGGATGTTGCCGCCATCGGTCCGAAAATCGAGCACCATCCGCTGTTTCCCGAACGGATTAATGTCGAGTTCGTGCAAGTATTAGCGCCAGATCATTTGCGCATGCGCGTGTGGGAGCGTGGGACGGGCATTACTGCCGCGTGCGGCACGGGAGCCACGGCCAGCTTTGTGGCTGCACGTGCCAGAGGCTTGTGTAGTTCGTCGGTGCGTGTTGAAATGGATGGCGGCACATTGCTGCTCAAAGAAGAAGCCGATGGCCAAATTCGCCAGACCGGCGCGTGGACAAGAATATTTGAGGGAGAATGGTACGATGTCTGAGTATACGATACGGCAATTGCGAAAAGAAGATTGGGCTATTTACAAGGAAATCCGTCTAGAGTCTTTGCAAAAGGAACCACGTTCCTTTGGGGCAAGCTATGCCGATGAATCGTTACGTACCGATTCCGAATGGCAGCAACGTTTGGAAAAGCCAAATGATGCTTTTTTTGGTGTTTTTGATGGGTCCGTCTGCGTGGCATTGGCGGGTGTTGTCGAAAAGAAAGACGATCCGGAGGCAGCAGTTTTAATTGCCCACTATGTACGTGAACCATATCGGGGTCAGGGGCTTTCGAACCTTTTCTACAAGGCCAGTATCGAATGGACGTACCAGCAGAAGAGATTCAAACGTATTATTGTTTGTCACCGCGCATGGAATGTCGCTTCAAAAGCCGCTATACAAAAACACGGGTTCCGCTACACGCATAGCGAGAGCAAAACCTGGCCGGACGGCGTTGCCGAAGAGAATGTTTTCTACGAATTGCTGCTTTAGTGCAGGATAAAGTGGAAGGCGCAGGAGTTCTTCACATCGATCAAAGCCGGGTTATAGGTGCTGCCATTGATGCGGCAACCATCGGCTGCGGGTGGAATGGCCCAATAATAACCCGCGCCGGGTTTGCCATCGTCGTATTTCTCATCCAGATATTGCGCCTGGCGCCCTGTCAGGAAAGTCAAAGGCCCGCCCGAGCTGAAATTCGCTCCACGTGGATTAAGTTGTGAGCGAATGGAGATACTGGACCCCGCCGCTTCCGTGTCGGTGAAAATTTCAAATCCACCACCCATGGGGTCAGCGGGGTGTGTTTCTCCCCATGCTGGATTGTCGGGGTTCGAGCTGGGATTCACGCCTTTGATGAAATGCGTCAGGGCCAGATGCTTCCAAAATTGTGTTGTTTCCGCCATCGGCATGGTACTGCCGGTTTGGTCTTGGTCCCAACCCGAGTTGGAGTAACCGCAATTGACGCGTGTACAACCGATCATCGAGTCACTGTTACCATTGACGCAGAAATTCGTGTTACCCGCCTGACAGCCGGGAATTTGTTGCGAGGCTTGCGCAAAGTCACCGGGGACGGAGCCGTATTTGTCCTGGAAACCTTTAATCGCTGCTTCGACGGAGTGCACGTCGGCCATACCGCGGCGCGCCTTGGCGATGAAGATAATTTCGCTCGCTCGCAGAATGCCACCCAGGAACAGGCCGATGATCACCAAAGCAATCGCCAGTTCGACCAGGGTAAAGCCGCGCTGCTGGCGGGTAGAAGGGTGACGAAATAACGACATGAGAACCTCCGGGTAAGTGCGGACATCTATCATACCAGAAATAGTTAAATACTCAATAAGTAGGGTTCTTTATTGACATTTACTTTTGCTTCCCCCTTTATCGGCAGCATGACTGTCGGGCATAAAACATCGAAACCATCCTGGTTTGAGCGCATGGCTTCGGGCCTGCGCCAGTCCTCCCAGCGCCTGACGCAGGGGCTGGTCGACGTGGTGACGAAACGTCCCTTGGATCAGGAGACGCTGGACGTTTTGGAAGAACAGTTGCTTCTGGCGGATATGGGCCCGCAATTGGCGGCGCAGCTGGTGGCCGAGTTTGCCCGCCCGCGTTTCGGCAA
>CAYRRF010000074.1:467-1474 GCA_964426595.1 uncultured Bdellovibrionales bacterium | reverse complement strand
CGACGACCATCGGTAAGCTGGCGCAACAACTTACTGCGCAAGGAAAAAAAGTCGTGCTGGCAGCAGGGGATACGTTTCGTGCGGCAGCCATTGAACAATTGCAGCAATGGGCCCAGCGCACGGGCGCACATTTTGTCGCCAAAGAGCTGAATGCCGATGCGGCGGCTGTGGCGTATGAAGCGGTGCAATATGCTGCAAAAGAAATGTCGGACGTTGTTTTGATTGATACGGCCGGGCGTTTGCACAACAAAGCGAATTTGATGGAAGAGCTGGCCAAGATCCGTCGCGCGATACAAAAAATATATCCCGAGGCGCCACACGCCACACTCTTGACCTTGGATGCCACAATCGGTCAGAACGCGTTGGTACAGGTGGAAGAGTTCAACAAAGTAACCCCACTGTCCGGATTGATCGTAACCAAACTGGATGGTTCGGCCAAAGCCGGTATCGTTGTGGCCTTGGCGGATCGATTCAAATTACCGATCTTGGCCATCGGTGTCGGTGAGACTGCCGATGATTTGCAGCCGTTTGAGGCGGCTGCTTTTGCGCGGGCGCTGGTGGGCCTGTAAGTTCCAGCCCTTCGCTACTTTATTCCCCACACAATTTGTATAAAATTGTAGCAATATTATTTCGCAGGGCTGTAGCCTTTGGTAATGTGCTTACGTTAATAATCTTAACTAATTTTCAAGCCTAATGTGTTTTCATAGATATATGCCGTAAGAGGCAGTCCGTCCCAGAAGTCTCACAAAAGGTGTTGTCCCATATGCGCCGCAAGAACCGCCAAAAGGCCCTTCATACACTCTCTCAAACACTATGGAATAATGCGTGGCAAGCCTTTTGCCCGTGGGTAGCAGGGGCCGATGTCACCCCTCCCAGCCGCCCCACTGTTAACTCTCGCCGCCGCACGAAACTGCGCAGCCTTATCGCCGCTATGGTGGTAGCAGGGGGCTTGGTCGGGGGTGCTGCACCCGCTTTGGCCGCCAGCGATTCGGGTCTGTTGCATTACG
>CAYRRF010000074.1:0-457 GCA_964426595.1 uncultured Bdellovibrionales bacterium | reverse complement strand
ACGCGTCGTTGAACCGCACCCCCCCTGCGGATCGTGACGATCAGGGCTATTACGGTACGCCGCAACTTTTTGGTCATGACGAAGTGCGTCATTCGGATCTGACACCTTTTACCAAATGGACAGGCGTCCTTAGCCGTTTCAAGCGAAGCTTTAGTGCGAATGCCAATCGTCCCGAGATTGTACAATGGTTGAGCTTTTTGGGATCATTGGAAGGCGCTTCATTTGATAAAAAAGTAGCCGCGGTAAATGCGTATATGAACAAAATCCGCTTTGTGCCGGATACAAAAAACTATGGCGAGCGCGACCACTGGGCGACGCCAATCGAGTTTTTGACCCGTAAAGCCGGGGATTGCGAGGATTACGCGATCTCTAAATATATTTCCTTGCGGGCGTTAGGGGTACCAAAAGACAAGATGCGTCTGGCGATTGTCAATGACAGCGTCCTGCGTATGCCGCA
>CAYRRF010000073.1:0-7946 GCA_964426595.1 uncultured Bdellovibrionales bacterium | reverse complement strand
CGGTAAGCGTTGGAGGGTGATAGCCGCCAACACTGGGTCGCATTTCAGCAAACACGGTGCCTTCATTGTCTGAGAACAGGATTTTGACATCTGATTCTAGTTCAGAAACTTTTTTGACATGGGCCCCGCAAGGCAAACTTATTTCAACAAGGTTGATGGGTTCGATAGTTGGCATGAATAGATCCTTATAAACACATTTGGAGTAAGAGAACCATAAACAACCATTTAGCATATGTCAACATATATTTCGTTAATAAGTCTAGATCCCAGCCTGCGCGGGGACGACAAGGAAGGTTTTGTCGCTTTCCCCTTGCTTTTCAAGTGATTCCCGGCTATAAAGCAGCCTCTATCAATCAACCCCTCACACGGGCTAGAGTGCCTCTGTACTCTCCGGTGGATCAATTAAGTTCTTGATTCTACATGGCTCGTGGCGGACTAACCGGAAGAAAAGGAGCTATTTATGGCGATTCCGACCTTTACTATGCGTCAGCTTTTGGAAGCTGGCATCCACTTTGGCCACAACACCCGTCGCTGGAACCCGAAGATGAAGCAATACATCTTTGGCGAGCGCAACAACGTCCACATCATCGACCTGCAGCAAACCGTGCCGATGCTGTACACCGCAATGACGGCTGTACAACAAATCGTCGCCAAGGGCGGCCGCGTTCTGTTCGTGGGTACCAAGCGTCAAGCAGCCGAGCCTGTTAAAGCTGCTGCCGAGCGCTGCGGTCAGTACTACGTGAACCATCGCTGGTTGGGCGGTATGCTCACCAACTGGAAAACAATCGTGGCGTCGATCCGTCGTTTGAACGACATCGAAACGAAAATTGCCAATGACAATCAAGGCTACACCAAACGCGAATTGCTCGAGATGGAGCGTGAGCGCGAAAAATTGATGAAGTCCTTGGGCGGTATCAAAGATATGGGCGGTGTTCCTGAAGCGATCATCGTCATCGATACGCTGAAAGAAGATCTGGCCATCAAAGAAGCGCAAAAGCTGGGCATCCCGGTGATTGCTGTTATCGATACCAACTCGGATCCGGATGGCATTACCTATCCAATCCCAGGCAACGATGACGCATTGCGCGCGATTGAAACCTATTGCGAATTATTCTCGGGCGCCATCCTGGATGGTCTGCAAGCCGAGATGAAGTCCAAAGGCGTTGATTTGGGTGCGTCCGAAAATCCGGAAAGCGCCATGAACGCCCGATCCCGCCGCGGCAAAGGCAAAGGTGCAGAAGTTGTTACTTTGGACACTGCGAAAAACGATGCCGCAACCGAAGACAACGCAGCCCCTAAAGCTGCTAACGGAGGAGTATAATGACCGTGATTTCGATGGAACTGATTCAAAAACTGCGTGAAGCCACCTCTGCCGGCATGATGGATTGCAAAAAAGCGCTGACGGAAAGCAATGGCGATTTTGATGCGGCTGTGGATTGGCTGCGCAAAAAAGGCATGGCCTCGGCTGCTAAAAAAGCGGGCCGTGTCGCTGCCGAAGGTTTGGTCGCAACGGTTAGCGCTGGTACCAAGGCGATTGTGCTGGAAGTAAACTGCGAAACGGATTTCGTAGCGAAAAACGTAGACTTCCAAAATCTCTGCACAACAGTGGCAACCGAAGCGTTGGCCAAAGGTGCAGACACGATTGAAAAAGTACAAGCGTTGGCCATGAGCGGCAAAACCGCGCAGGAGACGCTGACCGAGTTGGTCGCTAAAATCGGTGAAAACATGAACTATCGTCGTGTTGAAACCTTGAGCGTCAGCAGCGGTTTGGTCGCAACCTATATCCACAATGCTGTGACGGATAAAACCGGCAAGATCGGCGTGTTGGTAGCTTTGGAATCGACAGCGCCGGCGGATAAATTAACCGCCCTGGGCCGTCAGATTGCCATGCACATTGCAGCCGCTCGTCCCGAGGCGTTGAGCCGTACGGATGTCGATACCAGCAAGCTGGATCGCGAACGCGCTGTTTTGATCGATCAAGCCCGCGCCAGTGGCAAGCCTGAGAACATCATCGAGAAAATGGTCGAAGGCCGCTTGAATAAATACTACGAAGAAGTCTGCTTGTTAGAGCAAGTCTTCGTCGTTGATGGCGAAACTAAAATCTCGGCTGTGGTCGAGAACGCCGCTAAAGAAGCCGGCGCTCCGATCACCCTCAAAGCCTTTACCCGCTTTGCGTTGGGCGAAGGGATCGAGAAGAACCAGGGCGACTTCGCCGCTGAAGTAGCAGCGATGGCACGCTAAAGAAAGGATTGAACCTCATGGCTTCACCACGTTACCGCCGCATCATGCTGAAGGTTTCGGGTGAAGCCTTGATGGGTCATCAATCCTTTGGGCTAGACCCCGATAAACTTGCTGAAATTGCAAAAGACATTAAAACGGTCGTCGATCAAGGCGTGCAGCTATGCATGGTGGTCGGCGGCGGGAATATTTTCCGTGGCGTTGCCGGAGAGAAGATCGGTATCGATCGCGCCACCGGTGATTATATGGGGATGATGGCGACGGTGATTAACGCGCTGGCGATGCAGTCGGCGCTCGAACATCAGGGTTTGCAAACCCGCGTACAGTCGGCCATTGAAATGAAAGCCGTTTCCGAACCCTATATCCGCCGCCGCGCCTTGCGCCACATGGAAAAGGGCCGCGTGGTTATATTTGCCGCCGGCACGGGCAATCCTTATTTTACAACCGATACAGCCGCAACCTTGCGCGCGTCGGAAATGAATTGCGATGCGCTGTTCAAAGCGACAAAGGTCGACGGCATTTACGAAGCGGATCCTAAAACCAATCCGCAGGCGAAACGTTACGATACATTGAGTTATCAGGAAGTCCTGACAAAACGCTTGAATGTCATGGATGCGACGGCGATTGCCTTGGCGCGCGAGAATAAATTGCCGATTGTCGTCTTTTCAATGCAAAAAGCTGGCAATATCGTCGATGTAATCAACGGAAAAGGCATGAGCACCTTAGTCAAGGGAGATGAGTAATGGCTTTTGATTTGAATGAATTAAAGCGCAAAATGGAAGCTTCGGTTGAAGCGTTGAAAAAGGAATTTTCCGGCTTGCGTACCGGTCGCGCCAACACGGCGATGCTCGATCCGATCATGGTCGACAGCTATGGCAGCATGATGCCGCTTAATCAGGTGGCCAGTGTCAGCACCCCCGAGCCACGCACCCTGACCGTCACGGTCTGGGACCGCAGTTTGGTCTCGGCGGTTGAAAAGGCCATTCGTGACTCGGGCCTGGGCTTTAACCCCCAGACCGAAGGCGCCACCATTCGCATCAATGTTCCGCCAATGACGGAAGAGCGCCGCAAGGAAATGACAAAAGTCGCAGCTAAATACGCCGAAGCCACCCGCGTCTCGGTTCGCAATATTCGCCGCGAAGGTATGGAAACGGTCAAGAAGCTGGAAAAAGATAAAAAGATTTCCGAAGACGATCTGGTGCGTCATGAAAAAGACATTCAAAAAGCTACCGACGACACTATTGCCAAAGTCGATGTGACATTGCAGCACAAAGACAAAGAGATCATGGAAGTCTAAAGTGACGAATACGACGCCCCAGCATATTGCAATCATCATGGATGGGAATGGCCGTTGGGCCACGACCCGCGGGTTGCCGCGTGTGGCAGGGCACAAGCAGGGCGCCGATACGGTCGAACGCATTGTGCGTGCGGCGGCGGATCGCGGCGTGAAATATTTGACGCTGTTTGCCTTTTCGACCGAGAATTGGCAGCGTCCGGACACCGAAGTCAGCGATCTAATGGGGTTGCTGCGCCTGTATTTGCGTAGCAAAACCGCCGATATGCATGCGAATAATGTGCGCATGAAAGTGATTGGCGAACGTCGCCGCCTAAGCCCCGATATTCTGGCATCGATTGAAAACGCTGAAAATCTTACGGCGAACAATACCGGTCTGACGCTGGTTCTGGCGGTCAGCTACAGTGGGCGCTGGGATATTACGCAGGCGATTAAAAAACTGATCGACGAGCAAGTGTCGCCGTCGTTGATTACCGAAGAGCTTATCAGCGATAATCTGCAAACGGCTGGAATTCCGGACCCGGACCTTATTATCCGCACCAGCGGCGAACAGCGCATCAGCAACTTTTTGCTGTGGCAGGGGGCTTATAGCGAGTATTATTTCACGGCAACGCATTGGCCCGAGTTCGATGCCAAAGATCTGGATCAAGCTATCGAGACCTATGCCCATCGCGAAAGACGTTTTGGTAATGTTAGTGCAAACGCTTCGTAAGCGCTTTGCGGCGTTGTCTTCGTTTCGCCAGCGTGTGGCTTCGGCCTGTATTATTGTCCCTGTTTTTCTGATTGCTTTGTACAGCGGCGGTCCGCTGTTCACGGTGTTATTGAGCGCCTTGATCTTGCGCGGTTTTTACGAATGGATACGCCTGAGTTACAAAACTATGGTCAAAATCTGGCCGAGCAAACTGGAATATGCAGCTTATGCGACGTTGCTGGCGACGATATGCATGGCTGATTTTGTAACTTATGGCTGGGCGGTTGCAGCATTGGCCATTGGTACGTTGTGTATTGCAGTTATCAGTCATCTGTACATGGAACGCGGCCCGCGCGAAGCTCCGACATGGGTGTGTGTGGGCGTAGTGTATATGGGGATTGCGGCCCTGACGATTGTCTGGTTGCGGCAGGAAGGCGAAAGACTTTCCCCCGAGCCCGATTGGGGGCCTTTAGTTGCGGTATTGTTACAAGTATGGGCAACCGATACGTTCGCATATCTGGTGGGACGAAAAATGGGCGGCCCTAAAATGGCACCGCGTATCAGTCCCAACAAAACATGGTCGGGAATGATCGGCGGGGCCTTGGGTTCCAGTGTGACGATGGCGGCCGTGGCGTATAGTCTGGGCTTTATTCATGCCAAACCGTGGTTCTTTGTCTTTGGTTTTATATTGGCCTTTGTTGCGCAGGCCGGAGATTTGTTTGAATCTTACTTGAAACGACGAGCTGGATTTAAAGACAGCGGCTCGTTATTGCCAGGGCATGGCGGGTTGCTGGACCGTATCGACGGCCTGTTGGCCGCCGCCCCCGTTTTTATGCTGATCATGTATTATCTGGTCCAACCTTAGGATCGTTTGTAGGCGGGCGTTTTATAATATTTCAGAGTGAAAAGAGACAGTCTTTTCTTTGCACTTTGGTTTTCTAATTTTTCTCTTAGGTCTCGCGTCTTTTTTTCCTTGTTTTCCCAAAATTGCAGTAGTCGAGTGGCTTGCGCACAAGATAAATAATCTTCTCCTTCCGCATAGGTTTCTTCAGGAGATCTATCATCCTCTAACAAAGAAGAATCCCCTTTGGTACGAGTCGGTTTGCTCGATTTGAACTTAACCCATTGCAACGCATTATCGAATAGTACTATTCCTTGAGGATCTTTTATTTTTTTTGCTTCTTCTGAGATTTTTAATCCCAGATCAAGAATCTCCTTTCGATCTTGATTTGATGGTGAAAGAGAGTGTTCCAGTTGGATATGTTTTAAAGATTCCTCTAGAGCTGCCGGCTCTATTTCCGAGTCACCGTTACCTAATTTTTGCTGTAACAAAGTTCTACCAAGACTTAAAAAGGGACGATGTGTCACGGATATGCTCTATGATTTGTTAGTATGAGAATAATTATGTGAGATATTCATGGGTAAAAGTCAATCTAATTTTGCAGCTTCCTTTGTTGCCTGTAATGCTCTTGTGCGAGAGAGGACATGTTTTGATGTGCCGGGAGGTTATGGGTCTGCTTGATCGGTGGATTTAAAGCCCTCTCCCAGAAGTGCAAAATCTCACTCATGCGTGTGTGGACGGCATCATTCCCAATAACAGCCTCAGGTCCACTTTCGACAAATTGTTCCATACGCCCTGGTGAAACATAGATTTCTTCCTCTATGGAAGTAGGAGCGATAACTTTCTCTTGGAGGCCAAGAATTTTAGTAGCCTCTTGAGACAGAGGGTGAGTTTTATCCTTTAATTCTTCATATATCCATCGACTGGCATCTAAAACGAATTTTTTTCCTTGATCAGGTAGAGCGGCCTGAGCGGTCTTTATTAATTGCATGGTTCTTGCAAAGAGGGGCATTCTTTCGGTCACTGTCTGGTAAACAGCATGTTCAGAACGTAAATTTTTCCAGGATGTTGTTAGCCAATCCAGCGAAATGGCACGGGCAAGGGGATCAGCGTTATCCACAATCATGCGTTTGTTTTCTTTATATTCAATAATTTAATATCCTGTGGGCGTGGTGTATATTACCTATTTATACCGTAGGACACGCCCGATGTCAATAGTTATGTTATATTAATAAGCCCGTCGGCGGCTTGCCAAGCGGGCGGGGGGGTTTTAGACTGCTCCAGACGTATTTTTAAAGGATATTCTGATGGATTTTATTACCGCCGTACCCAGCTATGCGATCCCGTTTATGCTGGTACTTAGCGTTTTGGTATTCGTGCACGAGCTGGGCCATTATCTGGTGGCGCGCTGGTGCGGCGTCCGGGTCGAGGCTTTTTCCATCGGTTTCGGCCGCGAGCTGTTTGGCTTTCACGATAGTCACGGTACGCGTTGGAAGTTTTGCTGGATTCCGTTGGGCGGTTACGTGCAAATGTTCGGCGATGCGGATCCGTCCAGCTCGATGCAGGATGATGCTAAAATTTCCAAGATGAAAGCAGCGGAAAAGAAAGTCGCTTTCTTTTTTATGCCGGTGTGGAAGCGTGCGGCGATTGTGGCTGCAGGTCCCGTTATCAATTTTCTGTATGCGATTTTTGTTCTGGCGGCGATCTTTACAACGCATGGACAAAATTATGCGCCGGCAAAAGTTGGTGGTTTGGTCGAAAATGGTGCCGCCGCAAAAGCCGGTATGAAGATCGGTGACGTTATCATGGCGGTCAACGGTAATCCGATCGAGCGCTTTGACGAGCTGCAGCGCTATGTGACCATTAACCTCGACAACGAGATCACCTTTATGGTGAAGCGCGGGAAGAAAATGAAAAGCATTGTTTTCCGTCCGGAAATTCAGGCGCAAAAAGATAATTTCGGCTTTGTGCATCAGGTCGGCCGTATCGGGGTGATTTCCACAGGCAAGATCGCACACGAGGATCATACGCCGTTTTCCGCACTTGTGGCGGCGGTTGAAGAAACCTGGTCGATGTCGGCGGCAACCTTGCGCGCCATCGGGCAAATGATCGTCGGTACACGTGGAGCGGAGGAAATCGGTGGCGTCATTCGTATCGGTGCGTACGCCAAAGAATTTTCCGATGCCGGTTGGTTGTCGCTGGTGATGTTCTCGACAATGATTTCGATCAATCTGGGCTTGATCAACTTGTTCCCGATCCCGCTGCTGGATGGTGGACATTTATTGTTCTATGCGTATGAAGCGCTTCGCGGCAAGCCGATGCCCGAGCGTATTCGCGTCTATGGTGTGCGTATGGGCTATATGCTTGTTGTAGCGTTGATGGTCTTTGCAACGTTGAATGATCTTATCCAGCTGCATGTCTTTAAATACATCGTCGATTTGGTGTCCTGATGCTTCGTTTTCTTGCTGTTCTATCGGTACTGCTGTTCGTTTCCTTTTCCGCCGGTGCCCAAGCCATCGGCTCGATTAAAGTCGAAGGCACGCAGCGTATTGAACCTGCAACCGTTATTTCGTATCTGACCGTCAAGCCGGGCGATGCGTTTGATCAGGTCGCGATTAATGACTCGTTGAAGGCGTTGTTTGGGACAGGCTTCTTTTCCGACATCCAGTTTATGCGCGAAGGCAACGCCCTCGTGGTCAAGGTAAGCGAAAACCCCATCATCAATGAAATCGCCTTTGAAGGAAACGACAAGGCCAAAGAAGAAGAACTGCTGTCCGAGACCCAGTTGCGCCCACGCGTTGTCTACACCCGCGCCAAGGTGCAGGAAGACGTCCAGCGCATCCTGCAGATTTATCGCCGCATGGGGAACTATGCTGCTACGA
>CAYRRF010000072.1:5446-8096 GCA_964426595.1 uncultured Bdellovibrionales bacterium | reverse complement strand
GCTTGTTCATCGCTTCGGCGACCACGGGATTGACTTTGTAAGGTTCGGCTGGAACGGCAAAGCACATATGCAGGAAGTTTTCAGCATAGTCCAGTTCGTTCTTAGGATAGATAAAGGGCTGGCCGATGCTGTATTTATGCGTCATTGCCGCCAGAGTAGGGATCTTGGCAATCAGGCGGTGGGCCGTCAAATCGCGGATTTCGTACGTATCAAAGGCCGGATGGTCATTGTAGAACGCGGATAAAGCGCCGACCACACCGACCATGACGGCCATGGGGTGGGCGTCCCGGCGGAAGCCGTTAAAAAAGCTGCGCACCTGTTCATGCACCAGGCTGTGATGGCTGATGCTATAGTTGAAGGATTCAAATTCCTGTTTATTCGGAAGCTCGCCGTACAGCAACAGATACGCAACTTCCAAAAATTTGCACTTGTCAGCAAGGTCAGCGATATCATAGCCGCGATGCAAGAGGATACCTTCATCACCATCGATAAAGGTCAGCTCGGACTCGCAACTGCTGGTCGCGGTAAAGCCCGGATCATGGGTGAAATAGCCTGTGTCTTTGTACAGGTTCTTGATGTCGATGACTTCTGGGCCATGCGTGCCTTTCAGAACGGGATATTTAAACGATTTGCCGGTGCTGTCATCGGTCAAGGTGACGGTTTTGCTTTGCTCGGCCATGGCACGTACTCCTGGTGGTTCCTATGAATCGGCCCGCTATTGCGGTGCAACAATCCGAGACTACCCGAGGAGGGTGAAAGAAGGGTGAACGGGCCACCCTTCCTCCTACCATTTTACATCTAACGGCGGCAGGCGTGACGTGTCAAAGCACGAATATTCCAGCCTTTTACGCAGCTGATCGGGGTGCAGGGTTGAAATAGCGCCCATTTGCTCGAACTCCTTGACCAGGCCGAGGCGCTTGGCCACGGCTTCCGACCGGACGTTCTCGCTATCCATACCAATAGACACTTTTCGCAGGCCGATGGCCTGGAAGCCATAGCGGATAAGGGCATTGGCAGCCTCGGTCACATAGCCTTTGCCGCGCGCCGAGGAACGGCACCAATACCCCACCCCGGCCATCGGCACGCGCCAGTTGAACTCGTGCAGGCCAGTGCTGGCGACCAATTCACCCTCAAGGGTAAAGGCCAGCATATTCAACGTCTCGCGCAGGACAAAGCGTGCGTAACCATTGGTCAACATCTCGCGCACATCATCGCGCGTAGCAGGGGTGTCGGCCCAAACCATCCAGGGCTTTAAATCCGGCAGTGACTCTTCACGCATCTGGTGAAAAGCCTCGGTATGGTCGGGGTGCCACGGCACGATTTTCAGGCGTGGCGTAACAATAGGCATGGGCAGATCCAGCAGGATCGGTTTTTCGATCATGGCGATAACTCCTTGGGGAAGGGGTTAAGAGGGAATACGGATTTTAAGTGGGAAAACTAGATGCGAATGGCCAAAAGGCCCGCATTTTTATTTTGCGCGCCAACGGTTACGCAGAAAGCGTGTACCGATACAAACAGGGCAACAAAATACAACATACCTTCAGGGTCTCACGAATCGGGACGAAAAGTCAAGGAAATTCGGGTTAATGCGTATTTTTGCCCAAGAGATAGGCTTCAAAGACGGGCTGCAGGCTTTCGATCAGCGGATAGTCGCGATAGGTTTGAGGGTCAATCCATTGATGTTCGCAATGGTCCTCGCTGAGAACGACTTTGGAGCTGTCGCTTTCTACCGCAAAATAAATGGCGACGACCTGCCAGATTTCAGTTGGTTTTGTCACACGGAATTCATTGACGAAGAAAGGTTTGATCGCGTGAATTTCCAGACCGCTTTCTTCGTGTACCTCGCGGCGCAGAGAATCCAGAAACGCTTCGCCTTCTACGGTCATGCGTCCCCCAGGCACATCGAATTTTCCGGCTTGCACCCCATCCGCATAGCGTGTGCTTTCGCGCAAGATAAGCACAAGGCCTTTGTGCTGGACAAAGGCCTTGGTAGCAATAAAAAGACGGACGGGAAGATCAGACATTACGCCGCTTTGGCCATGCCTTTCAGCACGTAATGCAAGATGCCGCCGGATTTAAGGTATTCCAGCTCATCCAACGTATCGATGCGGGCCAGCACATTTGTCTTTTTGGTTGTGCCGTCAGCATATTGAATGGTCATTTCCAGCGTCTTGCGCGGTTTGAGATCCGAGGACAGGCCGCTGATCGACACCACTTCGTCACCGCGCAGATTCAAAGACTGGCGGGTCTCGCCATTCATGAATTCCAGCGGCATGACGCCCATACCGATTAGATTGCTGCGGTGGATACGCTCGAAGCTTTCAGCGACAACGGCTTTGACGCCCAGCAGCATAGTGCCCTTGGCAGCCCAGTCGCGGCTGGAGCCGGTACCGTATTCCTTGCCGCCAAACACAACCAGTGGCGTATGCGTGCCGATATAGTTCATGGCCGCATCATAGATCGACATTTGCTCATTCGCGGGTATGTATTTGGTGTAACCGCCTTCGACACCGCCCAGCATCTCGTTTTTGATGCGGATGTTGGCGAAGGTGCCACGCATCATCACCTCGTGGTTGCCGCGGCGGGCCCCGTACGAGTTAAAGTCAACGGGTTGCACGCCATTACCAATCAGGTATTTGCCGGCAGGCGA
>CAYRRF010000072.1:0-5436 GCA_964426595.1 uncultured Bdellovibrionales bacterium | reverse complement strand
ATCTTTTTTGATCGATCCGGCGGGCGAAATGTGATCGGTGGGGATACTGTCACCCAACAGAGCCAGCACGCGTGCGTTGGTGATGTCGCTGATGGGTTTATTGTCGCGCGACAGCCCGTCAAAGAAGGGCGGATTGCGTACATAGGTAGATTTTTCATCCCACGAGTAAATCTCGCTTTCCGTGACCTTGATGGCTTGCCATTGGGCTGGGCCTTTGAACACATCCGCATAGCGCGAGCGGAACATTTCCGGCGTCAGGCATTGCTCCAAAGTTTTCTGGATTTCAGCATTGGTCGGCCAGATATCTTTGAGGAAGACATCTTTGCCGTTTTTGTCTTTGCCGATCGGGTCTTTGGTAATGTCTTTTTTCAACGTTCCCAAGATTGCGTAGGCAACGACCAGCGGCGGCGATGCCAGATAGTTCGATTTCGTTTGGGGTGAAACGCGGCCTTCAAAGTTACGGTTGCCGGACAATACGGCGGCGACATTCAGTTTACCGCTATCGACAGCCTTGATAATCGGATCAGACAAAGGCCCCGAGTTACCAATACAGGTCGTACAGCCATAGCCGACTAGATTGAATCCCAGCGCATCCAGATCTTTGGTAAGATCGGCTTTGTTCAGGTACTCGGTAACGACCTGGCTACCAGGGGCCAGAGATGTTTTGACCCATGGTTTGCGCGTCAGACCCAACGCATGAGCTTTACGGGCGACAAGGCCGGCCGCAATCATGACGGAAGGGTTAGAGGTGTTCGTACACGAGGTAATGGCAGCAATCATCACATCACCGTGATCAATGCTGTAATCGGTGCCATCGACTTTGGTTGGATTGGCTAATTTGTCAGCGCCAACTTCCTCGGTCAATGCTTTTAGGAAACCTGCAGATGTTTCTTTTAACAGGACGCGATCCTGCGGGCGCTTGGGTCCGGCCAGCGAAGGTTGTACATCGGCCAGATTCAATTCCAGCGTGTCGGTAAAGACAGGCTCGACGCTATCGCGCCACAGGCCTTGCTCTTTAGCGTAAGCTTCGACCAGTGCTACCGTATCCGCATCACGGCCGGTGAATTCCAGATAATGCAGGGTTTCATCATCGATCGGGAAGAAGCCGCAGGTTGCGCCATACTCGGGTGCCATGTTGGCAATCGTTGCACGATCGGCAAGTGAAAGGTGATCCAAGCCTTCGCCGTAGAACTCGACGAACTTGTTGACAACACCACGTTTGCGCAGCATCTGCGTGACGGTCAGCACCAGATCGGTTGCGGTGGCGCCTTCGGGCATGCGGCCATGCAGTTTAAATCCGATGACATCGGGAATGACCATTGATACAGGCTGGCCCAGCATCGCAGCTTCGGCTTCGATACCGCCGACGCCCCAACCCAAAACGGCCAGACCATTAACCATGGTTGTGTGGCTGTCGGTACCGACCAGTGTGTCGGGATAGGCAATGGTTGCACCCGACGGATCTATCGAAGTCCACACAGCTTTCGCCAGATATTCCAGGTTCACCTGATGGCAAATACCGGTGCCCGGAGGGACCACACGGAAGTTTTTAAAGGCTTTTTGGCCCCATTTCAAAAACGCATAGCGTTCGCCGTTGCGTTCAAATTCCAGATCAACGTTTTGTTGAAACGCCATGCCGTTACCGAAAGCGTCCACCATGACCGAGTGGTCAATAACCAGATCCACCGGCACCAGCGGGTTCACATCTTGGGGTTTACCGCCCAGACGTTTGATACCTTCACGCATCGTGGCCAGATCGACCACCGCGGGCACGCCTGTAAAATCCTGCATCAGCACGCGCGCGGGACGATAGGCGATTTCATGCGTCGAGGTTTTGTTCTTTTGCCAATCGGCGACAGCTTGCGCGTCTTCTTTCATGACGCTGCGCCCGTCTTCGAAGCGCAACATGTTCTCAAGCAAAACCTTCAAGGATTTTGGCAGGCGGCTGACATCGCCGATTTGCTTTTCGGCCTCGCGCAGCGAGTAATAGGCGTAAGTCTTGCCTTTGACGTTCAGGGTTTTACGAGTTTTGCGGGTATCATGGCCGACAGCGGTCATAAGAGATCTCCTCTTGATGGACAGGTTAGAAAACGTAACGATTGTCCATTATAAGCGTGAAGATACCGTTTATGAAGAGCCTGTTCGAATGATTTGAACGGCTTAATTTTCCCTATAAGTGGAAAGCTTAGTGAATCGAATAGTTGGGTGTGTTCGAAATCGGCTGTCCAAAGTGATCGTATTGGATGGTCGGTTTCGTCAGATCAGCGCTATTAGAAGTGACAGGCAACATCCCAGTTGTACTGGTAGCTGGGGTTTTATTTTTGTCAGTAGATTTGTCGGTAATAGTAGAAATGTTATCGTTAAACATAGAAGACTCTCGTGGATAAAAAGGATTTAAAAAACAAAAGATAAAATTAAGCCGCGCTGCGATGTCGTGATTTATTCAAACGTTTTAATAGCGTTTGATAGCCGTGATAGGGTTCGTCCTTGAGGAAGCGCGCGACCCGTGTCACGGTGGTGATGCTGGCCTTAATTTTCTCGGCAATCTCGCGGTACGAGGATTTACCGGCGTAGAGTTCCTGGGCGATGGCCCAGCGCTCATTCAGGTCTTTGATTTCGCCCGGGGTGCACAAATCACGCAAAAACGCCGATGACTCTGCCTCGGTTTTCAAATTGATAAGAGCGGTTTCCAAACGAATCATGCGTACTACTGTATCACTTAAGTAATACAGTGTCAAGCCCTAAAAGAGGAGGTGTGGATTTATATAACCCCTTGTAAAAGCTTAAATAATACCGGCATCCTGTGGGCAGGCATGGCCGATGCGGTCGTACTCACTGCGGCTGTCGATGGTTTGCTGGCGACTCAGGCGCTCTTCCTGCAGCAGGCGATGTATTTTTTCCACCTGCGCATCAAAAGTAGCATTCATATGGCTACGCGCAGCGGCGACAACATCGCTGCGGTAGGGGCCTTCTACATGCGATTGATTTAGAAAACCCTGCAGGTTCGCTTGCAACAGGACACGGTATTTTTCCAGGATATCGCGATCAACTTGCAAATGTTTGTATTCATGCTGCAAGACTTCGTTGTAAAGGCACGTATTCTTGGGGATTTCACGTGCAATATAAATTACGGGATTCAAGCGCACGGTAATATGCGCGCCCTGGTACCAGATACAATTGTAATCATGGCGCCCTTCTTTTTGCCACGCAAAAGACAAATGCGTTTCCAGCGTGGTTTCTCCTTGCATCAATCCATTGGTATGGATTTTCGGCGCTTCGCCATAGGGCGAGGCCGAAGAGGTTTTAACGGACTTGAGCTGTTCCCGCGATTGCGAGTCGACAAGACGTGGTTCGTGGCTTTCGATGGTAACGTCGACGCGGGGCGTGGCGGCGGGTTGCGGGCAGGTGAATTCCTCGGCTGTGGCCATAGCCGGCAGGAAGGCGAAGGCAAAAAAGGTAAAACGGCGCAGCATAAGCGGATACTAGGCGTGATTTCTAAAGATTGTACAAACGCGGAAACCTATTTGATTACGTCCCGGAATCGAGTACACTCGAAGGCCAAGGAGTACCTCATGAATCCCCTGTTTTTTCTTATTAGTATGATTTGCACCCTTATTTTTTGGGTGGTTATTGCCTCGGTGGTTTTAAGCTGGCTGGTGGCCTTTAACGTACTGAACGTGCGCAATCCGTTGATGAAGCGTATCTATGACGGCGTTAACAGCATCGCCGAAAAATTATATGCACCGGTGCGCAAAGTAATGCCGACCATTTTCGGTGGGATGGATATTTCTCCAGTTGTCGTGCTGATTGCGCTCCAGCTGGTGCAATACACCCTGGGATGGCTGACGATCAAATTTGGACTGTAAATGAAACTGATTGACGGTAAAGCCTATGCGCAGCGTTTGCGTGCGGATGTCGCAGGTCGCGTATCTGCTTTAAAGGCGCGCGGCATTCAGCCGGGCTTTGCCGCTATTCTGGTGGGGCAACATCCGCCCAGCCTTATCTATGTGCGCAATAAATTACGCGCAATGGAACAGGCGGGCATAACGGCGCGTGTAGCGCATCTACCAGAACATGCTTCCGCAGAAGAACTGGTGCAAACGATTTCCGATTTCAATAAAGATCCGAGGGTGCACGGGATCTTGTTGCAATTGCCGTTGCCGG
Organism: uncultured Bdellovibrionales bacterium; assembly: GCA_964426595.1. GTDB lineage: Bacteria > Pseudomonadota > Alphaproteobacteria > Micavibrionales > SZUA-601 > JAQGJA01. Next base: position 1,272 of record CAYRRF010000072.1, on the reverse strand, counting down.
AGCATTTAGCCGCCGACAAAAATCGCTTTATCAATGAAATTTCTCCGGAAAAAGATGTCGACGGGTTGACTTTGATAAATGTGGGTAAGCGCACCTTGGGCTTGCCGTGCCTGTTGCCCTGTACACCCAAGGGCGCGTTGCGTTTGATTAAACATGTCATGCCGGATATCGAAGGAGCCCGGGCGCTGGTCATCGGCCGTTCGGATCTGGTGGGCAAGCCTATGGCGCAATTGTTACTGCGCGAGGATTGCACGGTAATCCATGCCCATTCGATGACAAAAGATTTGCCGGATCTGTGTCGTACTGCAGACATTCTTGTGGCGGCTATCGGTCAACCGCAATTCGTACAAGGATCGTGGATAAAAAAAGACGCCATTGTCATTGATGTTGGAATCAATCGTGTCGGCGATCAATTGGTCGGCGATGTCGACTTTGAAACGGCGTCACGTGTGGCGCATGCTATTACACCGGTTCCCGGCGGCGTGGGTCCGATGACGATTGCATGTTTGTTGGAAAATACCGTCGAGGCTATACAACAAGATTAAGATACGTGCCGCGTGGCGCACCGGAATCAAAATTCTGCGGGGTAGCGTTTTCGCTCAAGACCCAATCGCCGTGCGGCGTTGCATTTTGCGGTAAACGGAAATCACTTACCGGACTGGTGGGCGACGCAGCGTTGCGCCCGACCGGGGTGTCGTTTTTACCGCGTCCTTGAATGCCGCCATAGACCTGGGCAGCCACTGCATTGGAAGTAAGGATGTTCATGGGCAGGGAGTCTCCGTTCTGTCTATTGTACCGCGGGATTCTTAAAAAAGAAGCAAAGCCTGGAAGGGGGTGGGGAGTAGGGCGCGCTGGAGCCATCTTTTGGCGCATTAAAAGCTATAAAACAATAGGTTAGGCCCTTAGTGAGTAATAATATTACTAGTTATGTTTAAAATTTACTGTTTTGAAACTTCGAATCGGTACAATGATGTTGTCGCGGAGATATTCCTTCCATTTAAGACATAACATAATAGTATCGGAGCCTAAAGAGAATGCATACCAGTTCAAGCAATCCCGACTATCTTTATCGACTGGCCAGAAGTGGTACAGCGGAAGATCGCGAGGCTCTGGCCAAATCGATCACCGCGCTGCTGCATGCCGACCTTTCCAAGAGCGAGATGTTTCTTGCGCAAGATATTTTGTTGCACATGCTGCATGAAGCCGAGCTGGACCTGCGCCAGACGCTGGCCGATCTCGGGGCTGATGTCATTAAGGTGGAGGCGCCGGAGG
>CAYRRF010000071.1:0-8161 GCA_964426595.1 uncultured Bdellovibrionales bacterium | reverse complement strand
CCAAGCTGGCATCACCGAGATCGTTACGGTGCCATGGGAAACGGATAATTGGAAAGAAACTATTCGCATCGCACGCAAGATGTTCGATGAGTCTGGAATCAAAGTTACAATCCTTGAAATGGAAGAGAAATAACATGGACATGTTGCGTATACACGGCGGTAAAGTTTTAAACGGAACGATTCCGATCTCGGGCGCCAAGAACTCGGTGTTAAAACTGATGTGCGCATCGCTGTTGACGGACGAACCCGTAACACTGTCCAATGTGCCCGATTTAGAGGATGTGCGCACGCTTATTCAGTTGCTGGGTGAGCTGGGAACCAAGGTCACACTGGACGGGGATGCCAGCGCCAAACAAGGCCATTTCGGTCAGGTCTTGACCTTGCATACACCACAGATTGCTAACCCGCATGCGGACTATGAGCTGGTACGCAAAATGCGCGCCAGCATTACGACCTTGGGTCCGCTGGTGGCACGCAACCATTATGCTGAAGTCTCACTGCCCGGGGGCTGTGCCATTGGTACACGTCCCGTCGATTTGCACATCATGGTGCTGGAACAATTGGGTGCAACGGTTACGATTGAAAACGGTTATATTCTGGCACGCGCAGAAAATGGCCTGACCGGGAATACGATTGTTTTCCCCAAAGTCACCGTCGGCGGAACGGAGTGCGCCATTTTGGCGGCGACATTGGCCAAAGGCGAAACGATTATCTCGAATGCAGCGCGTGAGCCCGAAATCCGCGATCTGTGCGAATTACTGAATAAAATGGGGGCCAAGATTACCGGCCTGGACACCGACACGCTGCGTATCATGGGTGTCGAGAAACTGCACGGTGCCACGCATGCGACCATTCCCGACCGCATCGAAACCGGTACGTTCGCGATTGCTGCCGCGATTACGGGCGGCGATCTTTTCCTGAAAAACTGGAGCAAAAAGAAGACGGTATACGCGTGTGGCGTGAAGCACCAACGATTAAATCGGTGGATGCGATGACCGAGCCTTTCCCGGGACTGGCGACTGATTTGCAATCGCCGCTGATGGCGTTGATGTGCATCGCCGATGGTGCGTCGATGATCACCGAAACGATCTATGAGAACCGCTTCATGCATGTGCCGGAACTGGCGCGCATGGGGGCCAATATCGTTATTCAAGGCAACTCGGCGTTGGTGCGTGGTGTAAAAGAACTTAAAGGCGCCAAAGTCATGGCCACGGATTTGCGGGCCTCGATCGCGCTGGTGCTGGCCGGTCTGGTGGCCAGTGGTGAAACAACCGTCTCGCGCATTTATCACTTGGATCGCGGCTATGAGCGTCTGGAAGAGAAACTGCGTGCTGTGGGGGCCACGATTGAACGCCTGACCGAAACTGCTGGTGCCAAAGCGGCGGAATAGGTTGCATAAATACCCCCTTGCCAAAACCGCGGGGGAGGGGTAAAACCCTTCCCATGGCAAAAGAAGACCTTATCGAATTTGACGGCATCGTCCTGGAAGCGCTTCCGGACACCAATTTTCGCGTGCAGCTGGAGAACGGCCACGTCATTTTGGCCTATAGCGCCGGCAAGATGAAAAAGAACCGCATCCGCGTGCTGGAAGGCGACAAGGTCAAGGTCGAGATGACGCCTTATGATTTGTCCAAAGGGCGCATTACCTTCCGCTATAAAGACGTGAAGAGCGCCAGCGAAATCAAAACCTAAAGGCGAACGTGTCCACGAAGCCCCGCCTTGTTCTTGGATCCTCGTCGCCGCGGCGCCTGGATATTCTCAAGCAGATTCATTTTATCCCCGATGTCGTTGATGCCGCGGATATTGATGAGACACCCAAACCCAAAGAGCTTCCCAAGGCCTATTGCCTGCGCGTGGCGCTGGAAAAGAATCAGGCTTTGGCCGATCGTTACCCCAATGATTTTATCGTGACGGGCGATACCACCTGTGCGGTGGGAAGGCGTATTTTCGGCAAGCCGGATAATAGGCAACATGCCGAAGAAATTATCCGTCTTTTATCCGGCCGTTCGCACGATATTTTGACGGCCGTCGTGGTACGCGCGCCGGACGGGCGCCGGGCGTCTCGCGTCAACCACAACCGCGTCAAGGTCAAAAAAATGAGCGACGAAGAAATCGCGGGTTTTATTGCCAGTAACCAATGGGACGGTTTCGCCGGGGGGTATCAGTTCCAGGGGTTGTTTGCTCGCTATGTACGCGCGATCAGTGGCAGTCATACAGGAATTGTCGGATTACCGGCTTTTGAAACAGCGCAATTGCTGCTAGGATTAGGTTACAAACAAGGAGAAAAGAAATGACAATTAAATTACTGGCGTTTGATGGTTCGGGCCGTACGGATTCACTGAATGGCAAGTTGCTGGATCTGGTCGTCGCCGCCGCCAAGAGCAAAGGCGCAACGGTTACGCGTATTAATCTGCGCGATTTTCATTTGCCCTTGTACGAACTGGACGGGGAAATCGCCAACGGTTTACCGGCGGCAGCGGTCGAGCTGAAAAAACTCTTTAACGAGCACCACGGTTTGCTGATTGCATCCCCCGAGCATAACGGCGCGCCAACGGCGTTGCTGAAGAACGTCATTGATTGGGTCTCGCGCAAGCATGGCGACGAAAAGCCGCTGCAGGGTTTCAAGGGTAAAGTGGTGGGATTGATTTCCGGCAGCCCCGGGAAGCTGGGCGGTTTGCGTGGCTTGTATCAGCTCAACACGATTTTATTTGGCCTTGGCACGCTTGTATTGCCTGAAGTGGTCGCGGTCGGCTTTTCCGGTGAGGCGTTTGATGATAAAGGCGCTCTCAAAAACGATGCGGATAAAGGCGCCGTTGAAACCTTGGCTACACGCGTAGTGAGTGTTACTAAAGCGCTTCACGGCTAGGGCGTATCAGATATCCCAGGACACGCTCGGCGTCCAGGGGCGAGACAACGCCTTTAAGAACTAAATCCAATCCGTATTCGACCATGGTGCGGCCGTTCAGCTCGGTTAGCCAATAGCGATACGCATCGTCTTTGCGGTCTTTGCGCACCAGCTCCATAAACCCTGTGTCGGGCATGATAATCTCGGCTGTGACGGTACGGCCGGAGTAACCGGTGCCCAGGCATTTTTCACAGCCTTTGGGATTGTGGATGCGGATAGAGTTGATCGAGATGCCGGCTTCTTCCAGACGCGACATTGTGCCGTGGGGCAAATCGTCGGGACCGATGACCGGGCGGCGGCAATGCGGGCACAGTTTTCGTACCAGACGTTGCGAAATCAAACCGGTCAGCACAGTGGGATCAATCAATTTATATTCTTCGACGTGCAAGTCACGCAGACGGAAAGGAATTGTGATGGCGTCGTTACTGTGCAATGTGGTCCAGACCTGGTGACCGGTCATCGCCGCTTCAAAGGCCAGCTTGGCCGAAGAAGAGTCACGGATCTCCCCGATCATGATGCGGTCCGGGTTGGAACGTAAGGCGGCGGCAATGGCGCGGGTAAAGGCCTCGGCGCGTTCTTCCGAGCTGGCGGCATTGACGACCGGCATCTGCACCGCGCCGGGAATCGGGTATTCGGGCGGATCTTCCACCGTGAACACCGCGATGTTGTTTTTATATTCGCGTAAAATCGCCAGAATGTTTCGTTGCAGCGTGGTCGATTTACCGTGACCCGTCGGACCGGCGACGATATTGATACCGAACGGTTTGGCGCGCAGAAATTCAAAGTCCTCGACTTGTTCAGGCGCAAATCCCAAATCACCGATATCGCCCCGCGTGCGATCATCACTGTCGTACAAAATACGAATGATCAAAGCGCGACCGCCATAGGTCGTCGGGTTGAACTGCATACGCAAGCTGATAACGCCTTCGGGCAGACGCAAATCTTTGCGGTTCGAACAACGCGCGCCTTGATATTCGTAGGGCTGGTAGTTGACATCCGAGGCATCGGCCATGGCAAACGCCGCCGAGCAGAAGCTGTGGCCGTATTCGCTGGGCCAGTCGGCGACGTGCTGCATACTGCCATCGATACGTGCGCGGACCGAGCACGAGCTTTCGCCGACGATGATGTGGATATCCGAGGTGCGCTTCTTGGAAAGATTGCCGATCAACTCCAGCACTTCGCGGCGCATACGGGCCGAGTCGCGTTGTGTGCCCAAACGAACACCGCTGCGGCCTTCTTCGTAGCACGCGGCGATAACACCGATGTCCACAGGCTGAATATCCAGCGTTTCAAAACCGTCCAGCTTGGCTTCTTCGATAAAGCTGATGATCTGCGGGTTGCTCAGGTGCGATTTTGAAACCAGAAAGCGCCCGTCTTGATACAAGGCGACGACTGCACGAAACCACTCGCCACGATCCATCGGACCGCCTTCGGCCGTCAGAGGCATATCCGGATCCCAAGGGTTGGTGCGCAGGCTTTTGAACATTATTTTTTTACGCTCTCTTGTTCCCACGGCAGTTCTTTGCTTTTACCGGCTTGCAAGACGCTGACGCCGCGTGCGGATAAGTTTTGTACCATCGCACCATCGGGCAGAACATCGCCTTGGACGACGTTCAACAGGCCACCATCCCCATCGCTTAATTGCGCGTGCATGACATCGTTTTGTCCCCAGATCTTGCGCACGGCCCATGCGGGTGTCGGTGCTGCGGCGGGTGCAATCGGTGCAGCGCTGGGCTCTTTTTCCGCGGCGCGTTCCAACGTGGGCAGGGCGGCGGCCGGCAAAGCGGGAATAGGCACCAGCATATTCGGGGGATTGGCCGACGAGCTGTTATCGGGTTTGACGGTTTTGCGCAGAATGTCCTGACGTTGTTTGGCCAGCTCATCCAGCTGCTTGAGCAGCTTGGCGCGTTCCACACACAAACGCATGCGGTCAATATCTGCCTGCACGCCGCTCATGGTGTCGGGGGCTTGTTCGCGCAACGTATCGACATCGGGGCACAAACGGTCTTCGGCCCATACCAGCGGGGCGTAACACAAAAGCGCAAAGGTCAAAAGTCGTTTCATGGTTTTTTACTTCCTGTCGCGGGAGTCGGCGCCGGCACCACTTTAGCACGGGCGTGTAAAAAATTGAAATCATAGGTCCAAACCCCGGTGGGAACGGCCCATTGGATCTGGCTAAGGCTGATTCCCTTGGCATGGGACAGGGCTTCCATATATTCCGGAGAAAAGCCGGTGACCACCGATACGTTTAAATAGGGCAAGGGCTGGGTCACGGATTTAGGTAGTAGAAGGGTCGCTGTCGTAGCTGTACGCGGCGGAGCTTTAGGGGCTTGCGGCACCACGGGTTCAACGCGCACCTGGCCTTTGGATTGGATATTCTCTTCCAGATATAACAGCGCCGCTTCTTGGGGCAGCAAATCACTTTGTTCCACTTTTGGCAGTTGCGCCAACGGCATGGAAACGGTCATCTGCTTGTTGCTGTAGACGATGCCGACATTTTGCGGCCAGTGCGCTTTACCCGTTTCACGCGCCTGTGTCAGGCTGCCGAAACTTTGTTGCCAGGTCATGTTCGCGAGTTGCGGTTTGCACACAAAGTTCGTCGACGTCCATCCCGGGATAGGCGTGTAAAGATGAGCCAATGCTGTGGTGCAAGCGCTCAACAGTTGCTGCACCGGAATAATTTCAACGCTATCCTCTTTGGGAGGTTCCAATGCAGGAATAGGCTTGACGGGCTTTGTAATTTTGGAGGCCGGCAAAACAATAGGATCGGGCTCTTTGGTGATGGTATAGGCGGCGAAACCGCCCATCAGTACAAGTGTCGTAATCAATCCGCCGACGATAAGGTTGCGGCGAGTGGTGCCGCCGAAAATGGCGGTGATGTTGTCGGCAACCAGCGTTGTCGTAGCCAGATCATCCAGCACGGATTTCAATTCGAGTGTGCGAACATTCGCCTCATTCATGTTCCACTTGGCAGGAGCATAGGCATGCGGCCATGCATTGGTGCGCATTTCAGCCTGAAAAGTACGAAAAGCTTCTTCTTCGGACAGGAAAAAGCGGTCCCCATTGGGCGTGATGGTGTCCGAGCGCACTTGCAGATACCACCAGCCATTATCCGCTTCGAAAACGCCGTGCCATTCACCCACCAATTGATCGGCAACCATGGCGGCTGCAACCGGCATGCCACGGCGATGGCCTTTGCTCATCCAGCCAAAGGCTTGTTGTTGCGAGATATGCGTGCGCAGGCAATGATAATCCGCTTTTGTTTTTTGCAAGCGTTGTTGCAGCAACGCTTTGGGATCGGATTGTTCCTGGACCGTAAACCACAACAGGCCGACAGCATAGGGCTTGCCTAAGTGGAGTAAGACGCCCGGCTGTGAGGAAGAATGATTCATCCTGTCACCGTGTTACGGGCGCAAGACATTGACGGGCTCTTCGGGTAACAGGCTGGCCGTGATCATCAGCACGCGGATTTCGCGGCGCTGGCCATAGGCTTCACCGCCGCCCAACAGCCAGTTGCTCTCGTGACCGACGCCTTGCTGCGTGTCGTTGGCACCTTTGCGTTCAAAACCCGCCAGCACCAGTGTTTCACCCGATTGTAAAACAGCATTTTGCAAGAATCCCGTGCTGTCGACTTCCGGCAACTGGATTGAAGAAGCGCCGCTTGTAAACTCGCGCAATTGCACCAGATCGGTAATGCCCAAAGCGATGCGCAGCATGATGCGGTCTTCTTCGATGACGCGTGGCAAAATATTCATGCTCAGGCCGATATCGATGGTGCCGGGTTCCAGCGTCGTCGACGACGTTGTCTGTCCCGAGGTGCCCGTCACGCGTGCCACGTAGGAACGCTTGGTTGCGACTTGCAGCGGTGCCGGTTGGTCCGACAAGGTGACCAGAGAGCCTGTGTATTCGACCGTCACGCGGTTGGCGACGGCGGACAGAGCTTCGATGGCCATTTGCGTGGTGCTGCGAGTGCCCAGGCCGTTCGGGATATCGCGCAACAGACCGGCGGTGATGCTGCGTCCGGTGTCGGTACCGGAGGGTGGGGTGCTGGAAAAGACAAAAGGCTGATTGTTAAACGCCTCTTTGACGACGACATCGACGTCGACCGAGTTGTTGTATTCCTTGTTCAACAGAACCGAAAGCACCTGGGCCTGAATGGCGACGCGGCGCAGGCGCAATTTGTTTTGCAGGCGCAGATAATCTTCCGCGGCTTTAATCGCCGAAGGATAACCGGCCAATGTGATCGCCCCGCTGGCAGGAGAGTAGCTGGCGCGTGCGCGACCGGCGATGATCGTATCAATTGTTTTTTGGATTTCTTCCCACAGCGCCAACTTGCTCGAGCTGTCGACGGATTGCTGTGGCAGGCCACTGTCTCCTGCAGCCGATCCTGTTTTCACGCTGCCGCCGACATCCGTGCTGCCCGCCAGAGCGTGCAACATAAAGGTGCGGACAATTTGTTGCGAGATTTGGATCATGCCGTTTTTATAGTGCCACTCGGCGTCAAAGCGATCCGAAATCTGATCGAGTAAATTCGACAATTTGCCCTGCCACACGACGCGGCCGCCGGTGACTTCCTGGCCATCGGCGGGCAGGAAAGTCTTGGATTCGGAGGCATTTGCGCCGCCTGCCATCGGCGGCATCGCCGCACTGCCTGCACCACCCGCAGGGGATGCGCCGGGCGCGGAAGAAGACGCCATCGCGCCGGGGTCGCCCCCTTCGACAGTTACACGAATATTGGTAGCGGCCTGAATACGTGTTGCAATTTCTTCCAACGTCAACGGACGCTCGAATGTCAGAACGATGGACTCTTTGCCTTCCAACGCTTCCGGCAAGTCATCACCGATTTGTGTTGCAATCGATGTGTCGCCGATCCATGGCGTATCTTCTTCGGTCAGCGGGGATTGCGGTTGTGTTTTGGGACGTAAATCTTGCAAGGCCTGTTCGGCTTTGGCGTTGGTGGCCTGTACTTGTTCATATGTCGATTCACGATTGGTACAGCCATAGACAAGGCCCAGCGTCATAAAAAGTAGAAGCAGCGTGCGCAGTTTCATATCCCGTAGCCCATTTGGGTAAAGTTTTACACAGTTTGCAGGGATTACTCCCGCGTGGCAAGGGGCTACGCGCGTATCTTTAACATAGATTGTAGTTTAATGCTTGTCTTCGACTTCCAGCTCAATCGGAATTCCCGGTGAGCTTTTCACGCAGCGGATCGTCATGTTGGATTTCACATGCACGACGTTCGGAGCTTTGGTCAGG
>CAYRRF010000070.1:7599-8455 GCA_964426595.1 uncultured Bdellovibrionales bacterium | reverse complement strand
TTTTTTGTACAAAAGAAAAAGGGGAGGGGTCTACTAAACTTAATAAAACATCTCCCCCCACAGCACATGCTACAGCCACAATTCCATACTTTGTGGGTGATGCATTGACTACAATAGGCTCAAAAAGTTTTTTGCGGCGATACGGATTTTCATCTAAATCGGTTGGCATGTTTCGTCTCCTGATTTTATTTTTTCTTGAAAGACAGCGCTGCGTGGATATGCAGCCAAGAGCTGTTCAAGGTTTTGTTCAAACATTTCTGGCGTATCGGTAAATGTCAGTGTGGGGTGGCGCGTATAACGATAGTTCTGGGGAGGTGCAGGAGGCGCCACTTCTTCTTTCGGTAGCGCTGGAATATTACCGCTTAACACGCACAAGCTTGCGTATGTTAGCCCGGCAGTTATACCACCTTTGGCTAACATTACACCTTGTTCCTCAGAGGTCATTTGAGAGCTCACGGGCGGCACCAATCGTCCAGCGATAAAACCCACTGCACCCACCGCATGCGTAAAAGCATAGGTTGCAGCAGCTTCAACCACACCCATCTTCCAGGAAAGCATTTCTCCGGGGCCATGCTTTATCGCCGCCAGCGGCGCTAGCAGCAGACATGTTGTCTCAACAAGATATTTTTGGACAAAGCTTTTTACGGACATGGGTTTTAAACTTTTGGGGTGATTCTGGTGCCGGTCACCCTAGCCCCCTTTTCATAGCTATGTCAAGATAAAAGCCGGAAGGCGGCGCTTTTTCCTTGCTTTTGAAGCGCTTTCCCGTTAAAAGAGCGCCACTTTCCATTGAAAAACAGGATTTTATCTCATGGCTCTGCGCTCTGTGCTTGGCCGTCTGGACATCCCTGGACAG
>CAYRRF010000070.1:744-7589 GCA_964426595.1 uncultured Bdellovibrionales bacterium | reverse complement strand
CTGCGCAATATCGCCATCATCGCCCACGTTGACCACGGCAAAACCACTCTGGTCGATCAAATGTTCCGCCAGTCGGGCACCTTCCGCGACAACCAACAGGTTGCCGAGCGTGCCATGGACAGCAACGACCTGGAACGCGAGCGCGGCATTACCATTTTGGCCAAAGTAACTTCGGTCGAATGGAAAGGTAACCGTATCAATATCGTCGACACCCCGGGCCACGCCGACTTCGGTGGCGAGGTCGAGCGTATCCTCAGCATGGTCGACGGCGTTGTGTTGCTGTGCGATGCGGCCGAAGGGCCCTTGCCACAAACCAAATTCGTTTTGACTAAAGCCCTCAAGCGCGGCATTCGCCCGATTGTGGTCATCAACAAGATTGATCGCTCGGATGCACAGATCGATGTGACCTTGGATGCCGTGTTCGATTTGTTTGTAGCACTTGAAGCCACCAGCGAACAGCTGGACTTCCCTATCCTGTATGCCGTGGGCCGCGATGGCTGGGCCGGTTTTGAGCCGGTTATCCCTGCGGAAAAAGGTGAAAAAGGTCTGGCCCCCTTGTTCGACAAGATTATCGAGCATGTACCGTCCCCGCACGATGTCGACAAAGACGCGCCCTTTAAACTGCTTGTTACCATGATGCAGCGCGATCCATATTTGGGACGCATCGTTACGGGCCGTATTGAATCCGGCACGGTCAAAATCAACCAGGCGGTGCATTGCATCGATCGCGATGGCACTAAAATTGAGCAAGGCCGCATCACGAAAATTCTGGCCTTCCGCGGTCTTGAACGCGTACCGCTGGAAGAGGCGGAAGCCGGCGACATCGTTTCGATTGCCGGTTTGGAAAAAGCAACCGTTGCACAAACGGTCGCCGATCTCAGCGTCACCGAGCCTTGCGCAGCGCAACCGATCGATCCGCCGATTATTTCCATGACGTTCCGCGTCAATGACAGTCCGCTGGTAGGCCGTGACGGCGACAAGGTAACTTCGCGCCTGATCCGCGATCGCCTGTTCCGCGAAGCGGAAAGCAATATCGCCCTGAAAGTCGAAGATGGCCGCAACGCCGACAGTTTTAAAGTCTCGGGCCGCGGCGAATTGCAGCTGGGCGTATTGATCGAGACCATGCGCCGCGAAGGGTTTGAACTGGGTATTTCGCGCCCCGAAGTTATCTTGACTAAAGACGAAAACGGCCAGCTGAGGGAGCCGACCGAAGAAGTCGTCATCGATGTGGATCAGGAATACATGAACGTCGTCATGCAGAAAATGACGGAACGCAAAGCGGAATTGCGCGAGTCTGTTCCCTCTTCGGGCGGCAAACAACGCTTGACGTTTATTGCCGTGTCCCGCGGTTTGATCGGCTATCACAGCGAGTTTTTGACCGATACACGCGGTACCGGTTTGATGAACCGTCTGTTCCACGGCCATACGCCGTACAAAGGCAAATTCGGCGGCCGCCGCAACGGCGTGCTGATCTCGATGGCGCCAGGCCCCGCCACAGCTTACGCGATGGCGCCGCTGGAAGAACGCGGCAAGATGTTGATTGCGCCCGGCTCGGAAACCTATGTCGGTATGATTATCGGCGAGCACAACCGCGAAAACGATTTGGAAGTAAACGTCCAAAAGTCAAAACAATTGACGAACTTCCGCGCCGCCGGCAAAGACGATGCTATTCGTTTAACGCCGTTGCCGCCGATCACTTTGGAATGGGCGATGACCTATATCAACGATGACGAGCTGGTCGAGGTAACGCCCAAACATATCCGTTTCCGCAAAGCGCTCTTGGACGCCAACGACCGCAAACGCGCCGAAAAAGCAGGCGAAAAAGCGGCGGGGTAGCTGCTTTTCAGCCTTTTTGTTGAAATACTTGGTTGTTTATCAACGCCCTAACCATGCTTGACTATATGTAATTATTATGTTATGGTAGAGGCCATTTCTGGTACTTCTTCACCCGGGGGCGATTCGCATGGATGCACACACCGAAAACCGCACATGGCCGTTGCGTCAGGCCTTGCTTCGTTTTTATCCTACCCATACCCATGCGGAATCCATCTCGCATAATTTTATCACGACAACGTGCACCGAATTAGAGGCGCGCGGAATCCTTACGGTAGAAGATTATGCGGCCGCACCCGGTGTGCGTATTTTTCAAGACCCTCTTTCGGAAGTCGGTTTTGATGCGCTTGTCCTCAATCCTCGCGGCCTGACGAAATGCCTGTCAGAACATGAGAAAGCGCTGGGCGCTCCTTACTTAGATAAAATGCCTCCCGAAATGCTGCAGAAGCTCTCGGATGTTGCCGCTCTTTCGACGGCCTGCAAAAATCGATTAAAATCCATCGAAGCGACACAGGTTTTTCATCTGCGCTTTCTGACGCCCCACACACTATTAAAGCAGCCGGGCTTTGGAAAAGGCATGGCGCAGATGCTCGAAAATCTTGTGGATGTAAATAATCCACAGCGTGTGCCGGGCTATTTCCGCTCCGCTGCCGAAGATGGATCTTTCCTGGATCGGGATCCTGTTCTAAAAGCTTTTTCGCAGCAACAGCCCGCGCCCCCGATGCCTCCTTCCCAGGGCGATATGTTGAAAAAAATCAAGGGTAATCTGCGCCCCCGCCAGGAAGCTGATTTTTTAAACGCCATGCGTGCCGTCGGTCTTGAGATGGTCCAAAACTCCGACGGGTCGATACGTCTGGCGCCCCAAGCACCCTCTGCGCGTCCAAACGAATGACCCGCCCGTACGACACATCCATATATGCCCTTATTGATACGTTTTATTCGACGTATGAATCGAGTTTTTTTGGTTTGGGCAAGGCTTTTCATGAGCGCTTATCTAAAAACACCGTCAAGGACAGGCTGGCAGCTCTGAATATTACGACCGCCGAAGAATACGCGAACGATACTAACCGTACCCTATTTTCCGATCTGCCAAGTTTTTACGACACGCTCTTTGATCATTCTCTGAACGAACTGGGCCTGACAAAAGCACTTTCCGAGGACGAGAAACAAATCGGCGTTCCCTACCTTAAAAATATGCCGCCAGAATTGGTGCAAGATTTGGGCGCTCAAGATGTGTCTGTGCGCCTCTTAAATAATTTGCGCGGCGGTGATATGCGCTATGTGTATCATTTGCGCTTTTGGTCGGAAAAAGATCTGGTAAAAATTAAAAACTTCGGAAAAAAATCATTGAAAGAGTTGCAAGGCTTGTTAAGTGCTGAAGGCAGCGCGGACGGCATCCTTCACGGCTATTTGCTTCCCGAGGCCACAAAAGGCACTTTCTTGAAAAAGCCATTCTTTAAAGACTATGCGGAGGCACATCCTGTGGCGCCGCGTTCATCGCTGGATCTATTACGCGAATCCGCTCTTGGCTTAAAACCCCGTGAACAAGCGCTGTTGATTCACACGCTTGAAAAACTGGGGCTGGAAATAACCACAACCCCCGGCGGCAATCGGCCTTTTGTGCAAAAACGCAGCGACTTAAAGCAGAAATAAGCCGCTCTTCGCCCTTAACTCCTCCTTCACCTAAATAACCGATAATCGGCCGGACATGCCGAATATCTTGTATCCGCTTTACGATCTCAGCCATGTGGCGCTGACGCCAGTGCGTCTGGGCGCCGAGGCCTTGCGCAATGCCTTTCAAAGCCCGCTAAACCCGCTTAGCCACACGAAAGCCGGTCGTACGGTCGCCGCCAGCGCCGATATGGCGTACCGCCTGACCAAGCGTTTTGATCAGCCTAATTTCGGGATTCGCCGCGTACGCATTCATGACAAAAATTACCATGTGCGCGAGCGCGACGTGCTGGATCTGCCGTTTTGCCGCCTGAAACATTTCGAAGTCAAACACACCAAACACAAGCGCAGCACCGTTCTGATCGGCGCCCCGCTCTCGGGGCATTTTTCCACACTCTTGCGTGGAACGGTCGAAGCCTTGCTGCCACACCATGATGTGTATATCACCGATTGGAAAAACGCGCGCAATGTGCCGCTCAGCCGCGGCTATTTTGATTTGGACGATTGCATCGATTATTACATGACGTTTATCCGTCACTTGGGGCCCGATACGCATCTGGTCGCCGTATGCCAGCCTTCGGTGCCGATTTTCGTGGCGGCCGCGCTGATGAACAAGCGCGAACCTGCAAACGCCCCCGCTTCGATGACACTGATCGGCGGGCCGATCGATACACGCAAAAATCCGACCGAGGTCAATAAGCTGGCCGAGACAAAACCGCTGGAATGGTTCGAGAAACAGGCGATTTCGATTGTGCCACCCTGGTACGCCGGCGCGATGCGCCAGGTCTATCCCGGCTTTTTGCAGCTGACCGGCTTTATGAGCATGAATCTGGATCGCCATATCGACAGCTACTTTAATTACTTCATGCATCTGGTGCAAAATGACGGCGAATCCGCCAAGAAGCACCGCGAGTTTTACAACGAATATCTGGCGGTGATGGATATTCCGGCCGAGTTTTACCTGCAAACCGTCGAACGCGTGTTTCAGAAGCATCTGATCCCGCAAAATACTTTTATCTGGCGCGGCGAGCTGGTGCGCGCGTCGGATATTCGCCGCACGGCGCTGTTGTGCATCGAGGGCGAGCTGGATGATATTTCCGCGCCCGGCCAGACAAAAGTCGCTATCGATTTATGCAGCAGCCTGCCCGACAGCATGAAACTCTATCATCTTCAAAAGAAAGCCGGGCATTACGGTCTATTCAACGGCTCGCGCTGGCGCGACGAGGTCCGCCCTGTGATCACGCAGTTTGTCACGGAACATCGACATACAAAATAAGTGCGTTATTCTTTGGTTTTCTCGACCTGCGTAAAGTCCAGCTCGACCGGCGTGGCGCGGCCGAAAATGCTGACCGATACCGACAGGCGGGTCTTGGCTTCATCGACGCTTTCGACAACACCGGCAAACGAGTTGAACGGACCGTCGGTTACTTTGACGGTTTCACCGACTTCAAAGGTGATGGTCGTGCGCGGACGCTCGGCCGTGTCTTGCAGCTGTTTGATCATGCGCTCGGCTTCGGCATTGGTAATCGGCGCAGGTTTGCCTTTGGCACCCAAAAAGCCCGTGACTTTTGGAATGTCTTTGACCAGGTGCCAGGTCGTGTCGTCCAGATCCATACGCACCAGAATATAGCCCGGAAATACTTTGCGCTCGACCTGTTGCTTCTGGCCGCGCTTGATCTCTACGACGTCTTCTGTCGGCACCAGAATATCCTGAAAACGCTCGGCCAGGCCTTGCTTTTCCGCTTTGCGGCGAATTTCATCCGCAACGGATTTTTCCGAACCTGAATAAGCATGTACGACGTACCAACGATGAGCCATTTCCTATACTCCTAAAATCACTTTGACGACAGCATTGATAATTTGATCCGCAAAGAACAAAAAGATGCTGGACACAAACACCATGAAAAATACCATGATTGTCGACAGGCGCGTTTCCGTCCAGGACGGCCAGGTCACGCGCTTGACCTCACGCTTGACTTCATCAACAAATCGGATCGGGTTAAATGCCATTTTTATTCCTTTGTACTAGACTGGCAGGAGTGACAGGACTTGAACCTGCAGCCCTCGGTTTTGGAGACCGATGCTCTACCAATTGAGCTACACTCCTAAAAGGGAAACCTCTAAGCCGCTGCGGAGCTGCTGTTCACCCGCACAGGCGGTGCCGCGCGACACTGGTTGTAGCGGAGAATCACCCCTTAAAGCAAGGGAAAACAAGGTTGTTATTTATTAACCTTTGTCTTATACACAGCAAGAGGGACGCTCCGCGCCCACCTCTTTCACCGCCCTTTGTAAGGACAGATATTATGAATAACAAAACCCTTGTCGCCGCTCTTGCCCTGACATTGCTCGCCAGCACTGCGCTGATTTCTGTTCCCGCCCGCGCCGAGGACAAACCGGATTTTGCCACAGAAAAACTGACCGGTAACTGGGGCGGCGCGCGTGACACGCTCTACAGCAACGGTCTTTCATTCGATATCCATTACGATGCCAATTTCTGGTACAACATGTCGGGCGGTACACGCACATCGGGCCGGGCGTTTGACAATCTTGATCTTCAAACCACCGTCGATGGTGAAAAAGCCTATGGCCTGAAAGGCTCGAAGGTATTTCTTTATCTGCTGAACAATAACGGTACACGCATCAATGACGTGGTTGGTAGTCTGGGTGGTATTGATAACGAAGAAGTCTCGGAGGGCACTTTTAAGCTTTATGAAGCTTGGGTCGAACAAAATATCCTAGATGATCGCGTTTCCTTGCGTGCCGGTTTATATGATCTGAATTCCGAATTCTATGTGACGGATGCAAGCGGCTTGTTTTTAAACCCCACCTATGGCATCGGCACCGAGATGGCCTTTACCGGACAAAACGGCCCGTCCGTATTTCCAACAACTTCTCTGGCTGCGCGCTTGACAGTTGTGCCAATGGAAAACACCTATATCCAGGCCGCCATTTTAGACGGTGTTCCGGGCGATCCAAATAATCCGCACGGCACCCAAGTCGAATTCAAGAACAAAGAAGGGGCTTTGGATATCGTGGAAGCTGGCTACAAGCACGAGGCCTACGGCCATTACGGTGTTGGCGCTTGGCAATATACGGCCAAGCAAGCCGATCTGATTAGTTCTGAACCAACATCTAGTAAAGGTATGTACTTCCTTGGGGAAGGCACCGTATACAACGCCAATGGCCAGAAAATTGATGTCTTCGCCCGTTACGGCTTCACTGATGGTGATACCACACAAATCAAGGCCGCATGGAGTGCGGGCGCTGTGTTTGGCGGCTTTATCTCGGCACGACCAGATGGCCAGTTCGGGTTTGCAGCTTCGGGTGCGTCCAATGCTGAT
>CAYRRF010000070.1:0-734 GCA_964426595.1 uncultured Bdellovibrionales bacterium | reverse complement strand
ACATCTGTCGGTGGCCTCGAGGACAGCGAAACACAGTTCGAGCTGACCTATGCCGATAGTTTACGCCCCGGTGTTACGATTCAGCCGGATCTGCAATATACGATCAATCCCGGTACCGATCCGACCTTAGACAATGCCTGGACCGCAGGGGTGCGTATCGGTTTGGATTTCTAAAAAACGCTTTAGGTAATAGTCTGTTTTTGCACGATTACCGAGGAACCCGGCATACGGTGGCTCTCTGCGCTTCGTATGCGGCTGAGGCGCTCTTCGTTTTTATTTTCCTTTATAAGCGTATGCATGATATTGGCTGTATTTTCATCAAGATCATAAACACGCTCTACAATATCGTCCGAACCTCCCGCATATAACCGTGCGGCAACGCTGGCACAATAATTTCGCTCATCGGAAGTTTGAGGGGGGGTTGTTCTCATAAACTTCACAAAAGACCCCGAAACATCGTCTCCCGGACCGGCCTCTTCTACAAGGGCTTGAAAGCCTCGGGCGCCAGCACGAAACTCCGCACGAATATTCTTTTCCGGTTTTACTTCCTGTTTCTTTTCGGACTTCATTGGTCATCCTCCCTTAAAGCAATAAAATTACTTTATTAGTCTAATATAGGGTAATTTTACTACAAAATCGTTAACTTGTCAATAAGTATTTTCAATATCTGGAAGGGTAACAAAAAGCGCGGCCTTTCGTGCAGGGGCAACAAAAAACCCCGCGCAAGGGCGGGG
>CAYRRF010000069.1:0-8540 GCA_964426595.1 uncultured Bdellovibrionales bacterium | reverse complement strand
AGGTCGTAGGGGAAAAATTGCGCGGTACATCGTCCGATCGTATTGCGGCACTGGTCGGCGATCAGGCCGATTGCGAAGCCATTACCGCGCTGAAAGACATGATGAGCGTCCTGGGCGTGCCGCATATGGATTGCCGCACGGACCTGGCGAATTACGATGTTTCGTCGCGCGGCGCTTATATCATGAACACGACGATTGCCGGTATAGATCAGGCCGATGCGATTTTGCTGGTGGGTACCTTTCCGCGTCACGAAGCGGCCATGGTCAATGCACGTATTCGCCGCGCCTGGGTCGAGCGCAAGATTCCGGTCGGTGTGATTGGCGAACAACGCGACTATAATTATCCGGTGACGTATGTCGGCGCCAATGCCAAAGCGCTTGAGGATTTATCCAAAGGCAGTACGGATTTTGCTTCTGTCTTGGAAGAAGCGCAACGTCCCATGATCATCGTCGGAGCAGGGGCCTTGGCACGTCGCGATGGGACAGCGATTCAAGCATTGTTGAGCGATATCGCGCAGCGTTACAATGTGGTCACAGCCGAATGGAACGGTATGAACACGCTGCAATTGGCGGCGTCGCGTGTCGGCGCGTTGGATCTGGGGTTTTTGCCGCAGCGCGGTGGCTGGAACGCCAGCGAAATTCTGACCGGCGCGATGAAAGGCGATATCGATGTGATTTACGCGTTGGGCGTAGACGAGATTGATCCGAAACACTACGGCAAGGCGTTTGTGATTTACCAAGGCCATCACGGCGATGTCACCGCTAACCGCGCCGATGTGATTTTACCGGGCGCAGCGTACACGGAAAAGAATGCGATCTTCGTCAATACCGAAGGCCGCGTACAACAAACGCGCCGCGCCGTGTTCCCGCCGGGCGAGGCGAAAGAAGACTGGACCATTTTGCGCGCGCTGTCCGAGCATATCGGCAAGGGCAAGGTCCTGCCGTATAATGCGTTGGGTGAATTGCGCCGACGTATGCAGGACATCAATCCAGTGTTTGGCAAGATGGATGCGGTGGTGTCGTCGCCATGGAAGCCGGTGGGTAAAGCCTGGCCGGTCGATAACACGCCTTTCACCTCGCCTATTGCGAATTTTTATCAGACCTGCGCGATTTCCCGTGCCTCGGAAACAATGGCAAAATGCACGGCCGAGTTTACCGCTGGCATGATCACCCCACTGGCAGCGGAGTAGGTATGAAAATCGTCGTCGCCTCGACTAATCCAGTGAAGATCAACGCAGTGCAACAAGCATTTACGGCGATGTTTCCGGATGTGAAGGTGATGGTTGAAGGGTGCAGTCCGCAAGTCGATCTTCCGGCGCAGCCGATGAGCAGTTTGGAAACAAAAAGCTGCGCCATCGCCCGCGTCGATGCGATTGTCCAGCAATGCCCTGCGGCGGATATGTGGGCCGCAATCGAGGGCGGCATTGAAGTAAATGAAAAAGGTGAAACCGAATGTCTTGCGTGGATTGTGATGCGTGACAAGCATAATCGATGGGGCGAGTCGCGCACAGCTACCTTTGCTTTGCCGCAATCGATCACGCGTTTAATTGCGCAAGGAATGGAACTGGGTCATGCCAATGATCAAATTTTTAACATGCACAATTCGAAACAGAATTTGGGCATGACAGGCACGGTCACGCAGGGCGTGATTGATCGCACAACTTATTACACGCATGCCGCGATATTGGCTTTGGTGCCGTTCCGCAATGCTGACATTTATTTTGATGATACTAAAAACAATGCGTCATTCCCGTGTAAACGGGAATCCAGACTGGATCCCCGCCTGCGCGGGGATGACGTCAAGGAGGTTGCGTGACGGAATTATTTACCACCTATCTTTTGCCGCTACTGATCATCCTGGGCAAGATTTTGTTGATCACGGTACCGCTGATCTTAAGCGTTGCGTACCTGACCTATGCCGAACGCAAGGTTTTGGCAGCAATGCAATTGCGTCAGGGGCCGATGACGGTCGGCCCGTTCGGCTTGTTACAGCCGATTGCTGACGGGATCAAATTAATCGCTAAAGAAGTCATCATCCCGTCGGGCGCGAACAAAGTCGTGTTCGTGATCGCGCCGATGATTACCTTTGCGCTGGCGCTGGTCGCATGGGCCGTTATCCCCGTGAATGAAGGCTGGGCGATTGCAGATATCAATGTCGGTGTGTTGTATCTGTTCGCTGTATCATCTTTGGGCGTGTATGGTATTTTAATGGCAGGCTGGGCGTCGAACTCGCGCTATGCATTTTTGGGCGGTTTGCGCTCGGCGGCGCAGATGGTGTCGTACGAAGTATCGATCGGCCTGGTTATTATCACCGTCATCTTGTCGGTGGGCAGTTTCCGCCTGACCGATATCGTGATGGTTGAGCGTCCCTGGTGGATGTTTATCGTGCTGCTGCCGATGCTGGTAATCTTTTTTATCTCGGCACTGGCGGAAACCAACCGCGCGCCGTTTGACTTGCCCGAGGGCGAGTCCGAACTGGTGGGCGGCTATAACGTCGAATATTCGGCCGCTACCTTCGCGCTGTTCTTCTTGGGCGAATACGCCAACATGATTTTGATGGCGGCGATGATGACGATCCTGTTTTTGGGCGGCTGGCTGCCCCCGTTCAACTTAAGCTGGTGGGTATGGGATTGGGTGCCGGGACCGATCTGGTTCTTTGCCAAAGTCTGCTTCTCGCTCTTCTTCTTTTTGTGGGCGCGTGCGACCTTGCCGCGCTTCCGTTACGACCAGTTGATGCGTCTGGGCTGGAAAGTGTTCCTCCCGTTTTCGCTTGTTTACGTGGTCTTTGTGGCAGGCTTGTTGTTGTATACGGGCCATTTGCCGATGGTAGGAGTTGAATGATGATGAAAACATTGCGCGCCGCAAAGCAATTTTTCCTGCTGGAGATCGCCAAGGGCTTTTACCTGACCTTTAAATACATGTTCAAGCCGCGCGTGACGTTGAACTATCCGTTTGAAAAGGGGCCGATTAGCCCACGCTTCCGCGGCGAGCACGCGTTGCGTCGTTATCCCAGCGGCGAAGAACGCTGCATCGCCTGTAAATTGTGCGAGGCCATCTGCCCGGCGCAGGCCATCACCATCGAAGCCGAAGAGCGCGAAGACGGTTCGCGCCGCACCACGCGTTACGATATCGACATGACCAAATGCATCTACTGTGGCCTGTGTTCCGAGGCCTGTCCCGTCGATGCTATTGTGCAGGGACCGAATTTCGAATTCTCGACCGAAACGCATGAAGAGCTGCTGTATAACAAAGAGCGCCTGCTGGCCAACGGCGACCGCTGGGAAGCGCAGATCCAGGCGAATATCATCGCGGATAAAGAGTATCGCTAGATTACAGGGATTTGAGAGGCTATTTCCCCCTTGCTCCGAATCTGTAATTATGTTATAAGCTCGCGTATGCGCTTTGTATTTACCACACTTTTGTCTTTACCTGGCTGGGAAGGGTTTGCCAGTCAAATAGACGCCATGGATGCGACTTTTTCCGCTCGATACAAGAAAGAATATAATCTGGGAGAGCAGGGTACATCCTATGGTTTAAAAGGTGAAACTCATTGGGACGGCGACAAGTACAACTTGTTTTTTGTCGAGATTCCCCCCGAACAGACGGATGTGTTTCAGAAGATATTGGCTGACTCAAACGTATGTTACATGGCTGCGCCAGCAAATGAAAAGTATGAAGTGTCTGAAGGGATTAAGCCGCTATATATCAAGCCATCTGTTGTAGAGGCGTATAAGCGGCAAGGAGCCGACTACTCCATTCCTCAAAATATTCGCCGCCGTCAGCAGGGATTTAAACCTAAAGAATGTAACCCGGTATGACCTACACCTCCCCCACCCTTGAAAGCCGCATGCATATCCCTGTGCCTGAAAATGGCGCGCGGGTGCTGTTGCATTCCTGCTGCGCGCCGTGCTCGGGTGAGGTGATGGAAGCGATGGTGGCCAGCGGGCTCGATTTGACGATCTATTTCTATAACCCGAATATTCATCCGCGTAAAGAATACGAGATCCGCAAGGAGGAGAATATCCGCTTTGCCGAGAAGATGGGCATTCCCTTTATCGACGCCGATTACGATACGACCAACTGGTTCGACCGCGTCAAGGGCATGGAAGATGAACCGGAACGCGGCATACGCTGCACAGAATGTTTCGACATGCGTTTCGAGCGCACGGCGTTATATGCGTATGAGAACGGTTTCAAGACTTTTACCTCGTGCCTCGGGATTTCGCGCTGGAAGGATATGAATCAGATCAATGGCTGTGGCCATCGCGCGGCGGCACGCTATCCGGATGTTGCGTACTGGGACTATAACTGGCGCAAGGCGGGCGGCGGCGCGCGCATGATTGAAATTTCCAAGCGCGAAGAGTTTTACCAGCAGGAATATTGCGGCTGCATCTATTCCTTGCGCGATACCAATAACTGGCGTGTCCAAAACGGTCGCGAGAAGATCCAGATCGGGGTGAAGTATTATTCGATTGATGCAGCAGATTAGAAGCTGGTATTTAAATGAATTTGAGTTTCTTCTCTACAGGCATGACTTGCAAACCTTTTCCAACCACTTCAAGTGCGTTTTGCCCAAGTTGTTCACCAAGTGTTTTTTGAATCATTAGAATGTTTTCTAAATGTTCCAAGGAAGCCTTCCGATATGTATCGGCATTATTCTCGGCGAACTCGCGTGTATGAAACAGAAGTGTATTATCTACTAGGCCTTCAATCAAAGCTTTAGCAGAACCTTTATATCCAGCCTTTTGCAGGGTATAAACAACATCACCTTCTTCCGTGTGATGAAGATAGCCGACAGCGTATCGCGTTTCGTCACAGCCAGTGTCGGCCTTAATTTTTTCAGGAATTCCTGCAGTTGCTGTTTCTGCCATATTGATTCTCCATGTTGATTTGATTCGTTGTGTTACAGCGTAAAGACTTTTGGCATAAAGTCAAGTATAGTGAAAGCGGACCAAGGATTGGGATTTGGTAGGGCATGTACCCTTGCCCCCACCCCCAAAACCGCTATGCTACTCGTGTGTTTCAATTGGATGAAAAGCTCCCTCCCCCCCTCGCGGGGGAGGGGTGGGGAGAGGGGGCTAGCGAAAATTTTCCCCTCTCCCCTCCATGCTGCGCTCTAACGAGCTTTGCGGGACGACCTCTCCCGCAAGGGGAGAGGTTAAGCAGGCATTTTATTCAAGTTAGAAATGGTCTAGAGTCGTTTAAACGCTTGCCGAGTCCTTAACATGTTAATTGCCGATCTTTTGTTCTATGTGTTTTCCGCTTTGCTGCTACTGAGCGGAGTCGTGGTGATCTCTGCCCGTAACGCCGTACATTCCGTGCTGTTTCTAATTCTCGCGTTTTTTAATGCGGCGGGGCTTTTTGTTTTAATGGGCGCCGAGTATGTGGCCATGCTGTTGGTGATTGTGTATGTCGGAGCGGTGGCGGTGCTGTTCCTGTTTGTTGTCATGATGCTGGATTTGCAACTGGTCAAAGCGCCGGGCGCATGCAAGAAACGCCACATTCCCGTCGGTCTGTTTGTCGGCGGCGTGCTGCTGGCCGAACTGGTGATGGTGTTCCGTTCCTGGGTCAGTGCCGAGAATGCAATTAATAACCGCCTGTTCCCCAATGCCAGCCGTGATGCGATTGGCACGGCGAATGCCTTGGGCGATATTCTTTACACCAATTACCTCTATCCGTTCCAGGTTTCAGGCCTGATTTTATTGGTGGCCATGGTCGGAGCGATTACCTTGTGTTTCCGCACCCGCGGCGGCGTGCGCAAGCAAAAAGCCTTTGATCAGGTTACCCGCCGTGTCGAAGATGTCATGGAGCTGACACGTCCGGAAACAGGCAAAGGAGTGTCGCTATGATGTCGATTGGTCTGCCGCATTTTCTTATCGTGTCGGCGGTGTTATTCACCATCGGAACGTTCGGATTGTTTTTAAATCGCAAGAACATCATCGTCATGTTGATGGCCGTCGAGTTGATGCTGTTGGCGGTGAATATCAACTTTGTCGCTTTCTCGGCTTATTTGGGTGACAGCGCCGGACAAGTTTTCACCTTGTTTATTTTATCGGTGGCGGCAGCAGAAAGCGCGATTGGCCTGTCGATTCTGGTGACGTTCTTTCGCAACTTCGGCAGCATCGAAGTTGAAACCGGCAGCGAGATGAAGGGATAAGTCTATGGAGTATGTTTTCGCCATCGTCTTTTTACCGCTTTTGGCGGCGCTGATTGCCGGTTTCGGGCATGGCCTGTTAGGCACGCGCGTGGCCCAGGCCGTCACGGCCGCATGTATGGTGTTGGCAGCAGTGCTGTCCGTATCGACCTTCTGGTATGTATTACACAATGGCGGTGCCAGCGTCACAACCATCATGCCGTGGATTGTTTCGGGTGATTTCTCGCTGGACTGGGCGTTGCGTGTCGACATGCTGACCGCGGTCATGCTGTGCGTGGTGACAATTGTTTCAGCGGTCGTGCATGTATATTCCTTGGGCTATATGGCGGAAGATCCTTGCCGCGCACGCTTCATGAGCTACTTAAGCTTTTTCACTTTCGCGATGTTGATGCTGGTGACCAGTGACAATTTGTTGCAGATGTTTTTTGGCTGGGAAGGCGTGGGTGTTGCCTCGTATCTGTTGATCGGTTTCTATAACCACAAAGACAGTGCCAATGCCGCAGCGATCAAAGCTTTTTTGGTTAACCGTGTCGGCGACTTTGGCTTCGCATTGGGAATCATCCTGTGCTTCTGGCTGTTTGGATCCATTCAATTTGACGCTATCTTCACAAAGGTTGCTTCCCTCAAAGATGTCGGCTTTATTTTCTGGGGTCACCAATTTGATGCCCTGACCTTGTGCACGTTTTTGTTGTTTATTGGTGCGATGGGTAAATCGGCCCAGCTGGGCCTGCATACCTGGTTGCCGGATGCGATGGAAGGTCCGACCCCGGTCTCGGCATTGATTCACGCGGCAACGATGGTAACGGCCGGCGTATTTATGGTGGCGCGTCTGTCACCGTTATTTGGACATGCACCCGATACGATGGCCTTTATTACGATTATCGGCGCGCTGACCGCATTGTCGGCCGCGTTCATGGCGTTGACGCAAAACGATATCAAACGCGTGATTGCTTATTCGACCATGTCGCAATTGGGTTACATGTTTGTGGCGTTGGGTGTGGAGGCTTATGGCGCGGCAATCTTCCATCTGATGACGCACGCTTTCTTCAAAGCGCTTTTGTTCTTAGGCGCCGGTTCGGTTATTCATGTCTTGCACCACGAACAAGACTTACGCCGCATGGGCGGTTTGTGGCGCAAGATTCCGATCACCTATGCGTATATGTGGTTGGGTAATTTGGCGCTGGCGGGTATTCCGTTTTTCGCAGGGTATTATTCCAAGGATATGATTTTGGAAGCGACCTATGCCGCCGGATCCGACCTGGGGCATCTGGCGTATTGGGCGGGCATTTTGGCCGCATTTATGACGGCGTTTTATTCCTGGCGTTTGCTGTGGCTGGCTTTCCATGGCAAGACACGCGCGGATCATCATACCTATGACCATGCGCATGAAGCGCCTGCGATTATGTGGGTGCCGCTGCTGGTGCTGGCAATCGGTGCCGTTTTGGCCGGAGCCTTGGGACATGGTTATTTTGTCGGACACGAGCGCCGCGCCTTTTGGGGACATAGCCTGTACCGTATCAAACACGATGTCATCTATATGGCGCATCACGGCCCGCATTGGGTCGCGCAGGTGCCGACGCTGGCGGGTGTGATCGGGATTGCGTTGGCGATTTTCCTGTATGGCTATCGTAGCAAAGTTCCAGGCCGCGTTGCCTCGGCACTGCCGTTCCTGTATCGCTTGTCGTTGAACAAATTTTATATCGACGAGTTATACGCGGCGGTGTTTGTTCGTCCGGCATTGAAACTGGCTGCCGTTTTTGCGCAAAAAGGCGATCGTGAAACGATTGATTATTACGGTCCCGATGGTGCCGCGCGCCTTTCCAGCCGTATCGCCACACGTCTCAGTGCATGGCAAACGGGTTTTGTCTTTCATTATGCGGCGCTGATGATTGTCGGCGTCGTGGTCTTTATCGGTTATCTCGTATGGAAGTATAACGTATGATTTTAACATCTCTTATTACTCTGCCACTTGTGGGTGCCCTTGTCTTGGCGCTGTTGCCGGGTCATACCGAAAAACAGCAAAGCGTATTAAAGTATCTGGCCCTTGCGGTGACAGTCGGCACGTTTGTGCTGTCGCTGAAGCTGATCATGTGTTTCGATCCAACCCAGGCGGGCTTTCAACTTGTAGAAAAACACGTCTGGTGGTCTGGTCTGGATCTTGCCTATCACGTTGGCGTGGATGGTATTTCCTTCTGGCTGGTGCTGCTATCCACCTTTTTGATGCCGATTTGCATCCTGTGCGGCTGGGATAGCATCACGAGCCGGGTCAAAGAATATCTGATTGCATTTCTGCTGCTCGAAACTTTTATGATCGGTGCGTCTACAGCACTGGATACTATTTTATTCTATGTGTTTTTCGAAGGCATCCTGATGCCGATGTATTTGC
>CAYRRF010000068.1:7300-8558 GCA_964426595.1 uncultured Bdellovibrionales bacterium | reverse complement strand
GCCAATTATCCGATACAATGCCCCGCAACGGAAACCAGCTTAGATACCGTCCGCCGGCAAACAGAACAATCAGAAACACCGCAAACAAAAAGCTGGGGATCGCATAGCCGACCAACACCACCGCCGAGGTCCAGATATCGAATACCGACCCGTCGCGCACGGCTTTGCGGATACCCAAAGGTATCGAAATCATATAAATCAACAAAGTGGTCCATAACCCCAGCGAAATCGAGACGGGCAGCTTTTCACGTATCAATTGCAAAACTTCGGTATCGCGGAAATAGCTGTGCCCGAAATCAAAGCGCGCATAGCTTTTCAGCATCAACCAAAAGCGCGTATGCAGCGGCTTGTCGAAACCGAATTGTTTTTCCAGCTCTTTGATAAACTCAGGGTCCAAACCCTGCGCGCCGCGATACTTGCCATTGATTTCTGTCGCAGCGGCGGCAACCGTCGGATCCAGCGCCGTATTTTTTTGCAGCGTGTCTCCTTGGGCGGATGCTCCAAAGCGCGCGGTGGCCTCCACCCCCTGACCCTTGACGCGAGCAATCATTTGCTCGACGGGCCCACCCGGCGCAACCTGAATGATCAAAAAATTGATCAGCATGATACCGAACAATGTCGGGATCATTAGCAACAGCCGGCGGAGAATATACACACCCATGGCCGCCATCATAGAGCAACACAACCTCTCCCTCAAGGGAGAGGTCGACACGAAGGGACGGGTGAGGGTGATTTGGGCGCGATTAAGGCACCCTTACCCGGTTCGCTAGCACTCACCGACCTCTCCCTTGAGGGAGAGGTGATTATTGACTACACTGCTTCCATGCCCACGCTGATCGCTCCCGATTACTGGTCCCAGGCCTGCAAAACTCTGGCGCGCAACGATCCTGTATTAAAGGACCTGATACGCTCTTACAAAGGGCAGAACCTGCAAAGCCGCGGGGATCCTTTTTTCTGCATGATGCGTGCGCTGGTCGGCCAGCAAATTTCGGTCAAGGCCGCCGATACGATTTGGAAGCGCCTAGAAACCCGCGTTGGACGCGTCACGCCTTCCGCATTGGCAAAATTGAAAGATGATGAAATCCGGGCCTTTGGCTTTTCCGAACGCAAAGTGGAATATGCGCGCACGTTGCAAGATTTCTTTCCGCGCCGTAACACGTTACGCTATTGGGACAACAAAGAGGATGAAGACGTCATTGCAGAGCTGGTCGCCTTGCGCGGCGTCGGGCGCTGGACCGCCGAGATGTTTTTGATCTTT
>CAYRRF010000068.1:5065-7290 GCA_964426595.1 uncultured Bdellovibrionales bacterium | reverse complement strand
TGCCTGGTGCGCCCCAACCATTTGCCGGTCGGCGATATTGGCCTGCTCAAAGCCATCGGCAAACATTATCATAAAAACGAGCGCCCCACCGCCGCCCAGCTGGCCCGGCACCGCGAGCGCTGGCACCCGTGGAATTCCGTGGCGACCTGGTATATGTGGCGCTCGCTCGACCCCGTGGCGGTGGAATACTAGGGTCTGGACCCTTGTCAACCGATCCTTTAGAATAAAGCTTTATGGTTCTGACACGACGTTCTTTTTTGTAGGTATTTCAATATGACTGCATTTCTTCCCACTTCCGTCTCCGCTGCCTTTTTGACCGATCTGTACGCGCATTACCGCCGTGATCGCGCCTCGGTCGACCCTTCGTGGAGCAGCTTCTTCGATAGTCTGGGAGACAATGCGGCCGACTTGATTGCGGAATATACCGGGCCTTCATGGGCACCGCGCCAACCCGCGAACACAGACGATCCAACCCTGATGCCGGTACCCGCCCCCGCAAAAGACGCTAAAGGCGCACCCAAAGCCGAGGGCGGCGTCTCCACCGACCAGCTGAAAGCCGCGGTCCAAGATTCGGCGCGCCTCAGCAGCCTGATCCGGGAATTCCGTGTGCGTGGTCATTTGGAAGCAACCTTAGATCCGTTGAATTTGTGGAAGCGCGAGGAGCACCCTGAGCTTTATCCCGCCGCCTATGGTTTTACGGCAGCTGATCAAGACCGCCCCATGCTGGTCAATGCGCTTGGCCTGACCACCGCTACGCTCAAACAAGTCACCCAGCGTCTGCGCGACATTTATTGCGGCAATATCGCTTTTGAATTCATGCACGTCCAGGACCCGCAACAGCGCGCATGGATGATTCAAAAAATTG
Source organism: uncultured Bdellovibrionales bacterium (assembly GCA_964426595.1). Taxonomy (GTDB): domain Bacteria; phylum Pseudomonadota; class Alphaproteobacteria; order Micavibrionales; family SZUA-601; genus JAQGJA01. Next base: position 6,425 of record CAYRRF010000068.1, on the reverse strand, counting down.
AACAGGAACTGCCACAACAAACAGCCAGCAAAGACGATCATCAAAACCTGTTGAATGATTTGATCAAAGCCGAAGGGTTGGAGCAATTCCTGCAAAAGAAATTCACCGGAACCAAGCGTTTTGGCCTCGAGGGCGGTGAAAGCACCATTTGCGCCTGTGAAGAAGTACTGCGTTACGCTTCGACAAAAGGCGTGCGTGAGGTGGCTTTTGGCATGGCGCACCGCGGACGTCTGAACGTCTTGTGCAACGTCTTGCAAAAACCCTACGTCAATCTGCTGTCCGAGTTCCAAGGGGCCAGCAACAAACCCGATGATGTCCAAGGCTCGGGCGACGTGAAATACCATCTAGGTTTTTCCAGCGACCGCAACTTCACCGGCGGCGAGATACATCTCTCGCTGGCACCGAATCCGTCGCATCTGGAAGCGGTCAATCCCGTCGTCATGGGCCGTGTCCGCGCCAAGCAATTGCAGCGCAAAGATACAACACGCACCGAAACCATGGGTATTCTTATCCATGGCGATGCGGCGTTCCCCGGCCAGGGCATTGTCGCCGAGACATTGCTATTGTCCGGTTTGGATGGCTATACAACCGGCGGTACCATTCATCTGATCATCAACAACCAGATCGGCTTTACGACGACGCCCGAGTATGGCCGCTTTACGCCCTATCCGACCGAAGTCGCCAAATCGGTGCAAGCGCCCATCCTGCACGTGCAGGGCGATGATCCTGTTGCTGTGTGGAAAGCCGCACGTTTGGCCGTCGACTATCGCCAGACGTTTGGCGGGGATATTGTTATCGACATCATTTGCTATCGTCGTTACGGCCACAACGAAAGTGACGAACCGGCCTTTACCCAACCGCTCATGTACGAAGCGATCCGCAAACAGAAAACCACTTATACGCTGTATGCCGAGCGCCTGGCCGAGCAAAATATCTTTTCTACGGACACCATTGCGTCTTACCGCAAAGCCTTCGAAGACCAGTTGGAAAAAGCCTTTCAAGAAGCCACTACGTTTAAGCTCAGCAAAGCCGATATGCTGGACGGTGCGTGGAAAGGTTTGAGTCTGGCATCAGGTCTGGAGCGACGCGGCAGTACCGGCGTGGCAGAAATTACTTTGAAAGCCGTAGGCAACGCGCTTACCACTGTACCCCAGGATTTCGCCCTCAATAGCAAAATCGCACGCCAATTCGAGGCTAAACGCGCCGCCATTGAAAGCGGTACGGAAATCGATTGGGCTACCGGTGAAGCATTGGCTTTCGGCACATTGTTGCACGAAGGATTTACCGTGCGCCTCACGGGCCAGGATGTCGGTCGCGGGACGTTCTCGCAACGCCATGCGGTACTGCACGACCAAACCAC
>CAYRRF010000068.1:0-5055 GCA_964426595.1 uncultured Bdellovibrionales bacterium | reverse complement strand
ACCACCGGCGCGCGTTACGCCCCCCTGCAACACATGAAAAAGGACCAGGGTACATTTGAAATCTATGAGAGCCCGCTCTCGGAATACGCTGTCATGGGTTTTGAATACGGTTATTCTTTGGCCGACCCCAAAGCACTCGTCATGTGGGAAGGTCAGTTCGGCGACTTCGTCAACGGTGCCCAAATCATCATCGACCAGTTCATTGCCTCGGCTGAATCAAAATGGCTGCGCATGTCGGGACTGACCTTGTTATTGCCGCATGGATTCGAAGGCCAGGGTCCGGAACATAGTTCAGCACGTCTGGAACGTTTTCTGCAGCTCTGCGCCGAAGACAACATGCAGGTGGCCAACTGTACGACACCGGCGAATTATTTCCACATCCTGCGCCGCCAGATGCACCGCAATTTCCGCAAGCCGCTAGTGCTGATGACGCCGAAATCCTTACTGCGCCACAAATTGTGCGTTTCGACGCTGGAGGATTTTAGCGCCAATACGACTTTCCGCCGCGTTATCAAAGACGACGCCGTGACAGACAAAAAAGCCCGCCGCGTGGTATTGTGCACCGGCAAAGTCTATTACGACCTGCTGCAGGCCCGTGATGAGCGCGGTATCAAAGACGTCGCCCTTGTCCGCGTCGAACAGCTTTACCCCTTCCCCGGCGATGCCATCCAGCGCGAGCTGGCGAAATATCCGAACGCGGAAGTGATCTGGTGCCAGGAAGAACCGTACAACCAGGGCGCATGGTCCTATATGGATCGCCGCCTGGAGAATGTGTTGACGGACCTGAAACACACCAGCAAACGCCCGCGCTATGTGGGACGCGTCGAAGCCGCGGCTCCGGCCACAGGCTCGCTCAAACGTCACAATGTCGAGCAAGCGAAGCTGATTGACGAAGCGTTAGGAAAATAGCTGCGCCACTAATGCCGAGATATCCTGCATGTGCCGTGCGAAAGTATGGGGCTTGACCGTTTGCAACTTGGATTCAGGATGCAAACCCCAGGTGACGGCAATGCTTTTGGCTCCGGCGTTGTGGGCCATAGAAATATCAGCTGTCGTATCGCCAATAACAATTGTTTGAGACGCGCTGTGTCCTGTATCTTTCCACAAGCAATGCAACGAATCCGCCGCGGGATTAATCGTGTACCCCCGCTCCCGCGCACAACAAAGAGTGCGCACATGCGGGAAAAAACGATTTAAACCATGTTCTTCTAATATCACTTGCGTTGTCGGCCGATCGCGTGCCGTTACCAACGCCAGATCGTAACTATCACCTATATCCGTGAGCATCTGGAGAGCGCCAGCAAATAGCGGCGGTATGAATTTTCTATGCTGCAGCGTCTGTTCTTGAATATAATCCATCAACGCATTCAATAAGGTCTCTTGTTGCTCCAATGGAACACCCCAACCCAAGTCGTACTTCATTGGACTCACATAGCCAACAGAGAGTTTGTCATGATCATGGGGCAAACCGCGTGCCTCGGAAAATTCTTTCAATGCGACCCCGAACGATTCCCGCGAATCAATCAATGTCCCATCGAAATCAAAGACAATCAGCTTATCAGCCATCTGTTTTTTCCCACGCAATCGGCTCTTTGCCGTGCGCTATTAAATACGCATTCGCTTTGGAAAAATGTTTACACCCCATAAAGCCGCGATGCGCCGACAGGGGCGACGGATGCACCGATTCCAATACCAGATGCCGCGTACGGTCGATAAAGGCACCTTTTTTCTGGGCATAGGCACCCCACAGCATAAACACCAGATGTTCGTGCTGATCGTTCAACGCGCGAATAACCGAGTCGGTGAACTCTTCCCAGCCCTTGTTCTGATGCGAACCTGCGCGGCCATTTTCGACCGTCAGCGTCGCATTCAGCAGTAAAACACCTTGTTTGGCCCATCCCGTCAATTCACCATGGCCGGGCATCTTGACGCCACAATCGCTTTCGATCTCCTTAAAAATATTCATCAGGCTGGGAGGCTTGGCCACCCCCTTGGGAACAGAGAAACACAACCCATGTGCTTGGTTAGGACCGTGGTACGGGTCCTGGCCCAAGATCACCACTTTGACCTGTGAAAACGGCGTGCTGTCCAGCGCATTAAAAATCTGTGCACCTTTGGGATAGATCATCTTGCCGGCCATTTTTTCCTGTTGCAGGAACTGGCGCAAGCGCTCCATATAGGGCAAATCAAACTGCTTACCCACATGCTGCATCCATTCTTGATTCAATTTAACTTCGGTCATAGACTTGAGCTTACATGAAACGTATCGAAAATCCATCCCTGGAATGGCACGGTGACCAGCCCTTTTCCAAGGGTTTTGAAGATGTTTATTTCAGCCGCGCCGACGGCCTGGCCGAGACGCGCGCCGTGTTCATTGACGGTAACAATCTGCTGCAGCGCTGGCCCGCCTGTGAGACGTTTACAATTGCCGAAACAGGGTTTGGTACGGGTCTAAATTTCCTGACCACCTGGAAACTTTTTGAAGAAACAGCGCCGCCTTCCGCCCATTTGGATTTTATCTCGTTCGAACGCTATCCTATGGCGCGCGAGGATTTGCAACGCGCCCTCCATCCGTGGCGCAGTGATCTGGGAGCGGAACGTATCGATCGTTTTTTAAATCTCTATCCTTCCCGCACCCCCGGATTTCATCGTCGCTGGATAACGCCGCGCATCACGTTGACTCTGGTGTTTGATGATGCGCTCTATGGCCTGCAACAACTGGACACAGCTATCGATGCATGGTTTCTGGACGGGTTTTCGCCCAGCCGCAATCCATTGCTATGGCACAAAGATGTCTTTCACCACATGGCGCGCCTCAGTCATCAGGAGACAACGCTGGCCAGCTTTACCGCTGCCGGCGACGTGCGCCGCGGTTTGGAAGAAGCGGGCTTTACTATCCAGCGCCACGAAGGATTTGCCCACAAACGCCATCGTATTACCGGACATTTTTCCAGTGGGTCTCCCCGTGTGCGCAAAGCAAAACCCAAAGCCGTAACACTTGTCGGGGCGGGTATCGCAGGGGCCGGGCTTTATCTCGCTTTGCAACGCCGTGGTATTGCATGCACTATTCTTGAAAAAGAATCCGCCGCTGCTATGGGGGCCAGCGGTAATTTCTGCGGCCTGCTAAATCCGAGAATCGAAGCCCAGGACAATGCCCGCACGGATATCGGCTTGAGCGCTTTCAGTTTTGCCCAGCATATCTTGCGCGAGCATGGTGTGGATGTCGTTCCATCGGGTGCACTGCATCTGGCTTTTAATGCCGAAAAGGAAAACAAGCTGCGCAAAATTCATGACAGCAGTTTCTTTCTAGACCCTGTGGCCACATGGATTTCTGCAAACGAATCGCAAGCCCTCTGTGGTCTTTCCCTGCCCTATGATGGGTTGTTCTATCATGGCACCGGAACGGTTTGCACCCGCGCCACCGTACAAAACATGCTGACCTCGGCTTCGGTATCTTATCATACACCCTGGTCCGAGGATGTTGTTTCAGATAATCCCGTTATTCTCTGCAACGGTTTGGCGTTGCGGGACAGTCTAGCACTCCCTTTGCAACCCGTGCGCGGACAGGTTTTATACGTCGATGCCCCACGAAAACTGTCATGCCCGGTGATGTTCGGTCATTATTGTGCGCCTGTAAATGACACGACCTGGACATTAGGAGCAACCTTCGACCAGAACAACGATTCACCAGAGCCGCGCGAATCCGATGACACTAAAATTTTAGAAAGCATCGCCACCGTGACAGGCTTACGTGATTTTGCGCTCCAACGGCGCTGGGCCCAGGTGCGTACCGCCACGCGCGATCGTTACCCCTTGTCGGCGCCCATCCCACGCGGAAAAACACCTATGTTCTGGGTGCGCTCGGGTCCCACGGTGTACAGTTCGGCCTGTTGCTGGGAGAGATACTGGCCTGTCAGCTGGCTGATGCCCCCTTGCCTGTCGGGCAAAAAGCCGCGCATACTGTGGCCATCACCCGCTTCGAGAAATAACCGATGAAATTGTCTGTCTATATTCCCGCACACAACGAAGAAGCCAATCTGGACGCATGTCTGAAAACAGTGGCCTTTGCCGATGAGGTTGTCGTGTTGCTGGATAAATGCACGGACCGTTCCAAAGAAATCGCTCTGCAGCACGGTGCCAAAATTGTCGAAGGGGCGTGGCCCATCGAAAGCGAACGCCGTATGGCGGCCATGGCGGCGTGCACCGGCGACTGGATTTTAGATGTCGACGCCGATGAGCGCATCCCCGCCGAGCTGGCCGCCGAAGTTCGTGCGGTGATCGCTTCCTCGCCTTTTGATTTGCATCCGATACCTTTTGATAACTATATCGGCAATCGTCTGGTTAAATACGGCTGGGGTGCCTATATCGGCGTCTCCCAACGGGTGGCGTTGTTTCGGCGCGGCGCCAAGACTTATCTCACACAGGATCTGGTCCACCCCGAGGTCACTTTCATCGGTCGCATGGGACCCGTTTTAACGCACAGCATTACCCATTACATGGATCACGATTTTTCCGATACGCTGCGCCGGTTCGACCGCTATACGACTGCCCATGCCAAAGAGTTGATTGCCACGAATGACACGGACGGATTCTGGCGTAACTTCATGCGTATTTTCTCACGCTTTTATAAATGCTTTGTTTGCCGCCGCGGCTATCGCGAAGGTGCTATGGGATTTATGATTGCGATGCTGGGCGGCCTGTATCCGATGGTCTCATACATCAAGGCCCGGTACAAAATTTAAGCCGCTCGTTTATTTTATATGCTGGATGTGGCTGGCTTTGTAGCCGGCATGGTCCACCAATTTGACGATACGTGCATCTTCAATCGTCGCGGCGGGGGCCAGGGTCAGGACCATCGTTTTGTCTTCCAGCGAAACATCGACTTTTTGCACGCCTGGTTCCTTCAAAAAGGCCTTTTGCAGCGATTGCACGCACATTTCGCAGACCATGCCCTCGACCTGCATATGGACGGTCTCACCCGCAGATGCGGCCTGCGGCGATGCCCCGACACAGGCGGTCAGGGCAAAGGCTACGAAAAGGGAAACAACAAGGGTA
>CAYRRF010000067.1:0-8708 GCA_964426595.1 uncultured Bdellovibrionales bacterium | reverse complement strand
TTTTACCCGTCACATGATGCGTAACAAATCCACCAAGATGAAACGCCAGGCCCGCGGCACCATGGTCATGCATGAAGCCGATGCCAACGTTATCTTGATCAACTTCCTGCCGTATGCGCGCAAAAAAGCCCGTAAAAAGCAGGCTTATACGAAGAAAGTGGAGGCCTAAACCATGGCACGCACCAAAGGGGGCCCACGCGCCCACGCCCGTCACAAGAAAATCCTGAAGATGGCCAAAGGCTATCGCAACCGCCACAGCAAGTGCTATCGCATCGCGATGCGCCGCGTGGAAAAGGGGTTGCAGTACGCCTATCGTGACCGCCGCGCCAAGAAACGCGAGTTTCGCAGCCTGTGGATCATGCGTATCAACGCTGCCGTCCGCGAACACGGTCTGACCTACTCCAAATTCATCGGCGCCCTGCTGAAAGCGGGAATCGGCCTGGATCGCAAGGTCCTGGCGCATATGGCGATGCACGACACCACGGCCTTTGCCGATGTCGTGACCAAAGCCAAAAAGCAGTTGGCCGCTTAAATTAAGATATTTATATCTAATAAAAAACCGCCCCTCACGGGCGGTTTTTTTACGCGCATATCAGGCAAAATTGGTACAATATAACAAAGTAGAGATGTTCAAAAGAATTTTATTGCTTTTACCTCTTTTTAATGATATTATTATTACTCTACAGTAATTTCAAACTATCCTATGGAGATACCGATCATGGCCAGCCGCCCCCCTCATAAAGTCAAAATAGAAGAATTTTTGGATGAAAAAGCACATAAAACAGTTCCAGGATGTGGCTTTAAAGTGTCCGAGGATCCTGCTGCAGACTTCATGAAGAATATACCCGAAAACAACAACAGACACGCCTCTGGGAACACTAATGACGAAATGATTGCAATCGTAAAAGACCCTTACACACAGCACCCTACAATCGCCTGATTTGCCTTCTATAGGCTTTTAACACCCGCATCCTTTCTGGTTGCGGGTGTTTTTATGGGATTTGTGCATCGCCCCTTATTAAAAACAGAATCTTACCGTCCCGCACAATTTTTTTCTTGCGTATAAAGTCATTCTGTGATAATTTTATAATCCAATTAGCGAATCAGAGGATATAAAATGACTGAATACTTTAGCGAAAACAGAGATAACGTGACCGTTATACACGAGGGGCATGATGGCGTTACCTCTATAGAATTACCACAACCGCCTTCCGAAGTAGCGGAGAATAAAGCCAATGTAACACAAAAGCCGCCTGTGGCAGAAACTTCCGGTTCTGGTTCACGCGACGCCTGTGAACCGGGCAAGGCTTTCTAATATTTATAGCTTTCCTGTGAAAAACCCCGATCCTTGTGTGGTCGGGGTTTTTGTTTTGAAAGGCCTTACGGATTCGCCTAAGCTGCGCCTCATGCAATTGGAAACGCTTATCACACCCGGCTGGGATGACTATGAACTGATCGACAGCGGTCACGGGCGCAAGCTCGAGCGCGTGGGTGGTTACGTGATTGATCGCCCCGAACCACAAGCCTTGTGGAGCCCACACCATCCTAAAGCCTGGACACAAGCGGATGCGACGTTTGTCGCCGGCGGTGAAGAAGAGGAATCCACCCATGGCCGTTGGGAAAATCGCCGCATTCCCGGAGACGGCTGGCAAACGGCGTGGCAAGGATTGCACTTCAAAGGCTGGCTGACCAATTTTCGGCATATTGGTTATTTCCCCGAGCAGGTCGCGCATTGGGAGTGGTTGCAACAACAGATCCGGCCTGGCATGAAGATCCTCAATCTTTTCGCGTATAGCGGTGTGCATAGTCTGGTCGCCGCACAGGCAGGCGCCCACGTCACGCATGTCGACGCCTCCAAGAAAGCCATCCAATGGGCCAAAGACAACCAGGCGCTGAATAATTCCGATTGGCCGATACGCTGGATCGTCGACGATGCGTTGAAATTCGTACAGCGCGAAGAACGCCGCGGCAATCATTATGATGGTATTTTGCTGGACCCGCCGAAATTCGGCCGCGGACCTGATAATGAAACGTGGGATCTGTTCACGCACCTGCCGGAACTGTTACAAAGCTGCGCCCAATTGCTAGCGCCGCACAAAGGTTCTTTTCTTTTGATGACATCCTATGCGCTGCGCGCGTCGGCGATGGCCTTTGGGCAGGTTGCGCGCGAACATTTCCCGCAAGCAGCCATTACCTGTGGCGAGCTTTTCGTACAGGAAAAAGAGGGGCAGCGCCTGTTGCCGACCTCGATGTTTACGCGGGTGGTGCGATGATCACTTCGCTTGCCAATCCGGCGGTGAAACTGGCCGCCAGCCTGCATCAAAAAAAATACCGTGACGAGACGGGCCTGTTCCTTGTTGAGGGCCAGGAAATGATCGCCATGGCTTTAAACCACGACTGGGAAATTGTGCATGACTTTACCTTGGGCCAAACCGCCAGCGCCGACGTGCTGGCCAAGATCAGCAAAAAAGAAAATCCGCAAGAACGTCTTGCTGTTTTTAAAAAGAAACCCTTTCTGCCGCTACCCGCACAGGTGGATACGGTTTTATTGGGGTTGGAAGATATTCGAGATCCGGGAAATCTGGGCACTTTGATGCGCACCTGCCACGCGCTGGGCCTGCCGCAGATAGCTTTGATTGGTACCTGCTGCGACCCTTATGCTCCTGAAACGATTCGCGCTTCGATGGGCAACTTTGCTGCTGTTACGATCATCGCAACAACATCCGAAGAACTTGAGCGTTCGACCTTGCGCCTCATCGGCACCGATGTACGCGAAGCCCACGATTACCGTCAGGTGGATTACACAAACAGTCTGATTCTTTTAGGCAACGAACAAAAAGGCCTTAGTCCCGCCTTGAAGAAACGCTGCGCGGCTGCGGCGCATATCCCGATGCCCGGCGGCACGGAAAGTCTGAATGTCGCCATGGCAGCCACATTGCTGCTTTACGAAGCGATGCGCGGAAAAATCTAGACTTTGATCAATTTTTTCACGCGCTCGGCGACCAGATCAATAAATTGCTGCGTGGTTACATACGGATGATCGGGGCGAATAAGCAGCGCCAGATCTTTGGTCATCTTGCCGCTTTCGACGGAATCGATACAGGCTGTTTCCAGCGCTTGCGCGAAATTAACAACATCCGGTGTCTCGTCGAACTGGCCACGATAGCGCAACCCCCGTGTCCACGCAAAAATCGACGCAATCGGATTGGTCGAGGTTTCCTTGCCCGCCTTGTACTGGTGATAGTGACGCGTGACGGTACCGTGTGCCGCCTCCGCTTCGACCGTGGAGCCATCCGGCGTCAACAGGACCGAGGTCATCAACCCCAGACTGCCATAGCCTTGGGCGACGATGTCGGATTGCACGTCGCCGTCATAGTTTTTACACGCCCACACAAAGCCGCCCGAGGATTTAATCGCATAAGCCACCATGTCGTCGATTAAACGGTGCTCGTAGAACAGGCCCAGCTTTTCAAAATCGGCTTTAAATTCTTCGTTGTAAATTTTCTGGAACAAATCCTTGAAGCGGCCATCATAGGTCTTCAGGATTGTATTTTTTGTCGACAAATAAACCGGATAGTTGCGCTGCAAGCCGTAATTGAAACAGGAACGTGCAAACTCGGCGATCGAACTGTCCAGGTTATACATCCCCATGGCCACGCCCGCTTCATCGAACTTGAAAATTTCCCACGTTTGCGCTTCGCCATTTTCCGGCTTGAACGTCATGCTCAATGTTCCCTTACCGGGGATCACCACATCGGTGGCGCGGTATTGATCGCCAAAGGCATGCCGACCAACAACCATCGGCTTGGTCCAACCCGGAACCAGACGCGGCACATTGTCGCAAATAATCGGCTCGCGGAAAACCGTCCCGTTCAAAATATTGCGAATAGTGCCGTTAGGTGACTTCCACATTTTCTTCAGATTGAATTCTTTGACGCGCCCCTCATCCGGCGTGATGGTGGCGCATTTCACGCCAACGCGGTATTGCTTGATGGCATTGGCCGCATCAATCGTAATTTGATCGGCGGTGGCGTCGCGGTTTTGCACCGAAAGATCATAGTATTTCAAATCCACGTCGACAAAAGGGTGGATCAGTTTTTCCTTGATCCAGGCCCACATGATGCGGGTCATCTCGTCGCCATCCAGCTCCACAATCGGATTTTTCACTTTGATCTTCGACATGTTATTTCCTTCCATAGATGTCTTCGTAACGCACAATATCTTCTTCGCGACAAATGCCGCGCTGGATCTCGCGCACCACAGCATTCACATTACCCCGATTGGCCATGCGATGTATAGCCCCGCAGGGTATGGTTGTTGTCTGTCCTGCCATTAATGTAAAAATTCGTCCGTCACAGGTTACTTCCAGCACCCCTGCTTCGACCATCCATTCTTCCCGGCGCCCCTGGTGCGATTGCAACGACAAAACGCCACCCGGTGTTACCGTGATACGCTTGATACAATATTCTTCGTTATTCTCATGACCTGTCTCCAGGACCTCCCACATCCCCCAGGGACGTGTGTCTTTTTCTCCCATGCGGTATCCGGGCTGTGCGGCAAAATCAGTCATAGCGCTATTTTAACTTGAGATTGAAAGGATTCAATCGGCTTTTATTGTATTCTTTTTTGCAGGCATCGCCTCGGCCAAGGCCTGCGCCACATACAAGCCCGACCCGACAATGCACAGCCCTGCATAAACCATCAACGCCGCCTTGTTTTTTTGATTGGCTTCTAGCCATTGCGCCACCGACAAACCCAAGCGTGTAAAGGCGGCGATACGATGTTGAAAGCGCCCGATAATATCCTGCTTGTTCTCTTGGAATGCCGTACATTTTTGTGCGGCAGCGCTTTTGCGTTCTTGTACGGGCTTGGAGCCACTGGCCGCCGCAGCAGTAAAAACACCCCACGTTACCGCATTAACCGGCAACCCTTCTGCACAATTAGCAACGGTATGCACCGTTCCTCCGACAGCTCCCCAGCCATAGGCACTTTGGCGATCCTCCTTATTTTTCGAGCGCATGAGACGCGTATAAAACAGGGCCATGGCGGGGGCGGCCACAAAGCTGCGAATCAGATTGGCGTGCTCCCAATCCCAAAAAGGCTGGGAAAAGATAAACGCGCTTGAACACAACAAAGCGCCCCCGGCCAGCTTAAGGCCGTTATGAACCAGGAAGTCCGCCGCATTTTCACGAAACTCCTGTACCTTTTGGAGGGCGCTTTTTTTCATAGGAATTTATTAGCATACATTATGGTAGAATACGAGTCGTATTTCACCTACCCTCGACATTTGCGGCCCAACCCCTTACAACAAAAATATGCTTGAACAGTTCCTCCATATCTTCTCGCTGGCTGGCTTCGTCAGCGTCCTTACCCTGACCGCTCTGGAAATCGTCTTAGGGATCGATAACGTCGTTTTTATCGCCTTGATCGTCCAGCATTTGGGCAAAAAAGATCGCGCAAAAGCCCGCCAAATCGGTTTGACAATGGCGCTTGTGTTACGTGTCATTTTGCTACTGAGTATTTCCTGGGTACTAGGCCTGACACGCCCACTTTTTTCGATTGGGCCGTGGGATTTTTCGGGCAAAGCATTGCTGCTGCTGTTGGGCGGTTTGTTCCTGATTTACAAGGCTGTGACCGCTATTCACGACATGTTCACCGACAGTGACGAACAGGCCTTGCGCGACTCCAAAGGCAATTTGACGATCACTATTTTGCAAATCATGGTCATTGATCTGGTTTTTTCATTCGACAGCGTTATCACCGCCGTCGGCCTGACCCAGAATATTCCGATCATCATCATCGCCATGACAATCGCCATGTTGATCATGCTGTTCTTCACCGGCTTTGTATCCGATTTTATCACCGAGCATCCGTCGGTCAAAACCTTGGCCATCAGCTTTATCCTGCTGGTCGGCGTGTTGCTGGTCGGCGATGCGCTCGAAGTCCACGTACCACGCGGCTATCTCTACTTCGCAATGGCCTTCTCGGCCGCCATCGAGACCATCAACATACTGACAAGAAACAAAAAATCCCGCTAGCGGGCGCAAAATATCCTCTTGACGGCGGCGGTCTGATTCCGTATATTTCCAATATGTCATTTTAACCTGAGAGGAGGGCGCGTCATGGCCAATGAGAAAATTGTGCAACTGACCCCGGATAAAATTAAATTCAGCACGATCGAAGAAGCGCTGACAGCTTTGCAAGAAGGCAAATGCGTTGTCGTCGCCGATGACGAGGGTCGCGAGAACGAAGGCGACCTGATTTGCGCCGCCGCCCTGGCGACACCCGCAACCATCAACTTCATGATCCGTGAAGCACGCGGCCTGGTATGCGTAGCAATGACCGCTGAACGCGCCAAAGCGCTGGATCTGCATCCGATGGTATCCGAAAACACGGATCCTAAACAAACGGCTTTCACCGTTTCCGTGGATGCCGGACCTGAATTCGGTACAACCACCGGCGTTTCCGCCGCGGATCGCGCCACCACTATCCAGCGCCTTGTCAGCCCGAATGCAATCGCCAAAGATTTTTGCCGTCCCGGTCACATCTTCCCGCTGATCGCGCAAAATGGTGCAACGTTGCGCCGCGTTGGCCACACCGAAGCCGCCGTGGATTTGACGCGCCTGGCGGGCCTGCCCGAGATGGGCGTGATCTGCGAAATCATGAATGACGACGGGTCGATGGCACGCCGCGATGATTTGGCCGCTTTTGCGAAAAAACACGACCTTCCGTTCATTACCATCGCGCAGCTGATCGCTTACCGCCTGGAGCGCGAGCGTTTTGTCGTGCGCAAAGTACAAACACCTCTGAATACCCGCTATGGCGATTTCACGGCTGTCGGTTACACCGACATGTTGAATGGTGTCGAGCATCTGGCGCTGGTCAAGGGTTCCGTAGAAGATCTGGCCAACGGCACGCCACTGGTTCGCGTGCAGCATGAAAACATGATCATGGATGTCTTGGGCATGGGCAACGATCCCAGTGTGCAAAGCCTGGGCGAAGCGATGCGTTATATCGACGCCCAAGGATCGGGCGTTGTCATTTATCTACGCAGTGTGAACGGCACCTCGCAAGGATTGCTAGGGTTGTTGAAAACGCACAGCGATATGATCACGCACGATCCAGATCGCAGCGCGTTGAGCAGCCTCAATGTCGATTTACGCGACTATGGTGTCGGCGCACAAATCCTGAGCGATTTAGGCGTCAATCGTTTCCGCCTGATCACCAGCAAGCCGAAGAAACTGATCGCCTTGCGTGGCTATGGTCTCGAAGTGGTGGATATGATCCCACTTCCTAACAGCAATAGCGGCAGCCGCTTTGATTTCGCAGCAACCCCTTCCCAAACAAAGCCGTCCGCTGCACCGAAAACCGAAGCCAAGAAAGAAGAGCCTCTTGTCGCACGGAAAGCGGATCAAGTTACAAAAGCACCGGCAAACGACAAGAAAGAAGCCAAGCCGATGACGATGCGTATGGGCGGGCAAATCATGAGCAGTCAAATTTCGTTCGAAGGCTGATCGCTTTACCTTGCCAGCCTAAGGGTCTTGCCCTATTCTGTCGGGCATGATGCGTCCTTTACGCAAAATTGTTGAAATTCTCCTGGCTGCCGTTTTTCTTTTTGGCCTTGCGGCAGGGGGCCTGCTGTGGCGCGTCAGTCAATCACCGCTGCATATCGACAAATATATTCCCGAACTGCAAACACTGGCGCAAAGCTTTACGCCCAATCTGAAATTCTTAGCTAACAACGCCGTTTTGAACGGCGGTAAAGCCAGTGAGGCGTTTGAAATCGTCTTGAACGACGTTACCCTGCTCAATAACACCAATGAAATGGTCGGGAATGTTCAGACCATGGCCTTAGGGTTTTCGTGGCAAAATTTGTTGATGCTAAACGTAACCCCCAGCACCATCGTTATTAAAGGCCCGTCCTTGCAGCTGGCGCGTTATGAAGATGGTCATATCGGTTTCAGCATTACGGATGAGGCCACAAAAAACGCACCTCTGTCTTTTGATACTATCGGCCAAATGTTCGCTCATGCGCCTGAAGCTTTCCGCGAAGTCAATATCGAGGATGCCTGGGTTCAGTTTGAAGATAAAAAAGACCCTCTGAAGATGGAGGCTAAAAATGGCACTATCCATCTTATTCGCAACAAGCATGAAATTAATGGCACTCTCAAAATCGATCTTTCGGCGAATGATTTTCACCAGACGCTCAAAGGCAGCATTTTGTATGATACCGAGCGCCATGTCACCCAAATCACTATGGGAGCATCGGCTCTGTCCTTGGCGGAGCTTAGCAAAGTACTGACACAAATTCCAAAAGGACTCTCCTTGGATACGCCCATAACGGCCATGGCCCAGATTACCATCGATCGTAAATTTCAACCACTGGCCTTTTCACTCGATGTAAAGGGGTCAAAAGGCGATCTTTCATATCCGCCATACTTCCCTCAGCCGCTTACGTTGACAGCACTGAATTTTCATACGGTTTATAATGTACTGGATGACTCGCTGACCATAGAACACTTACATCTGGCCACAGATACCACCGAAGCAAATATCCAAGGCACGCTCTCTCATTTGCGGGACGCGTCGGCAACCAAAACCATTCGCGTACAAGCGGAAGCCAAAAATGTTCCAATCAGCCAACTCAATACCCTGTGGCCCAAAGGTGCAGGCGAAGATGCACGGCTGTGGGTTGTCGCCCACTTGCG
>CAYRRF010000066.1:0-8818 GCA_964426595.1 uncultured Bdellovibrionales bacterium | reverse complement strand
ACCGTTACTTGGGTTGTTTTCATCATGTGGTTGGTGCCGTGGGGCAACTGCCCCGATACAGCGCGGTAACGTTGAATAATTTTCTCGAAATTAAATTGAATGTTATCCGCAGAAAAACCGAACTCACCAAGATGGTGCAGCAAATGATGGATTTCAGACGAGCGCAACAGCGCCTTGGTCGGGATACAACCCCAGTTCAGGCAGATACCGCCTAAATTCTCGCGCTCAATCACAGCTACCTTCATTTTCAGCTGTGCGGCGCGGATGGCGGCCACATACCCACCGGGTCCGCCTCCGATAATTGCTACATCAAAGAATTGCTGTTCGGTCATGCGAACTCCTTTATATTTTCAGCTTATCGGGGCTTTGGCGCCACGCTCTATCCAACGTGTGCGACCCTTCAATTAATACATGAAACACATTCAAGACATACTCTGCAGGGACATTCAGCTCTTCAGCCAAAGCCTCTGCTTGTTGCAAAACCTGTTGTTTACGCTCTTCATCGACCGTTGGTAGACCGTTTTCAATCCGAAAGGCACTAATTTCCTTGCGTTTTTTATAACGATCCGCCAGAGCTTCGACGAGCTTTTTATCGATCTCGTCTTGCTCGGCGCGCAAACGATGCAGTTCAGTTAAGTCCTGTGCCATTTATTTCACCAACTGTTCTGGGGTTTCAAGCATATTTTTCAAAGCCGCCAGATATTCGGCGCCCACTGCACCATCCACCACACGATGATCTACGGACAAATTACAGTTCATCAGCGTAGCAACTACTACTTTGCCATCCACCACAATTGGTGTCGGCTCGCCCGCGCCCACAGCCAGAATGCAACCCTGCGGCGGATTGATAATCGCATCGAACTGTTTGATGCCAAACATCCCCAAATTCGACAACGAAAAGGTACCGCCCTGGAATTCCGTTGGTTTGAGCTTGTTGTCTTTCGCGCGTTGCGCCAGATCTTTCATTTCGGCCGAGATATCGGGCAAGGGTTTGCTTTCCGCAGCCTTGATAATCGGTGTAATCAGACCCGTTGGCGTTGCCACCGCTACCGAAATATCGGCTGTCTCATAAAACAGAATAGAATTACCGTTCCACGACGCATTGGCGGCCGGCACTTTTTTCAACGCTAATGCCACCGCTTTAATAATGAAATCATTGACCGACAATTTATATTTGCCACCCGCCTTGTCATTCATTTCCGCGCGCAGTTTCATCAGTGGGTCAATATTGACCGCAATGTTTAAATAGAAATGCGGGACAGTTTGCTTGGATTCGGACAAACGCTGCGCAATAACTTTGCGTACCGGCGAAACTTTTTCCTCGCGGTATTTAATTCCAAGCAGATCCGCCAATTCCTTAGCATCCGGGCCTTTAGGCGCGCTGGGCGCCGCGGCTGCCGCTTGGTGTTTGGGCGTTACGCCGCCCGATTTAACGGCCAGCTCGACATCCGCGCGCACGATACGACCATGGGGCCCCGTCCCGGTAATACGCGACAGATCCAGGTGATTTTCATTGGCCAGACGTTTGGCAATGGGAGAGACGAAAATACGCTCACCTTTCGCATCTCCCGCGGAAGCGGGAGTCCAGCTTTGAGGACTCTGGGCCCCCGCTTTCGCGGGAGATACGGTAGAAGAAGCGGCAGGTTTTGCGGTCACAGATTTATTCGCATTCGCTGCAATAAACCCATCAACAGCACCTTTATCTTCACCCTCTTCCAGCAATACGGCGATCAGCGTGTTGACAGCAACGTTTTCTGTTCCTGCCGGTACGACAATCTTGGCCAGCACCCCTTCATCCACCGCTTCGACTTCCATCGTTGCTTTATCGGTTTCAATCTCGGCCAGCACCATCCCGGCTTTGATAGCGTCCCCTTCTTTTTTCTTCCACGTCGCCAATGTCCCTTCGGTCATTGTCGGCGAAAGCGCAGGCATCGGAATTTTAACGGGCATATTAGGCTCCCTTTTGTTTGAAATAGTCATGGTCCGGGCTATGCAGACCGTAGCATAACGTATTTTTACTCAGATATTTCAACGCATCTTCTATACATGGCACGATCTGGAGGGATTTATCGTCGACTGCATACCAATCGGCATGATCGCATTTATCCGGCTCGGCGATACGCGGCGTACCTTGCCATTTCGTCGTCACATAATAGAAATCGATCCAGTCCGGTTGCGTGTCACCATCAACACCTGTAAAACGATTAGAAACAAGGAACAGTTTCATATCTTCCGGCTTGATATCGATACCCGCTTCTTCTTTCGTTTCACGAATAGCGCATTCCAGCATCGTCTCATGTCTTTCGACGCGACCGGCAGGGATGTTATAAAATCCGTTGAGCCAATTGGTATTTCTACGGCGCATCATGAAAACTTTACCGTCTTCCCGCTGGAGAACAACAAACGTCGCCATGCACACCCGAAAATAACCATCTTCATAAGGCATCGCTATCTCCTGTAGCAAACGTCACGACAGGCGGCGACGATATCCTCGACCTGCGGCAGGGCAAGGCGTTCAAGATTAGCGGCGTACGGCAAGGGCACGTCTTTTTGTGTAACCCGTTTTACCGGCGCATCCAGGTAATCGAAGCATTCTTCCATGACAATCGCGGCCATCTCGGCCCCGACGCCGAAACGTGGCCAGCATTCCTCGACCGATACAACGCGATTGGTTTTGCGCACGCTCTCGGCAATGGTTTGTGTGTCCAGCGGACGAATGGTGCGCAGATTAACAACCTCGGCACTGATCCCCTGCTCGGCCAGCGCTTCCGCTGCTTTCATCGCTTTGCCTACCATGATCGAATACGCCAAAATTGTGACGTCATTCCCAACACGTTCGACTTTGGCACGACCAAGGGGCAGAACAAAATCGTCATGGTTAGGCACTTCAAAGCTTTGCCCATACATGACTTCGTTTTCCAGGAACACGACCGGGTTCGGATCACGAATAGCCGCCTTGAGCAACCCTTTGGCATCTGCTGCCGACCACGGGGAAACTACTTTGAGACCCGGAATATGGCCGTACCACGATGTAAAATCTTGGGAGTGCTGGGCCGCCACACGTGCCGCTGCACCGTTTGGACCGCGGAATACGATTGGACAACCCATTTGCCCGCCCGACATGTACAACGTCTTGGCCGCCGAGTTGATAATCTGGTCAATCGCCTGCATCGCAAAGTTCATCGTCATAAATTCAACAATCGGACGCAAGCCATTGAACGCGGAACCGACCGCCAGACCGGCAAAACCATGCTCGGTAATCGGCGTATCGATGACGCGCTTGGGACCGAACTCGTCCAACAGACCTTGTGATACTTTGTACGCACCGTTATATTCAGCGACTTCCTCACCCATTAAATAGATTTCCGGATGCGCACGCATTTCTTCAGCCATCGCTTCGCGCAAGGCTTCGCGTACGGTCATGGTTTTTGTGCCCTTAGCGTAGAATTTTTCTTCATCGCTATTCGGACGCGTGGCAACAGGCGTGGCCGCAGTCGCGTGGGACACTTCCGGCGGACGTAAAGAACAGGCCATCTGTTCTGTTTTCTGTGGTGCGCCGGCTGGCTTGAAGCTGGCCAAAGCCGAGACATCTTCCCCCGCTTCCAAAAGCACTGCAATCGGTGTATTAACGGCGACATTCTCGGTGCCTTCCGCAATCAGAATTTTGCCCAAAGTCCCTTCATCCACAGCCTCGACTTCCATCGTTGCTTTGTCGGTCTCAATCTCGGCCAGAACCATCCCGGCTTTGATAACATCCCCTTCTTTTTTCTTCCAGGACGCCAATGTCCCTTCGGTCATCGTCGGCGAAAGTGCTGGCATTAAAATTTGAATCGGCATTTTTTATTCCCTCTTAGGCTTTCGCTTCAATGACTACGTCCGTCCACAATTCGTCCGGACTTGGCTCGGGACTTTCAACCGAAAATTCCTCGGTTTCTTTAATCGTTTGTTTGATTTCTTTTTCAATACGATCAAAGTCCACTTCGGAACCCACATTGTTTTCCAGCAGCCAGGCCTTGTAGTTGGTGATCGGATCGCGTTCCTCGCGCATCTTGTCGACTTCTTCCTTGCTACGGTATTTCGCAGGGTCCGACATCGAGTGACCGCGATAACGATAGGTTTTTACTTCCAACAAAATCGGGCCGTTCTTGCGCGCGTATTCAATCGCTTCCATGGCGGCATCGCGTACCGCCAGTACATCCATCCCATCGACAACACGCCCCGGGATACCATACGCTTCGCCGCGCTTGTGCAATTCGCCAGCCGCATGGCGCGCCAACGATGTACCCATCGCATAGCCGTTATTTTCAATGATATAGACCACCGGCAATTTCCACAAGGCTGCCATGTTAAAGACTTCATAGATCTGTCCCTGATGCGCGGCCCCATCGCCGAAGTAACACAAATTCACCTGGCCATCGTTGTTGTATTTGTGCGTAAAGGCCAGCCCTGTACCAAGTGGCACCGATGCGCCCACGATCCCGTGACCGCCATAGAAATTTTTCTCGCGGCTGAACATGTGCATCGAACCGCCTTTGCCTTTGGAGTAGCCCCCGATGCGCCCGGTCAGCTCGGCCATCACGCCGCGCGGGTCCATATCAACCGCCAGCATCTGGCCATGGTCACGATAGGTGGTAATAACTGTATCCTTCTTGTCCTGTGCCGAAGTAAACCCAACGACGACGGCTTCCTGGCCGATATAAAGGTGGCAGAAACCGCCGATAAGACCCATGCCATAGAGCTGGCCTGCCTTCTCTTCAAAGCGGCGGATCAACAGCATGTCGTGATACATCTTCAGAGCCTGCTCTTTGGTGGGCAGGTGCTTGTAAGGGGAGGCTTTTTTGGCCAATTCGTCGCTCCTAAAAGTAACCCCCTCTCCCACCGGGAGAGGGTGGGGTGAGGGCAAGAAACAAGACTATCCGCCCAATTTCTCGCCCTCACCCGCCTCATTAATGTTCGGCGACCTCTCCCGACGGGAGAGGTTAACCAGGCGGAGAATTTAGCCGGATTCCGGACAAAAATACAGAGGGGCCGGGTTGTGCGGTGCGGGAAAGTTAATTTAAATCTATGACAATTTCATCGGGCTTGTTATAGCCTAATGTTTTACGCGCCTGTTCGTCCGCCATGTCCGGATCCAGCGAGTTGGGGCGCATCAATTTAACATCCGCTTCCAGGGCCTGACGCTGGGCCAGCAAACCATCATAAGTCATCTGGGTATTTTGCAGACGTGCCTCGATGCGGTGCCACGCAATAAGGCCGCGTGGCCCAAACACCAGATAAAACGCAAAATACAAACACAAAAGCGGCAAGATCATGCCTACCGCCCAGTGACGCAAACGCAACCCAGAAGGGGTTGGAGCGTTCATTCGAGGGGCATAGGCACGGGACTGCATACGAATCACTATGAATCAGGGTGATTCGCGACGCAAGAGCTATTTTGAATCCCTGCTATTTTTTCTTGGCTTTACCCCCGGGCAAGGCCTTGAGTTTGGGTTTTGCGCCCTTTCCACCCTTGGAAGGAGCTTTTTTAGCAGCCAGTTCCGGCTTGGTGCGCAAAACACTGTAGCCAGCATAGACACCATCCAGCCCCAAGGACTCTTCCAAACGCAAAAGCTGGTTGTACTTGGCCGTACGGTCTGAACGTGCCAGCGAACCGGTCTTGATCTGGCCGGCATTCGTGGCCACCGCCAGATCCGCAATCGTGGAATCTTCGGTTTCGCCCGAACGGTGCGACAGGATAATCCCAAAGCCCGCACGCTTGGCCATTTCAATCGTTTGTAGCGTTTCCGACAACGTGCCGATCTGGTTGAGTTTGACCAAAATGGCGTTGGCGGCTTTTTGATCAATGCCGCGTTGCAGGCGCTCAGGGTTCGTGACGAACAGATCGTCCCCGACAATCTGGACTTTGTTTCCCAAGGTCTGTGTCAAGGTGCGCCAGCCGTTCCAATCGTCTTCGGCCATGCCATCTTCGATCGAAGCAATCGGGTAATCACGGCACAAGCCTGCCAGATATTCGACCATTCCGTCCGAGCTAAGGGTTTTGCCTTCGCCCGCCAAATGATATTTGCCGTTCTTGAAAAACTCAGTCGCGGCAACATCCAACGCCAGCATCACATCTTTGCCCGGCTTGTAGCCAGCGGTTTCAATCGCTTTCATAACGAAATCCAAGGCTTCCCGCGACGAACGCAACGCCGGAGCAAAACCACCTTCATCGCCGACATTCGTGTTTTGTTTGGCACCTTTCAACAGTTTCTTCAGTGTATGAAAGATTTCCGAACCCATGCGCACCGCTTCGGCAAAGTTTTCTGCGCCCACCGGCATGATCATGAATTCTTGAATATCGATCGGGTTATCGGCGTGGGCACCACCGTTTAAAATATTCATCATCGGCACGGGCAAGAGATGCGCATGGATACCACCGACATAGCGGTACAGCTCCATGGCATGATCTTCAGCGGCTGCCTTTGCCACCGCCAGAGAAACCCCTAGCAAGGCATTAGCCCCAAGACGCGACTTGTTCGCCGTGCGGTCCAGATTGATAAGAGTTGTATCGATTTCGTGTTGGAAAGTGGCATCATAGCCGATCAGCGCATCATAAATTTCTTCATTCACAGCCGTGACCGCTTTAAGCACGCCCTTGCCGCCGTAACGCTTCGAGTCATTATCACGCTTCTCGACCGCTTCGTGCGCACCGGTACTGGCGCCTGACGGTACGGCCGCGCGACCAAAAGCACCGCTTTCCAGCAATACATCCACCTCGACCGTCGGGTTTCCGCGGCTGTCTAAAATTTCACGGGCGTTAATATCAATAATTTCAGTCATGACTATTTTCCTTTGATAAGTGTATCGAGTTGTTTAAGCGTTTGCAGCAGCGCCGGCATTTGTTCCAGCGGCACCATGTTCGGGCCATCACTGGGGGCATTATCGGGATCTTCATGCGTCTCGATAAAGACGCCGGCCACACCTACCGCTACGGCTGCGCGTGCCAGATACGGCACCATGGCACGATCGCCGCCTGTGCTGTCGCCCCGGGCCGCAGGCTGTTGCACCGAGTGGGTTGCATCGAAAACCACCGGATATCCTGTTTGCGCCATGATCGGCAAACCGCGCATATCATTCACCAGCGTGTTGTAACCAAAACTGGTTCCACGCTCGCAGAGCAGGACATTATCGTTTCCTGTGGACGCAATCTTCTTGGCCACATTAGCCATGTCCCACGGCGCCAGAAATTGTCCTTTTTTTACATGCACGGGCTTACCGGTTCTACCCGCTGCTAACAACATATCCGTCTGGCGGCACAAAAAGGCCGGTATTTGCAAAACATCGACATACTGTGCCGCGAGGGTGCATTGTTCTTCAGTATGCACATCCGTGATGACAGGACAGCCAAGTTTCTGTTTGATCTCAGCAAGAATCTCCAAGCCTTTTTCCATTCCAATACCACGCGCCCCATTAATGGATGTACGGTTGGCTTTATCGTACGAGGCTTTGAAAATGAACGGCATATCCAGCGTATCCGCCAGATCCGAAAGCCGTTGCGCGATACCCATTGCGTGTTCACGCGTTTGAATCTGACAGGGCCCTGCGATTAACACAAACGCCTGCTGGTTGTTAAAAGTCACTTTGTCACTGATACGAACGGATTTTTGGGCTGTCATCGTCATTCCTTAACGCGCCGAAAAGAGGGGATTATTTGCATGTCCTGACGATAGCGCAGGCGAAATTATTAACAAGCGGGATTTTATTGACATATGCATAAAATATCGTGTATACTGGAAGAACGAGAAGGTGCTTTTGGTGTCCCCGTCCCTGTCCAGCAGCATCGAGGCCTTCGTCACGCGTTTGTGCCAGTTCGGCACGAACAGAGAAGCCGTCGATCCGCACGCACGAGTTACAGCTCATCCTGAATTCGTCGAAAACAAAGCGCTTTTTCTAAAGCATGCATTGCCAGCGGACGCATCGCCCTCCTCATCGTTATGCCCGCCGATTGACTATATTAAAACCCTGGAACACGATCTTCAGCGCGCCCAGGAATGGAATAAAAATGTCGATTTGGAGGCTATTTTTATCGACCAGAAATTTTGGGAGAATAAACGTCTGGTCTTTAATGATGACCGTCTAAAAGCAGCGATTCGGGAAGCCGCCGAGAAATATCATCTGAACGATAGGCAACGCACCTATTTAGAGAAAAAGGCCTATGCCCCCGATCGGTTAAATCCCGATGGAGTCTTGGATTTTGAAGGCTTTCAGCATATGCTGCAAAGCGCCTTTGCCCTGACCGATATTACCGTGTCGTTTGCCAAACTCTCGCCGGAAGAACAAGAAAGAAGCCATCGCAAAAAAATACGCGTTGTCGAAAATATTCTAAGCTGTGGCCGCATCAAAGCAGACAATGATGTTTCCGACACAGATATGAACGCGTATGATTTTTTTATTCTTAGCGCGGCACAATTACGTGTTACCCATACTCTTGTCAAAGAAAATGTTCTTCGACCTACGCGGCATCATCGCGCGAATAAAGACCAATTGCTGGACCGCCTAAAAGCCTTCGAAGAAAGCCTTATCGATGTAGCAACTACGACTTATTCTCTGGCCGATCATATGGTCCAGTCCTCCAATATTCCCGTGCGCAACCGTATTCAGCCCAACATTATTGAGGCGTAGCTCGGTTAAGAGCTAATTGTTTGATTTTTAGAGCCCATTCGCCAGCCATCAACCCATATTAACTATTGACATAGCTATATTACCATGGTAGCCTTCTGCACATTTTAAACATCATAGGTTCAATCCTGCATGTCGACATCGATGGACGATATTAAAG
>CAYRRF010000065.1:0-8917 GCA_964426595.1 uncultured Bdellovibrionales bacterium | reverse complement strand
TAGACGCGCAGCGTTGAGGTCGCTGTGGGGCAACCCGTGGAAGTTCGAGTCTTCTTGACCGCACCATACATCTTTCTATCCCAAGACCATGCGACCAGAGCGAGCAGTAATGCCCGCTGTTGGCGCATGTTTTGGGCATGGGGCTTTTGCGCGGTGTACTGAGAGCCCCCTGATTATGGCCGAAAAGCCGCAGATTCTCAGTTGCGCCTTTGGGCAGTCCGCATGGCAGGAAAAGGAAGCTTAGGGGCTTCAGGCTATCTCGAGAGATTCCCGGATTAAGCGCCCGACCAGGGTGTCGTCGCACCGTTCACGGCGGGCTATGCCGCGGATACTCATTCCCCGGAAATGTTCGTCCCGCCAGATAATCCCCTTCACCAGATTCTTGAGCCTATGGGGAGGTAGAGAGAATATATCTTCCGGCGTATGGGTTGCGGGAGGCCGAATAACAATAGCGCAGGTCTTGTCGCCCCCCATCTGGAATGGAGCCGTAATTTTATAACCGTCAGGATTTGTTTCTATCACGAGGCTATCCTTGCCTATAGTGACCCCACGAACAACTTTCTTAACCAGCGTTTCTGCAGAGAACGCAGCATACTCACGGGACACGTCTTGTAGCATGTCGTAATTCAAAGCATGGTCGACACCGACAATTCTGGAGAGCTTTTCCAGGTCCTCGACATATTCTCTTAACGTCTGAACAACAAAATCCTCGATCTCTTGCGCAGGATAGCGACGGGCAGGAGATTTCTTTCCCTCAAATTTGTTTCGACTGACGTAGTAGCGGTAAAGCTGGCTTTTCTTGCTCGTAAATACCGGGGTATAAAGAACTCCAGCCTCACTATAGAGAATACCTTGCAGTAAAGACCCGTGCGACACCCTCTTCTGACCTCGTCCTTCAGTGTTCTCTATCAACTTCTTCTGCACAGCATCCCACAAATCCATTGAAACGATTGCCGGGTGCAATCCATTATAGATCTGCTTTTTATGCCTGACTTTCCCGATATAGACAGGATTGGTCAGTAGAGAATACAACCCGCCGCGGCTGAAAAAGCACCCCTTCTGTGTCTTATATCCTGCCGCTTCAAGACGAGCTTTCAATGCCAGAATACCCGTAGCTTCCATATACATCTGGAATACCTTTTTTACTGTCTCAGCATCTTGTGGATGTGGAATCAAGGCGCGCTCTTTCACTTGATATCCCAAGGGCACACTACCACCCATCCACATGCCTTTCTTTTTACTGGCAGCGAACTTGTCCCGGATGCGCTCACCAGTAACTTCCCGCTCGAACTGTGCGAAGGAAAGCAAGACGTTCAGTGTCAGCCGCCCCATGGATGTGGTCGTATTAAATGACTGGGTGACAGAAACAAATGTCACGCCGTGTCTGTCAAAGACCTCGACTAACTTGGCAAAGTCCATAAGTGATCGGGTCAGACGGTCGATCTTATAGACGACAACGATATGAACTTTCCCCGCCTGAATATCATCCATCAGCCGCTTGAGTGCCGGGCGGTCCATGTTTCCCCCAGAAAAACCGCCATCGTCATAATGATCGTTAAGAGCCGTCCATCCCTCGGCCTTCTGACTCAATATATATGAATGGCAGGCCTCCCGTTGTGCATCCAGCGAGTTAAAGTCCTGTTCCAGTCCTTCTTCCGTGGATTTGCGAGTGTAGATGGCACAGCGGCGAAGAGGAGGTTTCATGGTTTGCGCCTCCGTTTCTTAAGACCAAAGAAGACCCATCCATTCCAGCGTGTGCCGGTAATAGCAAAGGCAACTTCCGACAAGCTGTTATAATCTTGCTGACGATATTCAAAGCCCTCCGGTTTCACGAGCACAACATGCCTCTCACCGCCGAATGTGCGCACGAGCTTGGTGCCGGGCTTCAAACCCGCCGGCCCCTGCTCGAAGGATTCCGGATCGCGCTTATATTTAGCAACTAAATTATCTAGTCGTTTCTGTTGCTCTGCGGAAAGTCCCAAGCCAGCACGCTGCCGATATTTATACTGCAGGCTACGTTCCAGCATTTGCCGCCCAATGCCCGCCTGCGGCTGAAAACCCCAGTATTCAGCCCACTGTTGACGCAGTTTAATCAATGGTAATTGAATAATACTATTATCTGAATCTCTCCGCATATAAACACCTCACATGCCCATACACGCTTCGTTTCTTAGATAAGTCCAGTAGATAATGAGACTTAACTTCTATAAAATAGTATCGATATCTTGACCTATATGATTCTGTGCGAGGTCTTTACATGAAAGCAAAGCCGCCATCTACACAAAAGCTTCTGAATATCTCTCTTCAACCCATAGAGTACCCAGAAATAATTATTGAGTTACGTGTCACAAAGTAGCTGATAACCATCGTATCTATCGTGCCAATGAAGCGCCAGCTGATCCCCTTCGCGACGCTGCAAAGAGGGCTTTCTGTCATCAAATCCCCCACCCAGCATAGCCCCCGGTGAGACTTGCAACACGGCTAAAACCATTTTTCTGCAATACACGAGCGGCTTGTAAACTCCGCCCACCTTTCTGGCAATAAAGAACGATCTCCGCATTTTTAGAGATATGTGGAATATCGCCCGCCAGAATTTTTGAGAGAGGCCACAAGGTGGCTCCCTCTATATGGCCTTGCCGCCACTCTTTGTCTTCCCTTACATCTATCAGGCTACAGTTGCTATTTTCCCTGAGCTGGGATGCGGAAATTTCCGTGATTACCGCGCAAACAAAGGGCGCATACTCCAAAGCAATATCTCCAGGGGCTTGGCTACAAGTTGAGCAATGAGCTTCTTTCTTTAAAGAGAGTTTTCTGGTTTGCATTGTGCGTGCATCCAAAGCCCATAGCTTGCCCACGAGCGGATCAAAATTCTTGTGGCGGGTGATAAGCTGAATAGCTTGCAACGCCTGGGTGACGCCGATAATTCCGGCTATGGCGCCAATGACGCCAGCCTCCGCGCAATTCATCACAGCGGCGCGTGGTTTTTCGGGCTGGAAACAACGGTAGCAGGGGCCGCCTTGTTCGTTGAATACGCTGACCTGCCCATCAAACCCCTGTATCGCGCCGTAAATCCACGGTTTGCCGAACTTTACGGCAGCGTCGTTAATAAGAAATTTTGTCTCGAAGTTATCCGTGCCATCTAGGATGATATCATAGGCGGGAAACAAGCGTGCCGCGCTTTCAGCGTCCAGCTCTGCATCATAATAATCAACCCGAATGTCAGGGTTAAGCTGTTTGACCCTCTGCGCCGCTTCCTGCGCTTTCGGCTGGCCGACCATATCCGTCGAGAACAAGACCTGCCGTTGCAGGTTTGTCTCGTCGACGCGATCAAAATCAATGATGCCGATCCGCCCGACACCGGCTGCCGCCAAATACAGCAAGGCGGGAGAGCCAAGCCCGCCCGCGCCCACGCACAAGACGGAGGCTTTTAATAACTTGTCTTGACCCTCCGGGCCGATTTCAGGAAGCCTCATTTGTCTGCTATACCGCTGTGTGTTCATGTGCAACCTATCGGGGCTTCTTTCGGGATCTGGAATCGTTGCGGACATCCACCTGTAGGCGGCATTCAATATCTCCTGATCTGAACGACAAGCCGTCCCGATCCTTTCCCATGTCCGCAAGTTTCTGTATCTCTTCTGACGTCGTGTACAGCATCAGGCACGATTCCGCCCTGTCAGGAAGAAGCCTCAATGGAGATTCTTTGTAATCGGGGAACTCTTTATAAGCATTCAAATCAATCGCTATGCAGAAATGGCTTTGACCAATATTGACTTTTGTTTCCAGGCACTGGTCAGCCAAAAGGCGTTCCATTTCAGCTTCTGAAAGTTTAAACACGATAGTCTCTTCGGAGATTTTCACTTTCATGGCACTTTTGACACTTCCTCCCACTCTTGCGGCGTATTTATGTTCTTCATGTCTTCTTCAAATTCTTGTGGCAGGGAGACCGGATATATTCCCTGTGCTGCAAGATAGTCATGGACGGACACGCTGTCGGTCGAAGAAAATGGCGGCGTCAGATAAGCTGGCAACGGCCATTCGATAAAGTATCCGCCACCCTCCTGTTCTAGCAATACCTGTAGCGTTTGGCTTTTTAGAAATGGCATATCCACAGGAACGAACAGGTATCCTTTATAGCCCGGTATCTTTTTCAAGACGCTTTTAATGGCCTCCGCAGGGCCGGAAAAAGGGGCATCGTCAACGATGCAGGGATACCCTTCGACATGGCCGCTCACAAATACATCCTTCAGGCCAAGGCTTCGCAACACATCCAGCATATGCCCGACAAGAGGCTTCCCTTTAAACTCCAGAAAAGCCTTGTCACGACCCATCCGGCTCGATCTGCCGCCCGCCAAAACAATCCCCACGATGCGCGAAAAATCAGCCATGCTTTTCCCCGCAGCACTTACCGCAGCAAGGTTCTACAGCATATTCCGCGTCATGCCTCAATGAATATCCAGGAAGCCATTCGCTTTTGCCCTCAAGATAATGCTCTCTCTTCCAGATAGGCGCGCGCAGCTTGATTTCTTCTATAACGTAACGGCACGCCTCAAAACTTTCTGCCCTATGCGGAGAGCTGACGGCGATCACGATGCTTGTCCCCCCGACGGGCAATTCCCCCTGATAATGGAGAACGGCATAGCGTGTGTCCGGCCAGAACCCCATCGCTTCACGGCAAATATCGGTAAAAGACTTCTCGGCCAGTCTTTCATTGGCATCGTATGTAATGCCTGAAACCTCTTTGTCGTTGTGATTGTTCCGCACCACCCCGACAAAAAGATCGATTGCACCGTGGTCGGGGCTTTTTACCCTCGCAAGGGCATCCTCCAGGCTAAGCTCATCTGTTGTAACCCGGACGTAGATCGTCATATCAACCTCCGCAAACCGGAGGGAGGATCGAAAGAGCGCACGGTTCCTCAATAACGTAGGCGTCTGGAAGAATGTCCGTATCATTGGCAATCGCCGAATCTTCCACTAGAAGGCTATGCTGTCCTTCCAGTTGTGCCGCCATTGCCGTGCGGATGATGCCGATTGTCGTGGGCAAAGAAATCTCCAGCGACGTGCTGT
The DNA here is from genome assembly GCA_964426595.1 of uncultured Bdellovibrionales bacterium. Lineage (GTDB taxonomy): Bacteria > Pseudomonadota > Alphaproteobacteria > Micavibrionales > SZUA-601 > JAQGJA01. The sequence goes on along the minus strand of CAYRRF010000065.1, from coordinate 3,853 downwards.
CACCCAAGTTTCTGAATGCCCCATAGTGCTGAACAACTATTTTCATTTTTTCACCTCGAACCCTTGTTTCTTTATTTTTTCGAGCGCATCGGACAGGAAGGGAGAGAGAACCTCCCAGCATTCCCGAACCGCCTTCGGTGAACCAGGCAGGGCAATCACAAGCGTCGCGCCGACCATGCCTGCCGTCATGCGCGACAGCCATGCCGTATCGGTATAATGCAGGCTTTCCGTTCGCAGAATGTCGCCCAACCCGTCCAGCATTCTGTCGCTGATCGACGCAAGAACCTCCGGTGTCACATCGCGTGGGCCTGGCCCTGTACCGCCAGATGCCAGCAAAACGTCCGGCTGCGATGATTTGCAAATATCGACCATCGCTTGTGCAATATTGTCTTTGTGATCGGGAACGACCTCATAAGCCGTGATTTCCGCGCCTGCATCCGCAAGAAGCTCTTTAAGGCAGGCGCCGGACTCATCCGCATATTCGCCACGCGCCGCACGGTCGCTCATCACCAGAACGGCAGCTTTCTTACCCTCCAAAAATTGTGCGCTTGGCAACTGATCTTCCAGCCATGCCGGAATACCACCGGAGCTGATCCAGTTCCCACTCTTGCCGCCCGTCTTGACCAGAAGGCGCACGCCTTCGATTGACAGGTTCGGGTCTGTTCCCTTCGTCAAGTCCCAAATGGTCAATAGAGCGGCATTGACGCCAGTCAACGCCTCCATTTCAACGCCCGTCTTCGCAAACGCCGCCGCCTGCGCGTAAACCGTAACGCTGTGATCTGTAGTATTCAAATCGCAATGGATCGTGACCTGATCCAGAGGCAGGGTGTGGCACATTGGGATGAGATCGGGCGTTTTCTTAGCGCCCATGATGCCGGCCGCTTCAGCCAGAGCCAACACGTTCCCTTTCGGCAATGTCCCGTCACGGACGGCCTCGAAAGCCTCTCGGTTCATTTTGATTTTTCCGCAGGCAACAGCACGGCGGCGTGTCGGACGCTTACGCCCTACATCGATCATTTTAAAATTGGGGTTGTTGCTGACCTCGAATTTTAAGATTTCTTTTGCTTGCTTCATGGTGCCTTCCTGTGTGTGTCGTTAGCCGCCGATAGAGGCCAGGTGCGGCGTGATGCCCGTATTCCCCTCATGCAAGAAGTGGGTCGATTTCTTAAAGTTCATGAGAGATAAAATTTTGTCCTGAAGTTCTTCCTGCTGATCATCTGATTGTAGCAACTGGCGCAGGGAATAACCGCCTTCACCGAACAGGCACAGATGCAGGTTTCCCTTCGCCGATACGCGCAGGCGGTTACAGGTCTTGCAGAAATCCTTAGAGTACGGCGCTATCAAACCGATAGTGCCTATGCTGTCGCTGCTTTCAAATTCCTGCGCGGGTCCTGCGCCTTCTTCTCGCGGTTTCAAATTCCAACCCCGTTGCAGCAACCTCTCCGTGACGTATGTGCCAGGCAAATGGTGTTGTGCGAAGTAGTTGCCGTTGTCGCCTGTACGCATCAGTTCGATAAACCGCACCGATATGGGCTTATCCGCTACGAAATCAATGAAATCGTCAATCTCTCCGTCATTCATGCCCTTAAGAAGCACAGCATTTATTTTGACCGTCTTGAAGCCGACGCGGAAGCATTCCTGCATCCCCTCCAGAATTTCGTCCAGCCTGTTGTGGCCTGTGATTTGCTCAAACTGTCTCGGCTTAAGAGAGTCGATACTGATATTGATCGCATTCAACCCCGCGTCGAAATAATCCTTCGCCCGTTCCGGTAACCTGTACCCGTTAGTCGTGAAGGCCAGTTTCTGAATGCCGGGGATTTTTGAAATCCCGCGCGCGATGTCGATGAAATCAGGCCGCACTGTCGGGTCTCCGCCCGTCAGTCTGATCTTCCACGCGCCAAGCCCGGCAAAGGCCGTCACCAGCCGGAACATTTCCTCTGGAGACATATAGCTTTCACAGCCGGTTTTCTTGTAACCGTCCGGCAAGCAATACGAACATCGGAAGTTGCAAACATCCGTGACCGACAGGCGCAGATAGGGGAAGCGCCTGCCAAAATTGTCCGCAATCTGCGGAACGTCTTTCATATCGGTTCTCCTTTCCAAGTCGGGAGGCCGGGGCGTTTCCACCCACGACCCCGGCCTTCCGTCCATATCCCGCAAGAAAGCAGGACTTAGGGCCAAAAGGCTCGGAGCTGCCACACCGACACGGCGTGGCGAATCTTATCCGTTGCAGTATGATAGATATGTAGACAGCAGGACTTGATCTGAATCAAGCCAGAAAGGGGTTGGAAATGCTGGTTTTTTGGGTATCCCTCGGCGCGTTTATCGGGTCGCATATTCTCATCTCGCGGACAGCTATAAAGCCCTGGCTGGTGGCGCGACTGGGAATGAAGACCTATTTAGTCCTCTATTCAGTTTTAAGCATTCTTCTCTTGGCGTGGCTTGTAAAAGCGGCACAGGCGGCCCCCAGAACCGATCTCTGGCCGTGGAGCCATGCGTTGTACTGGTTTCCAGCTCTCCTGATGCCGCTGGCCTTTGCCCTGCTGGTGTCCGGCTTCGTTGTCAGCAATCCTTTGTCGATTGCCCCTAAAGACGCTCCCTTCGACCACGAGAGGCCCCCGCTGACCGTAGCTCTGACCCGACACCCTATTTTGTGGGGATTCGCTCTGTGGTCGTTTTCCCACCTGATTGTGAACGGGGAGTTTCCCCTGGCATTAATGTTTTTTGTTTTTCTCCTTTTTTCATTGGCAGGGATTTTCTTTATTGACCGAAAAAGGAGAAAAGACCTTGGCGATGCCAAATGGACAGTTCTGACAAAGAATGCCCCGGCACTTCTTTTCTGCTCTCACGCGCTCTGGACGAGACAATTTCGCCTGACAAAACAGGATGTCATAGGTATGATTGGAGGTCTCTTACTATACACAGCGTTTCGTCATTTACATTCATGGTTATTTGGGATTGATCCGGCGCTGCCTATGTAAGAGTGAAAGCACGGAAGCCCACTATGAACCTAACAAGCACCCTTAAAAAAACATCTCTCTTTCAGAGCATCGATACGAACGCGCTGGAACAGCTTGCGGCCCAATGCCACAAGAAAAGCCATACTAAGGGACGCGATATATTTGCTATGGGGGACGCCGCTGAATCTTTCTTTGTCATCCTGCAAGGATGGGTAAAACTTTACCGCCCCTCGCAGGACGGCGACGAAGTCATTATTCATGTTTTCGGCCCCGGCGAGTCCTTCGCTGAAGCGGCTGTTTTTAACGACAGCAAAACATATCCGGTCAACGCGCAGGCCATAGAGGATGTTGTCCTTGTCGAAGTTCCCCGCAATTTCTTTGTGCGGAAGATCGAGGAAGACAGCCGCTTCGCCCTGCGTATGCTTGGCGCGATTGCTGCGCGGCAGCACTACCTTGTGCAGCAATTGGAGCAAGTAACGACCCGTACCGCGCCCCAACGCATCGGCGCGTTTCTGATCCGCTTCTGCCGCAAGGAAAAACAGGGTGCTGACGGATGGCTGGTGGACTTGCCCTACGACAAGTCGATTATCTCCACGCGCCTCAATATCAAGGCTGAAACATTCTCGCGCGCGCTGGCAAAACTAGAGCCGTATGGCGTTGCCGTCAAAGACCGCGACATCATCATTTCCGACATGGCTAAACTTGCAGATTTCTGCGATCTGCTTCCGCAAGAAACGCCCTGTTAGGCTTCCTGCCCATCCGGGCGCGGACTGAAAAGCATCCCGACATACACCACGAGATAGGCCGCAAAACAAAGCGTCCACAATACGGCTGAGGAGATAATCCACTCGCTGGTATAAGCTGGCGCAAACATGGGACCAAAAACGCGCATG
>CAYRRF010000064.1:0-8980 GCA_964426595.1 uncultured Bdellovibrionales bacterium | reverse complement strand
AGGCTGCCCACAGCGCCTTGATCTTTTGCACCTGCAGCTCATCGGCAACTTCCAGCATGATATCGTCGGTCATCGAATTTTCCTCTATATTCTTGAATTGGCCAGGCCCTGAAGATAGAACAGCGCAGGGGAGGCGTCAAACCCTTCAAACGCGGCAAAGGGCGTTTTTCTCTTTAACTCTTAAACGGCCTGTTCTATCATCGCCCAAGCTTGGCAAGGCCCGAAAAGGCTGCAAAACCTAACAAACGAGGAAAGAATGGATCTTAATCATATTCCGGTCGGCAAAGACGCCCCAAAAGACGTTAACGTCATCATCGAAATCCCGGTCGGCGGCCACCCGATCAAGTATGAGATGGACAAGGATTCCGGAGCGTTGTTCCTGGATCGTATCTCGACCGCCTCGATGCGCTTTCCTGCGAATTACGGTTTCATTCCGCACACGCTGTCCGACGACGGCGATCCGATTGATGTGCTGGTCGTTGCGCCTTATCCGTTTTTCCCGCTCAGCGTTGTCCGCTGCCGCCCGATTGGCGTCATGATGACCGAAGACGAAAAAGGCGGCGATGAAAAGCTGATCGCCGTGCCGCACGAAAAAGTCTATCCGCACTATGCGCACATCAAGTCCTATAAAGACCTGCCCGAGCAATTGGTTGCAGAAATCCAACATTTCTATGAGCACTACAAAGACCTGGAAAAGGGCAAATGGGTTAAGGTTTCGGGTTGGAAAGACGCGGCCGATGCTGAGAAAATCATTCTGGAATCGGTCGAGCGCGCGAAAACCAAAAAGGCTGCCTGATGCAAAAGCTGACGCGCTATCTCAAGGCGATTATCCAGTCTTTTTATAATCCGCCGCTCTACCGCGAGGTTTTGACGCAATGGCAGGGCATTGGCGCCGTGTATATGCTGGTCCTGTCGGCAGTGATGGCGGTCGTTCTGGCCACGATCATGGCCTATGGCAGCGTCGCATTTAAACGCACGGAATTGCCACATATTGCGGCGCAGTTGCCGAAGATGACGATCACGGACGGCACGATCAAAGTCGAAGGTCCGCAACCCGCCAAGGTGCAAGGCAGCAAGGACATGCTGTTGCTGTATATCGACACGACGAAAAGCGAAGAAGAACTGCGTAAGGTCGGAGACAAAGTGCTGATGCTGGTTGGGAAAGATTTTATCCTGATCCACAGCGCCCAGGGCTTTGACAAGAAGACGTTCGAGAATATCAAAAAAATGGAAATCAGCGGCGATACCATCCTGCAAGGCTGGCCGTCGCCCGTCGCCGTCTTTATCGGTGTGTGGATTTTGGGCACGCTGGGCCAGTTTATGGGGCTTTTGTTCATGGCCGTGGCCGTGGTGCTGTGCTCGTATATCGTCACGGCGATGATGCGCGAGGAATACGAATTTGACACACGCATGCGCCTGTCGGCCATCGCGATGACGCCGGCGATCCTGTTGTCCAAGATCCTGCTGTTGCTGGCCAATCATAACACGGCCATATGGTTCGATGTATTGCTGTCGGTGCTGTATTTCTACGTGATGGTGGTGCTAATGCGCCGCCCGGCAGTGGAAAAATAAGAGGGCTGGGCTACTTGCCACCCCCCCCAGGGGCGTGGTATAGAGTTTTCCTAAAGGTGACGTGGCCGAGAGGCTGAAGGCGGCGGTTTGCTAAACCGTTATAGGACCCAAAAGTCCTATCGAGGGTTCGAATCCCTCCGTCACCGCCATTATAAAAAGTATGTATACTTTTTTATAATGGCAATGGTGGGTTCGAACCCGAAAAGAGGGTTCGACGGCAAGCAATTCCTTACGCGAGGCGCGCGTGCACGCCGAAGCGTAAAATAAAAGCATTGCGCTGACGCGGCGCGAAGCAGCCAATCCCTCCGTCACCATAGTTCTATGTTAAAAATCCCATAGATGATCTTATAACCTACCTTCGGGTAAGGTGTGACCCCCTGCCGCATCCAGCTCCATTGCTCCAAGGTTCGTTGTAACATCCGCCAGCGCTTGGCCGGCTCGTATTGGTTCAAATGTTGCGTTCCCATGCTATATTCTCCTTAACATCCATAAAGACACCCATTTCCACCCATTTTATTAGACGCTATACTTTCTTATCTCCTGACGACATTGTTTTAGAGGTAAGTAATGGCAGTGAACGTAACTCGCTTTAAAAAAGATTTGGATCGTCTAATAGAAGAAGGACTTTTTCTAGAGTATTCGATGATAAAAAGTATTCAGGGGGATAAAAATTTTACGGATTCCATCAAGAAGCAGCTCGGAAAAGATGCGGACGCTTTTCTAAAGAATATACCAGATTTTAAAAAAGGATACGAAGCTTGGTATTCTGAATCGCTAGCTTTGCTAAAACAACTGTTACCAGACAGAGTAGGGAACTTTGTCAGTTTCTACGAGAAGCCAAAATCTCGTAAAGATATAACTCATTCAAATTACGTTATTCAGGATTACCTTCAAGGATTACGAGTAACTCGAGGTTGGGAAGAGGTGGTCGTCGATTCATCATCCGCACTACCTCAATTCCAGCAGCAATTAGCAATTATTAAAGCCACAAAAATTCGTTTCGAAAGTTCATTGTTTGAAATTAAACAATTGGTTCAAGCTGATCTATTCGACAGTGAATTAGAAGCAGCTCGCGAACTATCTAAAAACAAATTTTACCGAGCCGCTGGCGCAGTAGCTGGGGTAGTTTTAGAGAAACATCTTCAACAAGTATGCGATGATCGTTCGATTGTAATTTCAAAGAAAAACCCTACAATTAGCGATCTTAATGAATTGCTAAAAGCAAATTCTGTGATTGAAATACCCCAATGGCGACACATCTCACTATTGGCTGATATTCGTAATTTATGCGATCATAGCAAGAAGAAAGAGCCAACAGCCGATCAAGTAGACGATTTAATCAATGGTGCAGAGAAAATCCTAAAGACGGTTTCATAAATTAGGACTAACAGAGCTCTTTGTTAAATGAAAGTACAGTATCCATTAATTAAGACTATTTCTAACTAATAAATAAATTTTAGAGTGTTATAAAACAACGTCTTAATCATTTATTTTCCCACACCTCAGATTTATTGCTGGATGTCCGGCTCGACAAGTTTTGCAAGAAATTGCAACGATTGCTGCCACCCCATATAGCAATGTTCCAGCGGGATAAGGTCGGGGATGTTTTCTTGTGTGATATACATTTCTGTTCCGCAGGAAACTTCTTTTAACACCACCGTCACCACTAATTCGCCGGGCAAGTTGGGATCTTCAAATGTGTCGGTATATTGCAACCGTTGATTAGGGACGAGCTCGCGGTATTCACCACCAAAGAAATGGCTTTTCTGCGTAGTAAAGTTCGTGAAGGACATGCGGAACTTGCCGCCGACTCGGGCGTCAAGCGCATGCACGGTACAGGTAAACCCCTCGGGCGGAAGCCAGCGGGCGAGGGCGGCCGGATCAATAAAGGCGCGATAGACTTTCTCGGGTTTTGCAGCCAGGACGCGATGCAAACGAACGGTATTTTGAGCAGTCATGCTTTTCTCCTGGTGTTTCAACATTTAAGAAATGAATCGAGGCAGTTCCTTGCAAGATAGAGCCGTTCCTCTATCAAAGCAACGCCTCATTCAGGCTGCAGGATAGCACATGATCGATCGAATTTACTTCCCCGCCACGGTGTTCACGGGCTGTGCGTGGACATAGCCGTGGATATTCTCGGCGGTGGTTTGCAGGATTTTTTCAACAGCCTCCCGTGTGTAAAAGGCGCTGTGCGGCGTAACAATCACATTTTTGTGATGCAGCAGGGCGTGATCCAGCAGCAACGTCTCCAGATCGTGACGGTCGGAAAAACGCTCGCGCAGCAACTCGGCTTCTTCGCGGATGGTCGGCTCCTCGGGCAAAACATCCAAGCCGGCGCCTGCGACTTTACCGCTTTGCAGGGCGCGTAACAATGCTTTGACGTCAATCAACGGGCCGCGCGCCGTATTGATAATGACAACCCCGTCTTTCATGGCGGCGAACTCATTTTCCGACAGCAAATGATGGGTTTGCGCCGTACTGGGAACGTGCAGCGAGATAATGTCGGATTCCTCCAGCAAGCGGCCTATGCTGACGCAAGGAAAGTCCAGATCTTTGCGCGGATGTACATCATAGCCGATGACATTCATGCCAAAGCCTTTGGCAATGCGCGCGGCATGACGGCCGATAAGGCCTGTACCGATAACGCCAAAAGTCTTGCCGTACAGATCGAACCCGCGCAAGCCACGAAAGGAAAAATCGCCTTGTCGGGTGCGGAATACTGCCAACGGAATATGGCGACTAAGGCTGAGCAGTAACGCAAAGACATGTTCAGCGACCGTATGTTCGCCATAGCTGGGTACATTGCACACGGTAATGCCGTGCTGGGCGCAATAGGCCAGATCAACATGATCGGTTCCCGTTGAGCGCGTAGCAATCAATTTCAAATGCGGCAATTTTTCCAGTACTTCACGATGTAAATCCGAGTAAATAAAACAGGACAACATCGTCGCGTGCGCGTATTTTTCTACTGTGTTGCGCGTAAGGGTTTCGTGGGTCATGGCCATAGGCTGGTTACGGCACAATTCGTGTAATTTCTCGGATTCCCAGCCTTCGATTTCAAAACATACCAGGGACATTTTTTTCTCTCTTTTGTTAGGTTTTCAGCCTAGGCTTTTGAGTGCAATTAGCCAGATTTTTATCGTCCTTTGTGACTATTTTGCCCGTCCTGTTACAGAAAAGCTATATTCTTGATGGTGGTCAAGGCCGGCCTGCCGCAAGCGTCCTAGCAAGGAGTCGTTATCGCTGTTTTTTGCACGTACAAACGAAAAACAGAGGCAACAGTTACATGCAGCGGGCCTGTATCGCTGCCCATCGATTTACCAAGAAAGTAATATCCAAAAAGCTGCTTAAATTAAGAAAAGTAAGCCTCTAAGCCGGAAACCCTTTTCCTATGGGGGTTTTCGGCTTTCGTTTATGCGCGCAAGTGCGGGTTTACAAATAATTATCGCTTTTGGGCTGTAGTGGGCCCCATGTCTCTTCTGGATATTCCCCTGGCGAAGTGCCTGCCTTTTTTTCTGTGGGCGGTGACGGCGGTTGTGGTCACGGTGGTCTTTGTCATCGGTTTCTCCACCGTCTTTTTGTGGTGTGAAAGTACCGCTAAAAAAACCGTTGCACTCTATCCGTTGTGGCATGTCGTATTAGCGCCGGTATGTTTTTTCTTTGGAGCGGGTATCTGCTGGAAATTCGCGCCACATGCGGTGGGCAACGGCATTCACAAAATTCGCCTTGCACTGGTGCGCCCTGATCCAACCGATCCGGCGCTGGCCCCTTATTTGGGCATGCAACAGATTGTCACGAAAACGATTGGTTCTTGGGTCTGTGCATTGGGCGGCGGGGCGTTGGGACGGGAAGGGCCCGTGGTGCATTTATCCGCTGCCTTGTTCTGGCTCTTTGGCCGAAAAATGCAGCGTTTGCTGCCCGCGATGGATGTGCGGCAATGGATCAAAGCAGGTTCTGCCGTAGGCTTTGCCGTGGCGTTTCAAACACCGCTGGCGGGACTTGTTTTTGTGATCGAGGAGCTGGCCGATGACTCGCTGGCCAAAGGCCGCAGCCTGTTGCTGTGGGTCGTTCTGGGGGGCAGTCTGATACAGGCGCTGTTGGTGCCGTATATGCCTATCTTTGCATTTGAATGGATACAAGCGCCGTGGTGGCCGCAGGCAGGGCTGCTGGTCCTGACCGCCTGTGTCTGCGGAGTTCTGTCCGCACTGTTGCATTTAACCTCGCGCAAAGCGCAACAACATGTCCAGCAACGTTATCCTTTCTGGATTGTCGCACCGCTCTGCGGATTACTGGTCGGGCTTATTGGCTGGTGGTGCGGTGGCCAAAGTTTCGGTGGCGGTGTTATTACACTCAAAGCCGCGCTCGCGCAGCCGCAAGCCAGTATTCATGCACCGCAATTTATAGGCCGTCTGGCCAATACGTTGCTCAGTGCTTTTTCGGGGAATGCGGGCGGGTTGTTGGGTCCCTCCGTGGTTTTGGGCGCGGCAGCGGGCAGTGTTATTGGCGAATGGTTTCAATTACCGGATGTTCGCTTACTGATGATGTGCGGCATGGCGGCGTTCTTAAGCGGAGTCATGGCTATTCCCTTGACGGCAACGATCATGGTGTTCGAAACCACGGGGCATAGCGCCCTGATTATTCCGCTCTTTATCGCCGCAATGATCGGCAATTTTATCTCGTTTGTAGTGCGAAAGGCTCTGTCGCGTGATGATGAAGTGTGATCTTGTAGCCAAAGCTGCCGTGTTCGCACGCGATCGCCACCAGCACCAGCTGCGGAAAGGTCTTGCGCGCGAGCCTTATATTACGCATGTGGAGTCGGTAGCGCGCCTAGTAGCGTCCTGGAGTGATGACACCGATATCCACTCCGCTGCATGGTTGCATGATGTCGTAGAAGATTGCCCACCGACTTCCTTTGAAGATATTGCAACATTGTTTAATTCACGTGTGGCGGCTATTGTTGCCGAAGTAACTGATGATAAATCCTTGCCGAAACAGGAGCGCAAACGCCTGCAAATCGTCAAAGCGCCCGCATTAAGTTACGAAGCCTGCCTTATCAAGCTGGCGGACAAATCAGATAATCTGGATTCGATGGTCAAGTCTCCGCCCGCGATGTGGGAAAAAGAACGTATCCAAACCTATATCGAGTGGGCGCACGCGGTAGTGCAAGCCTTGGCGCATAAGCCCGACGATCCTCTGAAACATTTCTTGGTTATTTATAACCGTGCAAAAGAAGAATACAGCTAAAACAACGGCTCGGGGTACGCGCACTCGGCGTTCAGCAAAGTCGCTTTCAAAGATTTAATCACGCGTTGCAGACCCTCGGGAGTAGTACTTTCTGCGCGCACCGTCAGGACGTTTTGCGTGTTCGAGGCGCGTAACAACCACCAGCCATCTTCGTTGGAAACGCGCACACCGTCGATGTCCAATACGGTTACCGGGCCGCCTGCGGCACGCAAAATATGCTTGGCGCGCTCGACAATCGCGAATTTGTCTTCTTCCGGCACGTCAAAGCGTACTTCCGGCGTGTTGTGAACCGACGGGAAAAGCGCCAGCTGTTGATCCAGAGCACCATAGCGTTGAATAATATTCAGAACGCGCACGGCGCAATACAACGCATCATCATGCCCGTAAAAGCCTTCTTTGAAAAAGATATGGCCGGAGAGTTCGCCCGCCAAAGCCGCCCCCGTTTCCTGCATTTTGGCTTTGGCCAGCGAATGGCCAACTTTCCACACAATAACGTCGCCGCCCCATTGCCGTATCAGGTCAATGGCGGTCTGGCTGCATTTCACATCCAGAATAATCGTAGCCTTTGGCTGGCGTTGCAGAATATCACGCGCATACAAGGCGGTTAGCTGATCGCTCCAGACCGTTTTGCCGCTGGCGGTAATAACGCCGATGCGGTCGCCATCTCCGTCAAAAGCAATGCCGATATCCGCTTTTTTTTCTGCAACGGCGGCTTTGAGATCCGCCAGATTTTTTTCCACGGACGGGTCGGGATGGTGGTTGGGGAAATTGCCATCGACCGTCTCGAACAATAACGTATGCTCGCCGGGCAGGGCGGCCGTCAGCTCACGCAGCACCGCGCCCGCAGCGCCGTTACCTGCATCCCAGACAATGTTCAAAGGTTTTTTTCCATTGGCGTCGTAATCGTTGGCCAGACGCTGAATATAGGCATCACGTATATCCACAATCTGGTGGGTGCCGGGCATCGCCGCAGTCGCAACATCACCGCGTGCCGCCATCAATCCGAATTCCTTGATCATAGCGCCATAGACCGGCCCGGTTTTCAACGCCATTTTGATTCCGTTATATTCGGGAGGATTGTGAGAGCCTGTCACAATCATGACTGCATCCAGTTGACGGTGATGCAAACCAAAATACGCCATCGGTGTCGGTCCTAACCCGAAAATTTCAACATGAATACCGGCTTCGTTCAGACCACGTGTCAGATAGTCGACAAAATGCGGAGAGGAATGCCGTCCATCGTAACAAATTCCCACGCGGCTGCCGTTGTGGCGGCCTACATACGTGCCGAAAACACGGCCCAAGGCGTAACAATCCGCCGTAGTCAACGTTTCGTCGACCACGCCGCGCACATCGTATTCGCGCAACGTGCTGGGATGGAAATCATGCGTCATGCTCATGGCTTTTTCGCTTTTTGAAGGGCGGATCCAATGGGGTAATAGTCAAACCCTGCGGCAATGGCCGCCTGGGGGTCGAAGAAATTGCGCAAATCGACCAGAATTTTCTGTTGCATGGCAGCGGCGGCGGCTTGAAGGTCAAGCGCATGAAATTCAGACCAGTCGGTCAGTAAAACCAGCGCATCTGCACCTTGAATACACGACACGGCATCGTCATGCCACTGGACCGTGGCAGGCAAGCTGGCTTTGGCTTGATGTTCGGCTGTCGGGTCATACGCCTGAACGCGCGCATGTTCATCAAGTAACTGCGGAATAAGATCCAGCGCCACGGACTCGCGCATATCGTCGGTATTGGATTTAAATGTGACGCCCAGCACGGCGATGGTCTTGCCCTTTACCGAACCGCCCAACGCGGCCTTGATGCGTTCGGACATTTTTTGCTTGCGTGTATCGTTCGTTGTGATAACCGACTCTATAATACGGCTGGGCACATTGTTTAACTGGGCCATGCGCGCAAAAGCACGTGTATCTTTGGGGAAACATGAACCGCCATAACCGGGGCCTGCTTGCAAAAATTTAGCGCCGATGCGGCTGTCCATGCCGACACCTTTGGCGATATCATTGATATTCCCATTTGTCTTTTCTGCAAGGTCGGCCACTTCATTGATAAACGCCACTTTGGTTGCCAGCAGGGCGTTAGCCGCGTATTTAATTAATTCGGCACTTTCTGGCGTTGTCCACAGCAAAGCCGCACCTTTTTGTGTCAG
>CAYRRF010000063.1:3379-9108 GCA_964426595.1 uncultured Bdellovibrionales bacterium | reverse complement strand
GCTGCTGCAAGTTGAATAGCGTAAAACGACAAGGCCGTCAGATTGCCAGTCCTCAGTTCGCGCCCCGTATGACCCAATGTCACGCGGCAAGTCATCCCCAAAATCATAGAGCCAATACAGCCCGCTGTCAGCGCGTGAATAACAGCCTTCATATCGAAGACGCCGAAACCTGAAAGCGCCAAGAGAGCAAGACCCACCACCAGCCACGCATAACCCGCATGAAGAATCCACAGTAACGGCTCTTCCATCGCCTTGGGCGTATGGTAATGACGCATCCGCAAGCCGTGAATGACGCACGAGAACGCAGCCGCGATGCCAAGGATGGGCGTTCCCTTGGCGAACACCAGGCAGAGCGTGACGGCCAGCAACGACAACAGCGCCATCATATCCAGCTTTGACTGATCGGTTTGAAACGCCATTACACCACGACGGCGGAGCGCGGCCACGGTAAATGCCGGGATAATTCGTCCCCCGATCAACGATACCATCATCAGGATCGTCATGATTGCCACATGGAGCGCGGCAATATCATCGCGCATGAAAAACCACACATCGCTGACAAAAAGCACCGTCAAGAGCGTCAAGAAAACGAAGTTCCTTTTGTTCCAGCTTCGAAAAAGCGGGATCGCCAGGGAAAGTGCCAGCGCCGGAACAAATGATACCTCAATAGCGGCGATGCCCCATGTCGGCAACCCCATATCGATGCCCATGACAACTCGCCCCGCTATCCACAAGAGGGAAAGGAACATCAAGTGCATCTGCCGCACAGGAGCGCCGCCTGTCCAGTTCGCAACAGCCGTCAATAGAAAGCCCGCGACAATCGCCATGCTGAACCCATAAACCATTTCATGGGCGTGCCAGGATACGGGGTCGAGAAAGAATGTCGGTGGCGCAATGCCGAGGCCCGCATAAAACGCTCCCCAAATGCTGAGGCTCAGAATGCTAAAAAGTGAGCCAAGAAAGAAAAATGGCCGGAATCCGCGCCCCCAGAAAGGTGCTGCGAAAAGGGAATTAGATGGCTTTGGCATGACGGCCTTCCTTTTTGTAGTTTTCTGCCTGGAAATACGGATCAAAACACGAAGCGACGACTCGTGTGAAAGGCTTTCCTATCTCCGTAATCACGACAATGTTGCCGTTGATGCGAATGATGCCGTCGCGTTCCAGTTCTTTCAACTTCCCGCGCGCCATCGGTACAACAGGGCATTTGCTTACGTCTAACTGAGAATAACACATAAGCTGCATGATCGCCCATCCTGTTTCAATATCCATCTCAGTCATGGCGTAACCTTTCGCTACGGGCAACCTTCCGGCATCGATGGACTTCCTATAGGCAGGAGCGTCAAGGCTGTTTTGTGTATAGGCATCTTTGAACTGGCTAATTGCGGACAGTCCGAACCCAAGGATCGTGGTCGCGGCATCATATGTGTATCCTTGAAAATTGCGCCGCAATGTGCCGAGAGCTTGTGCCTGCAAAAGATTACTTTCCGGCAGGGCGTAATGGTCTATGCCTATGGACTTATAACCCGCCTGACAGAGCGCAATATTGACATCTTCTTGCATCAGGAAACGCTCTTGCGGCGTTGGGAAACGATACTTTTCCAGCAGTTTTTGATGCTTTTTCATCCACGGTACGTGCGCGTATGCAAAAACAGCAATGCGCGACGGCCTGATTTCTATCGTTTCCATCACCGTTCTTCGCACAGTATCAAGCGTCTGCTCCGGGAGTCCTACGATTAAATCAAAATTGATGTCGTGAATACCGACGCGGCGCAGGGATTTAACCTGACCTTGCACATGTTCCAGCGGCTGGATACGGTGAACCGCCTTTTGCACGTTTTCATCAAAGTCTTGTATGCCCAGGCTTACCCGGCTAATGCCAATGAGGGATAAAGCCGCGATTTTTTCTTCAGTCAGGAGGCGTGGATCGCACTCCATGTCTATCTTCACCCCATCATCGAAAGAGAAACAGGTGCGAAGCGTATCCAGGACTTTTTCAATATCCGATATGGGCGCATAGTTGGGAGACCCGCCGCCAAAATGAATGCGCGACACCTTTATTCTTGCCGTCACATGGGATGTGGCAATTTTTATCTCGTCGCACAACATATCCACATAAGCAGAAATGACATCCGTGTGGCTGACGATTTTCGTATGGCATCCGCAGTAATGACAAAGGCTGTGGCAAAACGGGATATGCACATAAACAGAAACAGCTTCTTTCTCATCAAGAGCTTCCAGCCGCGACACCGCGTCGGCCTCTATAAACCCGGCATGAAACTGCACCGCCGTGGGATAACTTGTATACCTCGGAACGGCGCCGCCGTATTTCTGAATTAATCTTGCTGTTTCTTCGTGTATCATAGCTGAACAATTTTGAGAAAGAAGGTTGGCTGGTTTTTATGCCAGCCACGCTTCTGTTCCGAGAGGTTATTGAGCCCCCTTTACATCGCACATTTCACCGTTAGCCGGTGCTTTATCGTGCGCGCAATCGCAGGCATCTTTGTTGCAGTGCTGGCATTGGCATTTAACGCACTGACAATGGGGTGATTTCTGAGAGTTTCCCGTATCGACCGTCTGAGCGGGCGTGGTACAGGCACTCAAAACAAGAGCCAGTAAAAAAGGAAAGAGTTTGTTCATCACGACGAGCCTCCATTTATTTTGCTACAGTGTCTATCTTGCGGTATTTAACGGCAGGCGGTCTTGATGCAGATCAAGCTGTCTTTAATTATTGCACAAGAGGGCTTTGCGCGCCTTCAAGACGGAAACCGCTGATTTTGCACCGCCCAACCAACACCTGTACATATTGGTTAAACGCTCTCTCCCAGCTTTTATCGTGAAGCTCTTGCGCGATCCAGTTTTTGGCGTTCTCATAGGGCAGTTGCTTGCCGTCAACCCGGTTATGCACCTTGATAATATGATAGCCCACTTCCGAAGCGACAGGCTCGGCGCTGATCTCTCCTTCTTTCATCTGGAACAACGCCGTCTCAAAGGCGGGCATTGTTTGGTCGCGGCTGATCTGCCCCAATCTGCCGTTATCCTTGGCGGAAGAGCAGGCCGATTCATTCTGTGCGATTGTCTCAAACAACCCTGGCGACGCCTTAATCCTGTCCAGCGCAGATTGCGCTTTCTCGCGCGCCTCCGCGTGCGCCTTCTCATCGTCTGGCGGCGCTATGTAGAGGATATGCGAAACCTCAAAAAGCGGGGATGTGCGAAATTTCTTCGTGTTCTGTTCGTAGTATCTTTTGCACGTTTCTTCGTCCGCCTCTGGAACTGTAATTTCATGTTCCAAAAGATCGTCGATAACGGCATCTGGGTGCTTTATAGCTTCATTTCTTTCACAAAGCCCCAACTCCGCAGCCCGTTGGATCAGCACTTCTCTGATGACAAGCGCTTTCATAGCCTCGTATTTTGCCGAGAGCAGGCTTTCTGCCGGATGGTATTGCACTTCCGCATTAATCTCAGTGATAGAGATTTTAACGCCGTTGACTTCAATCCCCGGAGCAATAAATTTAGCTTTTATCATGGTTAGGTCGCCCTTTTGCGAACAATTTGATATGGCCGGACAAGATAGGCCACTGGTGCGCTCAACGCGTGTACAAGGCGCGTGAACGGGAAGATCAACAACAAGAACAGGCCCAGCGTGATATGCAGCTTGAAGACCAAAGCCACATCCGCAATGAACTCGTGCGCGCCGCCACGGAAGGTGACGATATGCTGCGCCCAATTCATGAACTTCACCATCTCATGTCCGTCGAGGTGGTGCATGGATACCGGAATGGTCAAAAGGCCGAGAGAAAGCTGCGCCAGCAACAGCACTAAAACCGCAATATCCGCAAACGAGCTATTCTTCCGAATCCTTGGGTCGAACAAGCGGCGATGCAGGAGAAGGCACAGGCCGATAAAACAGAAAAATCCAGCGATGCCGCCCGCCGTCATTGCCAGTACCTGTTTTGCACCGTGTGACACGCCCAGCGAGTCAAAAATCCATATAGGTGTCAAAAGCCCAACGCAATGGCCTGCCAGGATGGTCAGAATTCCCAAATGGAAAAGAACGCTGCCGATAATCAATTGCTTGCGGCGCAGAAGCTGGCTGGATTTTGTGCGCCATGAATAAGGGTCGCGGTCAAAGCGCAACAGGCAACCGAGCAGGAAAGCCGCAATCGCAATATAAGGAAAAATTTGAAAGAGGAAGAAGTTTAGAAAATCGCCCATCGTTATAGCCTCTCTCTTTGCGTGTATGTTCCCATGCGCGCCAGCATTTCTTCGGCTTTCGGACAGCCGGAATCCTGACCAACGTCCTGGGCCGTATTGTCAAAGGCGAACTGCTCTTCCCATTGCTTGTCCATTTCAGCATGGCTCAGGGCCTTGCCGGAAGACTTGCTCAGGTATTCTTCAACCGCTTTCGGGTCTGGCGACCGTGCCGCTGTCTCGATCATCGCGTCCAAGAAGTCGGCATAGAACGACTCCCTGTTTCTCAGGCGTTCCGCAAGGGAAGAAAGGATATTCACAACGCTTCCCATCGTTTCCGACGCCTGCTGGTGCGGCAGCGTGGCGACATACTCCGTGAAAAGCGGCAAGTAATCCGGCATTTCTTCTCTGTCGATAAAGAGCTTGGCATCTTCATAGACTTTCAAGAGGTCAACCAGAGCTTGTCCCCGGTCGCGGGAATCGCCGTGTATATGCTCAAATAGGTGCAACGAAAGCGACGGTGTCCTGTCGAACAAGGCCACGTAGTCCTCTTGAAGATCGAGCAGGCTCTTTTCCTTGAAACGACGGACAGCCTGAAGGACTTTCTCAAGCCCCTTATCGGAAAGCCATTTCTCGGATTGCAGTATAGCAACACATTCATCGGATACTTGAATATGCTCCTGCTCAGGGTAGGTCAGAAAAAATCCGAGAATTTTGAGCGTTCTCATCCCTTCCAGTCCTTTCTATCGGCGTGTCCGCGACCCCCACAGGAACCACAGCACATATCTTGCGCGGCGGCCGGGATTTTATCTTCCCGAACCTTTTGATCTGCCGTCTTATCAGCAAGAGGCTTTTGCTCCGGGCTTTTCTGTTTATTTCCCAAGCCAAGTTTTTCCATGAGACCCATAGCTTTTCTCCTTTTTGTTAACCGCAACCACCGCCGCAACCGCCGCTACCACATCCGCCGCTGCTGCAACCGCTTTTAATGACCGCGATCTTTTCGTAGTGATCGCGCTCGAAAATCGTGTTGACGCGGTTGCTTTTCGTGCTTCCAGATTGACCGCGTGTTTGTTTTGGGCTTTCAAAAAGATCAATGGCGCTATTGCTATGCGACGCGCAACCGTTGCCAAACGAGAAACCGCAACCGCCGCTTTCGCCGAAAGCATCGAGCGTTTCTTCGCGGTGGCCGGTCGGAATGACGTAACGGTCTTCGTAGTTTGCGATGGCCATGATCTTGTACATATCTTCGACCAGCTCTTCGGTCAGGCCCGTTTCGTTAAGAAGGGTCGTGTCAGGAGACCCCTCGAACATCTTGCTTCGCATATAGTGGCGCATCGCCATCATGCGCTTAAGACCCAAGCGAATGGGTGCTTCCTTGCCTCCGGTGAGCAGGTTCGCCAGATACTTGACCGGGATTCGCATATCGTCCAGGTCAGGCATGATGCCATCGGCGCGCGTCGGGATTTTGCCCTGAGCTGCCGCGGACTGTACCGGCGACAGCGGAGGAATGTACCAGACCATCGGCAAGGTGCGATATTCCG
>CAYRRF010000063.1:791-3369 GCA_964426595.1 uncultured Bdellovibrionales bacterium | reverse complement strand
AGCGGGAAAGCCACTTTCCAGTCAATTGCCATCTTGTAGATGGGGGATTTTTGCGCTCCCTCGATCCAGTTGTCAGGGATGCCGTCCCGACGCGCCTGCGCGATAACTTCAGGGTCATGGGGGTTGAGGAAAATATCGAGCTGCGCTTCGTACAAGTCTTCCTCGTTCTCCACGCTGGCGGCTTCTTCGATCCGGTCAGCGTCATAGAGGATAACCCCCAGATAGCGAATGCGCCCAACGCAGGTTTCGGAACATACGGTGGGATCGCCGTTCTCGATACGCGGATAGCAGAACGTACATTTCTCTGCCTTACCGGTTTTCCAGTTGTAATAGATTTTCTTGTACGGACAGCCGGAAATGCACATCCGCCATCCGCGGCATTTGTCCTGATCGACCAGAACAATCCCGTCTTCTTCACGCTTGTAAATCGAGCCAGAGGGACAAGACGCGACACAGGTGGGGTTGATGCAATGTTCGCAGAGGCGCGGGAGATACATCATAAACGTATTTTCAAACTCGCCGTACATCTCCTTCTCGATGTCTTTAAAGTTATAGTCTTTCTTGCGATGCTCGAATTCCGTACCGAGAATTTCCTCCCAGTTCGGCCCCCATTTCACTTTTTCCATGCGGTCGCCAGTGACCAGAGAGCGCGGGCGCGCCGTCGGCATGGTTTTCATTTCCGGCGCTTTTTGCAAGTGATCGTAGTCGAAGGTAAACGGCTCGTAATAATCGTCGATCTCCGGCAGACTGGGGTTGCCGAAAATGTTGGCAAGGATGCGCCAGCGGCTACCTTGTTTCGGCTCAATCTTGCCGTTGGCTTTGCGCTTCCAACCGCCGTTCCATTTCTTCTGGTTTTCCCATTCCTTGGGGTAGCCGACACCGGGCTTGGTTTCGACGTTGTTGAACCAGGCATATTCAACGCCCTCCCGCGATGTCCAGACGTTCTTGCAGGTCACCGAACAGGTATGACACCCGATACATTTATCGAGGTTAAGAACCATCGCTACTTGTGCGCGTACTTTCATTGTCCTGCCGCCTCCATTTTCGCTGGCTCTTCCATCCAGTCGACGTTATCCATTCTGCGGACAATCACGAATTCATCCCGATTTGACCCAACAGTCCCGTAATAGTTGAACCCGTATGCCAGTTGTGCGTAGCCGCCGATCATATGCGTCGGCTTTACCGTGGCGCGCGTCACGGAGTTGTGGATGCCGCCACGCGCATTGGTAATTTTGCTACCCGGCGTATGCACCAGCTTTTCCTGGGCGTGATACATCAGCATCATGCCCTCGTTGACACGCTGGGATACGACCGCCCGCGCAACAATAGCGCCGTTGGCATTAAAGACTTCAAGCCAGTCATTGTCCTTAACGTCTATTTTCTTCGCGTCAACCTCGCTGACCCAGACAATCGGGCCACCACGCGACAAGGTCAGCATATGCAGGTTGTCGGTATAGGTGGAGTGGATGCCCCATTTCTGGTGCGGCGTGATG
Source organism: uncultured Bdellovibrionales bacterium (assembly GCA_964426595.1). Classification (GTDB taxonomy): domain Bacteria; phylum Pseudomonadota; class Alphaproteobacteria; order Micavibrionales; family SZUA-601; genus JAQGJA01. The sequence continues at coordinate 1,876 of CAYRRF010000063.1, read as the reverse complement.
AAGTTCAGCAGGATCGTCGGCGACTCCTTGCCGTGCTTGTCGAGCATATTCTTGACCGTCCGCGTGTTGATCGGCGGGCGATAGGAAACCAGCGCTTCGCCAAAGTCGATCATCCAGGGGTGATCCTGATACAGTTGCTGCCGGCCTGTCAGCGTGCGCCAGGGAATGAACTCATGGACGTTGACGTAGCCCGCGTTATAGCAAACGTGTTCGGACTCAAGGCCGCTCCATGTCGGGGAGCTGATAATTTTGCGCGGCTGCGCCTGAATATCGCGGAAGCGGATTTTTTCCTCTTCCTTCGGTAGCGCCAGATGGGTGTGGTCGCGACCCGTTATCTTGCTCAAAGCCGCCCATGCTTTAACGGCAACTTCTCCGTTTGTTTCGGGCGCAAGAGAAAGGACGGTTTCACAAGCGTCAATATCCGTGACAATATTGGCCCTGCCGTTTTTCTCACCATTGAGTTTTTTCAGGAACTCGACTTCGTGATCGGTGTTCCAGCCGATGCCCTTGCCGCCATTGCCCAGCTTTTCCATCAGGGGGCCGAGGCTCGTAAAGCGTTCAAACGTCGCGGGGTAATCACGCTCGACCACTTTCATCGTGGGAGCTGTCTTGCCGGGGATCAACGGGCATTCCCCTTTACGCCATTCCTTGACGTCGGGCTGCGACAGTTCGCCCGCCGTGTCATGCTGAATGGGGTTCATGACAAGTTCTTTTTCCACGCCAAGATGCCCAACGCAAAGCTCCGAGAATTTCTTGGCGAAGCCCTTGTAAATCTCCCAATCCGATTTGCTCTGCCAGACGGGGTCAATCGCCTTGGACAGTGGGTGGATGAAGGGGTGCATATCGGAGGTATTCAGGTCGTTCTTCTCATACCAGCTTGCTGTCGGCAGCACGATATCGGAATAAACGCAAGTCGTGGACATACGGAAGTCCAGCGTCACGACCAGATCAAGTTTCCCTTCCGGCGCATGGTCATGCCAGACCACCTCGCTGGAACGCCCCTTGCCTTCGCTGCCAAGGTCTTTCCCTTGCACGCCGTGTTGTGTTCCCAAGAAATGCTTGAGGAAATATTCATGTCCCTTGCC
>CAYRRF010000063.1:0-781 GCA_964426595.1 uncultured Bdellovibrionales bacterium | reverse complement strand
ACGGGATCGCGTTTCTCCGCTTCGGCCTTTTTAATCAGCTCAATCGGATTTTCTTCCAACTGCGGGGCTGACGGCAGCCATCCCATACGTTCGGAACGGATGTTGCAATCGATCAACGTCCCAGCCCAGCGGTTTTTATCTGCGAGGGGGGAAAGAATCTCGTCCAATTGCAGAGTCTCATAACGCCATTGATCCGTATGTGCGTAGAAGAAAGACGTCGAGTTTTGCTGACGCGGCGGGCGAGTCCAGTCAAGGGCGAAGGCCAGCGGCGTCCAGCCGGTCTGCGGACGCAGTTTTTCCTGCCCCACATAGTGTGACCAGCCGCCACCTGACTGACCAACGCAACCGCAGAAGCCCAGCATATTGATACAGGCGCGGTAGTTCATATCCATGTGATACCAGTGGTTCATCGCCGCACCGATGATGATCATCGACTTGCCCTTGGTGATGTGGGCATTGTTGGCAAATTCTCTAGCAACCCGAATGACTTTATCTGCTGGAGCGCCGGTAATGCTTTCCTGCCATTTAGGAGTATATGGGATATTATCTTCATAGCCGGACGCCACATTACCCCCACCAAGCCCTTCACGGGCGATACCGTAATTGGCGCAGAGCAGGTCGAATACACAAGCCACAGGCACTTTCTCGCCATTCAGATCCAGATATTTGACCGGAATGTTGCGATCCAGAACATCTTCACCGGCTGAGGGTTCGAAATATCCTGTTTCATGTGTCTGACCGCCAAAATACGGGAAACCTACCTTGAGCACATCATCATGAT
>CAYRRF010000062.1:7049-9143 GCA_964426595.1 uncultured Bdellovibrionales bacterium | reverse complement strand
ACAGGCAATAGGCCGACACCACCATCCACAGCATCAGCACAATTACGGCGCTCAGCGAGCCATAGGCCGCGTGTAATTGCGGTACTTTTGTAATCGCCCACGAACCGACCACGGCCGCCACCAGCCAGGTGCCGCTGGCCACCGCCGTGCCGATAAGCTCTTCGCGCAGGCTTTGGCGATTAAGCGGGACATTCGGTCCGAATGCAAAAAGCAGTAGCACGCCAACAAACATGGCACCGCCCAAGACCAGCCAGCGCAGCCACGCCAGCGGTTGCAGCGGCAAGGTAAAAGGCACAAATTTAAGGACGAGCGGCAAGGCAATAATGATGAAAAGCGCCAGCAAAATCAGCGTCATGCCACCTAACGTGACAGCGTGGGAAACCAGATATTGCCGCCACCATTTGCGGTTTTCTCGCACCCGGAAAATCGTGTTGAGTGCGGCCAGCAAGGCTTTGCTGCCGCGATTGGCGGAAAACAGCGCCAGCCCAATGCTTAAGACCAGCGTCAGGCTCAGGGTTTTATTGGATTGCTGCACCAGCAGTAAAATCTGGTGATGCAATAACTCGTACACATCCGGCGGAAAAAGAAAGGCCAGCTCGTGTAATTGTTTTTCAACAATCGCGGGGTCTGCAATCAGCGCCAGCAGCGCGACCAGTGCGCCCAACGCGGGGAATAACGCCAGCAAGCCGTAAAAGGCCACGCCGCCCGCCAAAAAGCTGATATTATCGTTTAAAAGACGGCTTCCCAACGTGCGCAGGAAAATCCGCATGTGCAATCCTTACGCCGCAATAGCGTCTTCGATCCATTTTTTCAGATCGGCTTTGGGCAGGCCGCCGACACGTGTCTGGATCAGCTTTCCGCCCTTGAAAAGCAAAAGCGTCGGAATACCGCGTACCCCGAATTTTGCAGGGGTTTCCGGGTTTTGGTCGACATTCATTTTGGCTACTGTCAGCGTGTCCTTCATTTCGGAGGCCAGCTCCTCAACCACAGGCAACAGCATGCGGCAAGGGCCACACCATTCGGCCCAAAAGTCTAAAAGCACAGGTTTTGAAGAATTTAACACATCGATTTCAAAGGTTGCGTCCGTCGTGATAATCCCGGCCATGTGTATAACTCCCGCACATTTTTGTTGTTTTTTGAGGGGCGCTGCGTGTAGACTGCGCCTCACGCGAACATCCTAAAAGGACAGTCCCGAATGGTCAAGGCCAGATCCCTTTCCGAGCACGCGACGGCCATGACAAGCCAGACAACGGCTTTGCAAAAATTTGTCTCGCCTTTACAGCTACATACTCCGGCTATGACCGTTGACCACACGCTGGTATCTCCCGGCGCGCAAGTGGCTGTGCTGTGTATGGATGAAGGACAGGCCGCACTGGCCTATGCGCGTGCGCGTCCCCACTGGTCGGTGACAGGCTGGGTCCCGGATATGAAAGCCTTGCTGCGCAGTCAAAGCATGTACGAAAGCGCCAATCTGCTTTTTGACAAACAGCCCGTGGCAGGCAAACGCAGCGCGCACAAAGTGGATGCGATCCTGGCCGTGGCGTGGGCGCATCGTGTCTATAGCGACAGCCATTATCATCTCAACAGCCTTTTTACGGGGCTGCAGGAATTGCTGGCGCAATTGCCCAAAAACGGCCAGCTGCTTTTGCAGGATGTGGCGCTGCCGGAAACCGCCGAAGAATTTGTTGTCATTGAGATCGAAGATCCGGATATGGCTTTGGCCCTGGAAGAATTTGCCCAAATTGCCCGTCCGAATATTTCCGAAGCGTTGCAAGGGTTTTTCCTGGAATCGCTGCCGGTCGTGCGCGCGGGCATTCGCCGCTTCCGCCTGACGGCCAAATGGGCGACCGAGTTTTTCCATCGCTGGCGCCTGGGTGTGTCGATGGAATCGCCGCAGGAACTGACGACGCTGACGCTGGACCAATGGGCACAACTGGTCGAACAGTGCGGCGCCCGTGCTGTCTATCGTGCCCCGCACCGCCTGTCGGACGAGGGAGTGACGCAATGGAAAAAACAGATCCGCTTTTTTGACGCGCTCGAACAGCCCCAGCCCTTACCACCGGCAAGCTTTACGCTGCTGATAGAAAAAATCGC
>CAYRRF010000062.1:0-7039 GCA_964426595.1 uncultured Bdellovibrionales bacterium | reverse complement strand
GAAGCGGTCACGGTGTACGAGCGACGCCCCTCGTTGGAGCCACCGAAAAATCTTTTGCTCAAAGCGCCAACGCAAGGTCCTAAATGGGTAGACGTCGCCCAGAGCTATGACGACGTGCTGGTGTGGCGCCGCGATGCCGAAGGGCATTTACGCCTGTGGCTGCAGGCCGATGTCCCCTGCCCGATCATCAATACCGTGCCGCGCGGCACCGCCAATCTGGATGGACGGCGCTGGGCGGGCTATCTGGTCGAACCGTTGGTTCTGCCCACCCTGTCCGGAACCGCGGACGAAGAGCAAGTTCTGGCCATGCTGCAGAATGTCGCAGGTATGGGGGCCAAACAGCTGGTGAAGTGCGACACAGGTGTGAATTATTATCCGGCGCCGGAATATCTGGCGCAGCGTGTGCGCGGATTGTTGGTGCAGGTGACGGGTGAATTGCCTTCTGCGGACAGGCACCAGCCGTCGCACGACAATCCCGGCCGTTTGATAGAAGTTCTGGCCGAAGATGTGCTGCAGGCGCTGAGCGCCGGTTTGATCGGTGACAGCAAGCTGGAAATTTTGATCGGAGCGTTGCTGCAGATGCAGGGCGACAAGCCCGCACAATTGGGCGCAGCCTTGGAAGATCCGAAATATAAAAAAGCGATCAACAAAATGGTACGCCCCCCGCCGGCGCGTGTGGTGGCCGAGGTGAAAACCAGCGAGGAAATGGATCGCCTGTTGATTACCGGTCATACGATGCGCTGTATGCGCTCGGTGTTTGTCGCAGATCAAGCGGGTCCCATGGGACGGCAGGCCCTGCATGTGACCGAAGATGATTTCATCGTGCCCGAAAAAGATTCGGCCAATACGGCGGTGTGTATTCCGCTAATCCGTAATCCGATGGGGCGTTTTTTGCTGGCGGACCAGCCGCGCAAACTGCCCGTTCCTAATCGTATGGGTGATAGCGAACCCATGCAAAGCCTGCCGAGTTTCCGCCTGCCTGAATCGGTGACGACCATGGATGAAGCGCGGCTTTTCCTGGGCCAAAAACTGGGGATCGAGTTCGACGATATTACCGCTTTTGGCCCGAGCTTTTTCCTGCAGCCGCATTTGTCGCCCGAGCGCGTCTATCCGTTTTTGATCCATGCGCCCGTCAACGCCTTTCGCTGGGATCGTTTGGTGCGCCCGGCGGCCAGTCTGGCGCGTTATTACGATCGCCCCGTCGAAAAAAGCCGCGCCTATGTCGAATTCAAAACACGGCGCGACATGGGCGAATGGTATACCGGCCTGACACCCGATATCACGGCCGACATTACGGCGCGCGTTGTCTCCACGACACATGTCAGCGAGGCGGTCGAGATGCCGCTCAATGACAATCAGGCTGTTCTTAAACCGCACCTCAGCTAATGGCGCTGTTTGATACCGCTGCCGTGGCCCACCACCATGCCCGCGCCATGACACGCTTTGCTGCGCACGATTTTATCTGGCAGCGCATGGCCGCGACCTTGCGCGAGCGGCTGCTCGATATCCGCCGCCCCTTTGCAAAGGCTGTGGAAATTGCGCCCTTTCCGCTGGTGTTGACCCCTGCGATTGCCACCGAAAAAAAGATTGAAATCCTGCGCACGTTTTCACCCGACTACACCCAGACGCTTCTACCGCTCGAGCCAGAGAGTCAGGATCTGATCATCAGCTTTAATCATGCGCAATGGGTGGAAAATCTGCCGGAATATTTTGTGCAGTTACGCCATGCGCTCAAGCCCGACGGTGTGCTGGTGTGGGGAATGATCGGCGGCGCCACTTTGCAGGAATTGCGTCAGGCGCTGGTGCAGGCGGAAACCGAAATCTATGGCGGGATCAGCCCACGCGTATCGCCTTTTGTTGCGCTGCCGGATCTGGCGGCATTGGCGCAGGCCACAGGACTGGCATTGCCCGTCGTGGATCAGGAGACCTGGCAGGTAACCTATTCCGATCTCGCCGCGCTGGTGCGCGATATACGCGGTATGGGCCAAAGCAATGCGGTTGCAGCCCGCCGCCGCCAAGTGCTCAAAAAAGAATTTTGGCCGCGGGTCGAACAGCATTACCGGACGCATTACGGATTGGCCGATGGGCGTCTTCCGGTCACAGTAGAGGCTTTGTATGGTCTTGGGTGGGCACCACATCCCACACAGCCCGCACCCCGTCCCCGCGGTTCGGCAACGGTGTCGCTGGCCAATATCCTAAAGGCTAGTGATTGAGCTGATCCCAATCGTGCCGGTGTTCCGGCGTTTCTTTTGCAGGTTCCGCGGTTTTTGTTTTGTCTTTTTTGTGCACCGCTTTGTGCGGCTGGGGCGCTTCGCTTGCGGGCGCGTCCGTGGGGCGCGACTCTGGTGTAACCGCGGGGGCGGTGTCCGCCACGACGGCAACAGGCTCTTCGGCGGAAGCACTGGCTGTGCCGATGGATACTTTGGTTGGCAGGCCCGTACGCTCGATCAGCACGTTGCGCACTTTTTCCCAATCGATTTTATCGACGTTCTCGCCGGCTTTTTCGCGGATTTTCAGGATAATGCCATCGGGAATGTCAATGGTGACCTGGCGGTTCTGGTATTCGATTTCGTCGATCTGCAGATCGTTCGGTTCGGCTTCGACGTAGAAAGCGCCGTCAATCCAGGCCATTTTAATCGGTTGATCAATTGAAGTGACTTTGGTGCCGTTGGGAACATTTTTGAAAACCCACTCGATTTCATCGTCATACATACGCACGCAACCCGAGCTGGCGCGGCGGCCGATGGCTTTGGGTTTGTTGGTACCGTGAATACGATAGCTGGGCCAGCCAAAATAAAGCGCGTATTTGCCCAAAGGATTATCGGGCCCGGTTTTTACTTCCGCTGGAAGTTCGGGGTCTTCCAAACGCATCCGCGGGGTAGGTCGCCAGACAGGATTAGCCTGACGGCTGACAATCGTCGTGGTGCCTTTGGGGGTAAACAGGCCTTCACGGCCGATACCGATAGGAAATGTTTTAGGGGCCGAACCATCGGGCGGAAAATAATACAGGCGCAGCTCGCCCGTGTTCAAAATAAGGCCTTTACGTTCGACATCGGGAATGATGTGCCATTTGGGCAGGATGATTTTTGTACCCGCGCCAGGGACCCATGGATCAATGCCGGGATTAGCGGAGATTAATTCGGCGTATCCGACTTTTTTCTCCATGGCCAAATTGACCAGAGTGTCTTCGTATTTGGTTGTGATGACTTCATTCTGGCCGATGGCCGGCGCCGTGTAACCGGCGTGAGCGATAACAGGGAGCGCTGCCAGGCACAAGGCCAGCGCTTGCATTTTTAAAAAAGAACGATAGGTTGGGCCCATGTTGCAAAAACTCATGAAAAGACAAAAATTTGTTCTGTTATGTTGTGGCATGATTATGCTGGCGGCACAAGGGCTTGCGGCCTCGGATCCGGCGGAAATCGCCGAGTGCCGGTCCGAGGCTCTGTCGGGCCCGGCCCTGACCAAAGCCGACCAGATCGTCGTCTACAAGGCCAAGCGCATGCTGTATTTGATGAAGGACGGACGCGTCCTGAACAAGTTTCGCGTGGCCTTGGGCAAGAATCCGGTCGGGCATAAAATGGAGTCGGGTGATTTCCGTACGCCGGAAGGCAAATACACGATCGACATGAAAAACAAGGACAGTAATTATTTTCTCAGTCTGCGGATTTCCTACCCCGATGGCGGGGATGCGGATGTGGCCAGCGCTTTGCAAATACCGCCCGGCGACTGGATCATGATCCACGGCCTGCCCAATGATCGAAACGCCACCGATATGCAGCATCCCACCAAAGACTGGACCAATGGCTGTATTGCGGTTACGGATCGGGAAATGGCCGAGATTTGGCGCCGCGTCGATGTCGGTACGCCCATTACCATCTGGCCCTAGGCTTGACCGATAAATCCGAAAATATTCTGCGGTGGTGAAACCGCAGGCGGCAGGCTGGCCTGCGGCACTTGCCAGACAATGGTGTTGAAATGCAGCTGGCGATTGAGCGGCTGCCACGCTTCAAAGCTCTCGAACGTGACCTGACACATCCATTGCGCTTCGGCGGGCGCGGCCAGAGCCTTGTCCTGCCATTCCTGTACGCGTTGCGTGTCGTGCGTATCATCGCGTTCGATTTCCGCCAGCAGGGTATAAAGGCCGCGATCGGCGCGGTATTCCAGCGCACGCAACGCATGTTGGCGGGCGATACCCCACAAATTGTTTTTAGCAAACGCGCGGGCCATCGCGATGCAGGATTCGGCGTGGTCGGGATTGACGCTGGTCAGCTTTTCGATGACAGCGGTCGTATCGGTCGAGCGCTCGGCGCCCATCACCCGCAACCACGCCTGTACCAGATCGGGGTGCGGCGCCGTTTCCCAGGCCTCCATCAGCGTTTTTTGCGCGCGGCGGCGATACGTCTTGCGTTGCCACAATTCAGCCACCCGCACGACCGCCGGGCTCCAGTCGGGAGCATATTTCAAAGCCTCGCGTGCGCAGTGCAGGGCCGCATCCGTATCATTGCGGTCGCGTGCCACATCGCTCGAGGCCAAAAGCGTGGCCGCCAAATCTTTTTTCCAACGCGCTTCGTGTTCGTTGCGCAGGCGTAACGCCTGACGCAGCATTTTTTCGATCTGTACCCAGTTTTGCGCGCGCGCTTCCATTTGCACGGCCGTGTCGATAATCCACGGCTGATCCGGCTGCTGCTGGTACGCCAGACGCGACAGACGCAAGGCTTCGGTGCGGTCTTCGCGTTGCAGGGCGCGTGTCAATTGTCCGCGCAAGGCGAAAAGCTGCCCGTCGGGATGCTGCATCAATTTCGCCAGATGCGTATCGGCTGCAACATCGTCTTTGTTAAGCTGCGCCGTTTGAATCGCCAAAAGATGCGTCAGGGCCACTTCGGGCAGATAAGCCAGCGCTTTTTTGGTTTGCTTGCCCGCGGATTTCCCATCCCCGGCCGCGACCGCCAGCAGGCCTTTATTCAACGCGGCATAGCCGATTTCCAAGGCTTTGACGCGGCGTTGCTTGCGCCACAATTGCGGCCATCCCAGCAACGTGCGCCAGCCGTGATACAAGGCCGCAAAAAGAATAAACGCAATCGCCAGCACCAGCGCCGCAAAGCCCAAATGGATATGCAGGCGATAGCCCATCCAGTCGATTTGTATTTTGCCGGGATGCAGCATGATCCATCCGACAAGCGCCGCCACAAGCAGCAGCTTACAGGCCAGAAAGATCAGGCGCAAAAAGGTTCGCATTAATACAAGCCCTCGCCGTTACTGCCAACAATTTGTGTGACACTGGAAATAAGGTTTTGCACCAGCCCTTGTGCGCGAATACGCATCTCGATAGCGCTCAATAAATGCTGTACCGCGGGGCTTACCGGCAATTGCGAGGCCAGGCTGCGGGCGGTGGGAAGATCGTCCTGCGAAAGCGCTTGGACCAGGCGTGGCCCGTTATCATACGAAGCGCCGCCTTGCAGCAATTCCACCTGGACAAATTGTCCCAGAAACGCTTTGGCCTGTCCCAGCAAGCCGCCCGATTCCTGGCTAAGATTAGCGGCACGCGGCGGTGTCGCCAAAAGCGTTTGCGCTTCCGCCACCAGCCCGGCTTTGGTAGGAAAGGAATCGTTGAGCAGTTGGGAGAGATGATCCACCGAAGTCAGCACATCTTTGTTTGTGACTGTTTTTTGCAAGAGCTCGAGGCCGGGACGCATGGATTGATCATGATCATAGGCGTCTTTGATCTGGGTCAGGGCCAGCACAACCTGCCCCATTTTACTTTGATTGGCCTGGGCCGACATGGCATCCACTTTTTGCTGCAATTCGGCCAGGCTGTTTTGCAAGGCGGGGTCGGGTGCTGCGGTTTCGGGGGCGCGGTGCTCCAGGGCGGTCATGCGCGATTCAAAGCGCTGCACCTGCTCTTGTGAAAGGGCCGGATCTTTGCCGACATGAAAAATACCGTCGGCGAAGAAAAGAACGCCTACCGCACCAATGCCGCCACAAATAAGGGATAGTGTAATCGTACCGCTGATCAACCAGCGCAACGAAGGAAACGGCTTGGTCGGAGGCAGATGTGAGTCGGTCATAACAGTGTTTCCGCGGAAAAAAAGAAGGAACGCCTGCCAGTCTAAAACCATTTACTGTTGAAGGCAATCGCCCTATCTTTTGAAGAATGCGTGTTCTGGGAATAGAAACAAGTTGTGACGAAACCGCCGTAGCGATTGTCGATGCCGAGCGTCGGATCGTGGCCGAACGCGTCCTCAGTCAAACCGCCGAACATCAGGCCTTTGGCGGCGTTGTGCCGGAAATCGCCGCACGCGCGCATCTGGAACATCTGGACCGATTAGTAATGGAAACAGTGGCGCAAGCGGGCTGCACCCTGAACGATATCGATGCGGTGGCGGCGACGGCAGGGCCGGGATTGATTGGCGGCGTCATGATGGGCGTCATGACGGCAAAAGCGCTGGCGCTTGCAACGGACAAACCCTTTATCGCGGTCAATCATCTGGAAGCGCATGCCTTGACGGCGCGTTTAACGGATAAAGTAGCATTCCCCTATCTGCTGCTATTACTGTCGGGCGGCCATTGCCAGATTTTACTGGTGCGTGGTGTGGGTGATTACGTGCTTTTGGGACAGACAATCGATGACGCTATCGGAGAAGCCTTTGACAAAGTCGCCAAGATGCTGGGGCTGCCGTATCCCGGCGGGCCCGAGCTGGAAAAATTATTGGCCCAAGCCGATCCTGCGGAAGCCGATAAAATAGTCCTGCCCTTGCCTTTAGTAGGACAAAAAAATTGTGATTTTTCTTTTGCAGGATTAAAGACGGCGGCGCGACTGTGGATAAGCAAACAGACGCCCGATGAAGCGATGAAAGCGCATTTCAGCCTGGCGTTTCACCGCACATTGGCCACAATTTTGAAAGACCGCTTGACGCAGGCCCTGCAACACCCATCGGCGCGTATGGCGCAGACATTAGTGGTAGCGGGCGGTGTTGCGGCCAATCAGTTTTTGTGCGGTGAGCTGCGCGCCTTTGCCGCAGCGCACGACCGGACCTTTGTC
>CAYRRF010000061.1:6067-9167 GCA_964426595.1 uncultured Bdellovibrionales bacterium | reverse complement strand
ACGATGACGACTTTATGTGGACGCGCATAGGTAGTAATGGCATTACACACTTCATGTGGCTTGTATTCTTTGGGCAGATCAACATGCGCTACCTGCCCATAAGCATGCACACCGGCATCGGTTCGGCCCGCTACATGCAGAGTTACGGATTGACCACAAAATTTTTCAATCGCACTTTCCAGCACCCCCTGCACCGACGGATCGATGCTTTGTCTTTGCCATCCTACAAATTCCGTCCCATCGTATTCAATTGTCAGTTTCCAGCGTGGCATCGCTCACCTATGACCACCTGAAATCCACGACAGAATTCCTCGACCGTTTGTGGATTCTTGCCAGCACGCTGAATAACATCTATTGCCAGCGCATCTTGCTTGCATGCCACAGTAAAGGGGGAGGCTAGGATCGTTCCTGTCTGCCCAGAACGTGGAACAATATGCGCGCGATGAATGCGCAAGCGCTCCCCGCGATACACCATCCACAGCCCCATCAGTGCCTGCAAACGCTGCAGCAGTTCCTGTGCCGATAGATTCCAATCCACTGTATATTCTTCTTTTTGCAATTTGGAAGCATAGGTCACGCCCGTCTCAGACTGGGTCTGGGGCATATATTTATCCGGATCAGACAGGTATTGCACGATAAGCCTTCCACCCATCTCAGCCAAACGGTCATGCACAGTCTGCGCATCGTCTTCTACGGTAATTGGCGTGGTTTCTTTCAAAAGCATCGGCCCTGTATCCAGCCCCACATCCATTTGCATGATGGTGATACCCGTCTCTTTATCGCCGGCTTCAATCGCTCTTTGTATCGGTGCCGCGCCGCGCCACCGCGGAAGCAGCGAGGCGTGGATATTTATGCATCCGCGTTTTGCTCCTTCCAAAATCGGCTTGCGCAAGATAAGGCCATAGGCCGCCACTACCGCAATATCGGCATGTAATGCACGAAAAGCTTCAATATCGTTAGGATCTTTAAAATTCAAGGGCGTCCGCACCATAAGCCCCATCGCTTCAGCCGCTACATGCACCGACGTCTTTTCTACTTTATTGCCGCGCCCTTTGGGCCGCGGTGGCTGGGAATACACGCACACAATCTCGTGGCCCTTATCAGCTATGGCTTTTAGAGCCGTAACCGCAAAGTCCGGCGATCCCATGAAAATCACACGCATCAGCCATTCCTGTCTTTTAACATCTTCATATAGCGGCGCAGAACCATGTCGCGTTTCAACGACGAAAGATAATCGAAAATCAACTTGCCATTTAAATGATCGATTTCATGTTGCAGGCATTTGGCCAACAAACCATCCGCTTGAATTTTTTGTGTATTGCCTTGAATATCCACATACGAGACGACAACCTCGCTGGGACGCCATACCGGGCACTGCATTTCTGGCAGGGACAAGCACCCTTCTTCCAGCTCCGTTTCTTCATCACTATACCCAAGGATTTCCGGATTTATCAGGCGCAACGGATTGCTGCTTTTGCCATCGCGTCCTCCTATATCAATAACAACAACACGCTTTAAAACACCCACCTGTGGCGCAGCAAGTCCAATACCCGGGGCTGCCAGCATGGTTTCCAGCATTGCGTCCGTGAGAGACACGATTTCGTGTGTAATTTCTTTTACGGGCTCGGAGATTTTGCGCAAAACAGGATCCGGATGCAAAAGGATAGGCAAAAGCGCCATGTTACACCTCTTCTTCCATCAATTCATTCAATGGACGCACATTGTGCTCGATAAGCGGAACTTCTAGTTCCTTCACTTCAGCTTTTGTCGTACCAATTTCACGCATTTTGCGCATACTGGACAAGACATTGCGCTCCAAGGAACCTACGGCCTCATTATAGCTGTTGGTGGCGGTGGTTAAGCCGCGCCCGACTTTGCCCATATGCTCTGCAAATTTGGCAATACGCTTATATAATTCCTCACCCAGACGCGCGATCTCACGCGCATTTTCATTTACTTTGAACTGATCATGCGCATAGGCGACGGTACGTGTCAGCGCCAATAAACTTGCAGGTGTGGCCAGAATAACGTTTTTCTGCCAGGCAAATTCCATCAGATCCGGCTGCTTATCTAATGCCATCTGAATTAGCCCCTCTAAAGGCACGAAAAGCACTACCCAGTCAAAGCTATTGTAATCTTGCGTGTATTCTTTGCCCGAAAGGCGTTTGATATGCTCTTTTAAATCCAAAGCATGTTTTGTAAGAAATACGTTCTTGTCGTCATCAGTGACACTTTCTTGCATCGCCGACAAATAATTCTGCATCGGCACTTTAGCATCGACCAGCAAGACCTTATCAGGTGGCAGCTGAATAAGAATATCGGGCCGCAAACCTGAAGCACCTGTGGATTGGCGGGTATAATGAATGCCTTCCAACAGACCCGAAAAATCCAACACTCGTTTTAATTGCATCTCCCCCCATTGTCCGCGCGACGTGGGGGCCCGTAAGGTCTGCACCAGGGATGAGGTTTGTTTTTGTAACAGGACATGTTGATCCTTCATTGAAGTAACCAACGTACGCAACTCGGCATAGGCGCCTTCGCGTTTCATTTCGATATCAGCGATTTTTGTGTCCATTTTTTGCAAAGACTCGGCTACCGGCTGTAAGGCACTGGCAATCGCGGTGTGTTTTTCCGAAAGTTTTTGCTCGGCCGATTGCTGATACTGCTTCAGATTTTCCAAAGCCAGTGTCAAAAATTGCTGGTTGTTATCTTTCAACGCTTCAGCGGAAAGTCCTTTGAACAACATCGCCATACGTTCTTGTGCATCGCCTTGCAGCTCGAGGCGCATGTGCAATTCCCGATTGCGCACAGACATAAACGCATATACCACGGCGGCGCCCAAAGCGCCCCCTGCCGCTAGCAGCAATAATGGCATTAATCCGTTCAGCATTGGTATAGTTTACACACTTATCGTAAAGATGCAATCACAGCGCGCAGCTGATCTATCCCGTTTTTCGTCTCCGCACTTGTTAATAACGCATCGGCAAGGGCGGCGGCATTGTGTTTCAGCTCCTCTGCGACGGCGCTTTGAACAGCTTTAATATCATCGGCTTTATCGACCTTTGTCAGGATAATCTGGTACGGCACGGCCAGGCGATTT
>CAYRRF010000061.1:0-6057 GCA_964426595.1 uncultured Bdellovibrionales bacterium | reverse complement strand
AATCCATGAGCAGACGATCGCTGTCTTTGATACCGTGGCGCCCATCGATCAACAGAAACACGCGGCGCAGCTGATCCCGCGTTTTAAAATATTCATCCGCCAGCTGCGCCCACATTTGCTCCAATTTTTTACCTACCGACGCATAACCATAGCCGGGCATATCGACCAGCATAAGGCGATCCCCTAGATTAAAAAAATTAAATTGTTGGGTGCGACCCGGAGTCTTGGAAACTTTTGCCAGCTTGCTTTGCCCCGTCAATGCATTCAGCAGTGAAGATTTTCCAACATTGGAACGTCCGACAAAAGCCACTTCGGGGAACATCGTTCGCGGCCACTTACCCAAGACCGCCGTCCCGAATACGAATTCCGCCGGATGCTTGAACAAAGCCCGCCCCTCTTCGATTTGACGTGCGGTCAGTTCAAGCGTCATTTTTTATTGTGTATCCTGCGCAACGATTGTTGTTGGATAATGCCCAAGATGTTTGACCAGGTATAATAAATCACAAGACCTGCGGGAAACTTGGCGAAAATAAAGGTAAACAGCCACGGTAACATTGCAAATACCTGCTGTTGCGTTTCATCTTCCGGCTTGGGATTAAGCGATTGCTGCAGCCACATGGTTATACCGTAAAGCAGCGGCCACGCTCCGATTACCAAAAAGGCGGGAGGCGTATACGGCAACAAGCCAAACAGATTAAACACATTTGTCGGATCCGGCGCGGACAGATCGTGCACCCAGCCCCAGAACGGCGCCTGACGCATATCCAAGGTAATATAGATGACTTTGTACAGCGCGAAGAAGATAGGGATTTGTATAAAGATCGGCAAACATCCGCTGGCCGGATTTACTTTTTCTCGTTTGTAAAGCGCCATGACTTCCTGTTGGAACATCGCCTTATCGTCTTTGTACTTTTCCTTGAGTTCGTGCAGCTTGGGCGACAAGTCCTTCATCGCATTCATCGAGCGATAGGCCTTATTTTGCAACGGGAATGTCGCGCCACGCACGATAACCGTCAGCACCAGCAACGCCACCCCAAAGCTTACCTGCAAATGGAATTGATCCTTGAAGAAATTACCCAAAAAGGACAGCAAGTAATACAGCGGCTTTGTCAGGAAGTACAACACCCCAAAATCGACCGCCAAATCCAGTTTTGGCACATGCAAACTGCCTGCATATTCGCTTAAAACCGAAAGCTTCTTGGCACCGGTAAAGAAGCGCATCTGCGCTTTACTTTCTTCGCCTTTAGCAACCGTCAGTGGCGCGCCGCGATAGTCGACCTGGAAAATATCCTGTCCGGCAGCCCCCGTTTGATAGGCAAAGCGCGTATCGAACGTTTCGTTTTCAACAGGCAATAAAGCCGTCAGCCAATATTTGCTGGTCATACCCAGCCAGCCTTTGACGTTTTTATACTCGACGATTTTATCATCCTGCATATTTTTATAGCTTTTCTCTTGCAGTTCCTCATTCACGTACGCCAAGGGACCCATATGCTGGACGCTGGACGCCTGTTTTTCAAAAGGAACTTTTTCACCCTTCACGGGTAGATGATGCGCCTCGGAAACCAGGGCATACGGATACAAAGTGACCGTATTTTCGCTGTTGTTCTTCACAGACTGCTCGACATGAAGCACATAGTCTTTGTCAACCGATACCGTACGGCGGAAAACCATTCCTCCACCGTTATCCCATTCCAGAACAACCGGTGTTTCCGCCGTCACTTTATCCCCGGAAACCACATGCCACTGGGTTGTGCTGTCGGGAACTTTTACGCCCTCAGCAATAAATCCAATTTCTACAAAGTTACTTTCTTTGGTTGAAGATGGCGCCAGCAATCGTACGGGATCTTTCTTGTCCAGTGCCGTATAGTAGTTTTTCAATACAACATCATCAAAGCGAAGACCTGTGGTCGCGATGGATCCTTTAAGTTCGGATGTCTCGACCGCAATACGCTTCCCGGCAACGCCTAAAGCTTGATCCACGGGAATAATTTGTTTTTCCGCTGCCACAGCTGCCGGTTGCGGTGCCTTTACGGCAGCAGCCTCGGCGGCGGCCTGCGCCCGTGCACGTTCCATGTTCGGCTTGGTAATAAATGCATAAGACAGCATCATGACCACGGCCGTAATAAAAAAGAACAGCACCATACGACGGTGATCTTCGGGCTGGGGAACTCTATTGTTTAACATCTTCATTTCCTATGGAACAGGGTCGTAACCGGAGCGGCCACCCAGAAACGTCACCGGATGACAGCGGCCCA
The DNA here is from genome assembly GCA_964426595.1 of uncultured Bdellovibrionales bacterium. GTDB lineage: Bacteria > Pseudomonadota > Alphaproteobacteria > Micavibrionales > SZUA-601 > JAQGJA01. The sequence continues at coordinate 3,802 of CAYRRF010000061.1, read as the reverse complement.
AACGTTTTAACACCAGCCACGTGCCGCGCCAAGGCCCGTATTTTGCAAGTGCCTCGTGCGCATAGGCCGAGCAGGTCGGCTGAAAGCGGCAAGAACGGCCAACAAGAGGCGATAAAACCAGTTGATAAACGCGAATCATGGCTAAAAGCATTCGAACAAGTATGTTATTGAGCATGACTGATTTTTTCCGTGATGCGCTTGATGGCCCACAACAGATCGCGTTGCAGTTGAGAAAACTCTATCGTCAAAGCCGGACCGCGTGCGATCAGCACGAATTTCCATCCTTGATAAGACGCCAGCAGCGGATAGGCGTCGATCGCTGCACGCAAGCGGCGACGCACACGGTTACGCACAACGGCGCCCCCAATTTTTTTGGTGACGGTCAGACCAAATTCCGGCGTTTGCTGTGTATTCGTTTGAATCGCCTGCAATACAAAACAGGGCGTCACCCAGCTTTCACCGGTGGCCTGGAGATGTAAAAATTCGGAACGCAGGCGTAAAGACTGCCAGTCGTTACAGAGAGACGCAGAGGCGTTTACGGCCTTTGGCTCGGCGGCGTGACAAGACATTGCGGCCTCCGGCAGTAGCCATACGGGCGCGGAATCCGGTATTGCGGATGCGGCGAATTTTGCTTGGTTGATATGTACGTTTCATGATTCGGTCTCTATTTCTTAAAAGCGGCCCTGTTTATAGGCGGCAGAAGCACCAAAGTCAAACAAAAAGTACCACTTTATACCCTTATTTATGTACATAATTACAAATCTTGGGTGGTGGGTTGCCCCGGAGGGCTGGGCGGGGCCGTGGGGACCGGCGAATTACCACTCTTGGCCCCGAACAAGCGCGTGACCGCACCAAAATCCTGACCGTTAACCAATGTCTGGCCATCGGGGGTCATATCGATCACAAAACGCGTCGACCCCTGCTCCTGATGGCCCAGGCCTTGCAGCAACATCAACCCCAGCACGCCATTGGCCTGCTCGGCCGGGGCTTGTTGGGCCTGCACGATGGCTTCTTGAATTTTATCAATCGTCAACGTGATACGCCCCACGAGGCCGGTCGGTGTGGTCACGCTGGGACGCACCTCGCCATTACCTTTCAAGACCGCACCCAACGCCGTCTGGCTTTGAATGTGATCGAGAATGATGCGTGTTTGCGCAGCCGCCATGGCCTTTTGCATTTCATCAGTTGTCGCTGCACCCTTAAGAACAATCTTAGGCAACGCCACCACCGTTCCCACCAGCTCGAGATCCTGGGGTATAAATGCCGACAGGATATTAAATCCCGCCGGAGTAATGCCTTTGGCCGTAATTGCATTTCGAACGGTAACGCGATCGGTGCCGGACTGCGGCTCTATTTGCGCCTGTGCGACAACATCCTGGATGCGCAACGCATTTTCCTTGTTATTGATTTGTATATCCGTGATATGCGCTTCGGCCCATAACGGCTCTTGCCCCAATTCCTGCTGCAGCAGGCTAAATAGCTGGGCCAGTGTCAATGTCGGATCCAGTTTCGTTTTATACGAGATCACTGCTTTACCCATCGCAAGCACAGGAACAGACGCCTGTTGCGTTTGTAGCTGATCGAGGGTGAGCTGCAATTTCTTGGCCGTATCCGATTCCAATTTTATATGCTGTACCGATAATTGGCGCGTGGTTCCGTTTTGAAGAATGTTAATCGTTCCTTGCGGGACAATATCCAAAGAACGCACCACCGGATCAGCCGCCGGCGTACGTAACAACATCACAGGAGCATTCCACACGATCCCGCTTTGATCCCTGCCGCTGGCCGCTGGCAGGGTGGCTTCCAGCATATCCCCTTTGGTCGTTACACGTATATCGCCTTGCAACGTCAGGTTGGGCAGCATAGGCCGCAACGCCGTCATTTGATTTTGCAAGTCGGCTTGCCATTGCTCGGGCGTCATGGCCAAGGCGGACGTTACCCCCAGCCCCATCAGGCTGCAAAAAACGATAAGAGAAAGCTTTTTCATACGGCCAAGTGTATCAGATGTTGCCAGAATTGGCAAATCACCCTAAAGTATCGGGGCATGAACCCGTTGGAAAAAGCCCTCGCAGACGCTATCGACGTCTTTGATCAGCAAGTCGCTGAGGCGTTTGCGTTAAACGAGGCGCTTGAAATTACCTGGCGTCATGGCGAAGACACTTACCCGTTGGCACGCCTGTCCAAGACCGAGGATTTTTATTCCCCCCGCATCACATTGCTTTGTGCGCTGGACGCCGCCCCTCAGGAAAAAATATTACAGCGCGTGGCGGGCTGGTGGCATGAATACACGCAAAAACATTTGGCCCCTTTACTTTCTCTCTCTTCGGCTGATTTAAAAGAAAATCCTAAAGCACTGGCGCAAAGCGTTTTCACCCATGGCGGCCTGGTCCTGCGCGAAAAAGTAAAAGACATTCTGGGACGCCTGGAAAAAGAGGACCGTCAGGCCTTGAATAAACTGGGTGTGCGTATTGGGGCTTTTTATATCTATCAACGCGACATGCTTAAGCCCCATGCCATGAAGTTAAAAGCAAGCCTGTGGCGCGTCGCGCATGATAAGAATACAGGCACCTATACCTTGCCGCATGACGGCAATGTCTCGATGGCTGCGCCCGAAGCGTGCGACCGCGATTTCTATATGGCCATCGGCTTGCCCGTCTTTGGCAAGGCCTGCGTGCGCGTCGATATGATCGAACGCCTTAATTCGGCAATTTTCGACGGTGCCGTCGAAGGCAAATACACCTTTGATCCGGCCTTGGCCTCGACGATCGGCGCCTCGATTGAAACCATCTATGGCATCTTACAGGATTTGGGCTTTCCCTTTGAAGAAAAACAAATCGGCGAAGGTGAGGCTGTTAAAACCGTACGGCTTTATTCACTGAAACGCAGCACTCCGAAAAAGCCGGCATCCGAAAAAACCGACAAGCCGAAATTCAAAAAAACAGTAGAAAAACGCCGCAAGGTGCAGCGTCCTGAAAATAAAATCGCGCCCAAGACCGTCACCGGCTACAATGCATTTGCGGGATTAGCCAATCTGCGTAAAAATACGACGGATTAAATTTTTTCGGCCAGCACTTCGTGATACACGGCTAATGTCTGTGCGGTCATTTGCTCTTTGGTAAAGTTCTGCGCAATAAAGCTCATGGCTTTGGTCGCCAATGTTGCCCGTTCCAGATCCGTCAGTCCCAGCACATGGTCCATCGCCGCGGCCATGGATGCCGGATCATCGGGCGGCACCAGCCAGCCCGTCTCTCCATCAAGCAGCACTTCTTTATGCCCGCCAATGGCGCTGGCCACCACGGGCGTTCCCATCGCTTGCGCCTCGGCCGGCACGCGTCCAAAACCTTCCGGCACCAGGCTGGGCGCGACCACTATCTGGGCGAGGCGCATCCCTGCCGGGACATCGGCGCAAAAACCGACAATGCGGACTTTTGTTTCAAGACCGTGCTTTTTGATCAATTCCAGCAGCTCTTCCTGATAATAATCGCGTTCGGGCGAGGCATCGCAAATGACGCAGAAAAAATCCTGGCGCTTCATCTTGGCCAAGGCTTCGATCAGCACATGATGGCCTTTGATACGCGTCATGCGGCTGGGCATCAAAATAAGATGCTTGTCATCGGGAATCTGCCATTCGCGCGCCAGTTTGATCAAACGTTCGGGATGCACCAGATGCGGGTGAAACTTGTCGGTCTGGATGCCGCGGTAAATAACGCGGATACGCCCCGGATCAATCATATACGTATCCAGGATATGCTGGGCGATGTAATGCGAGATCGCAATCACGCGCACGCCGCGGGACATGACA
>CAYRRF010000060.1:0-9517 GCA_964426595.1 uncultured Bdellovibrionales bacterium | reverse complement strand
ATCCGAATTAAGCATCAAATCGCGGCGCTGTTGGTAGATGACTTTGCGTTGATCATTCATCACGTTATCAAAACGCAACAGATGGCGGCGCGCGTCAAAATGCTGGCCTTCGATTTTCTTCTGCGCGCGCTCAATCGCAGTGTTAATCCACGGATGGTAAATCGCCTGACCTTCTTTGATACCTAATTTTTGCAGCACGGCGTCGATACGCTCGGCCCCGAAAATGCGCATCAAATCATCTTCAAGCGAAATGAAGAACTTCGAGCGACCCGGATCGCCCTGACGGCCCGAGCGGCCGCGCAGCTGGTTATCAATACGACGTGACTCGTGACGCTCGGTCCCAATAACGAACAAGCCGCCCGCTTCCAGCACGGTCTTTTTATCTTTTTCCACTTGCGCGGCAATCGACGCTTTTAAAGCCGCCATCTGCTCGGGCGTTTCATTGCCCTGCAGTTGCGTTTTCAACAACATCTCGACGCTGCCGCCCAGTTTAATATCCGTACCACGACCGGCCATGTTGGTTGCAACCGTCACCATACCGGGGCGGCCCGCTTGCGCAACGATATAAGCTTCCTGTTCATGATGACGTGCGTTCAATACGCTGTGCGGAATACGTTCTTTTTTAAACAAATCGGCCAGTTGCTCGGAGCGTTCAATCGACACGGTTCCGACCAATACTGGCTGTTGCTTGGCGTGCGCTTCTTTGACCAGTGTAACAATCGCGGCATTTTTCTCGCGCATCGTGCGATAAATCTCGTCGTTATCATCTTTACGCGACACGGCGCGGTGCGTGGGGATTTCGACAACCTCTAGATTGTAAATCTCCATGAATTCGCCCGCTTCGGTCAGTGCCGTTCCGGTCATACCGGCAATTTTCGGATACATGCGGAAGAGATTCTGGAAGGTAATCGAGGCCAGCGTCTGGTTCTCGCGCTGCACCGGCACTTTTTCCTTGGCTTCCAAGGCCTGATGCAAGCCATCGCTGAAACGGCGGCCCGCCATCATACGGCCCGTAAACGGATCGATCAAAACCACTTTTTGATCTTTGACGATATAGTCGACATCGCGGCGATGAATCAAGTGCGCCTGCAAGGCCTTGTTGACATGATGCAGCACAGGCATGTTGTGAATATCATACAGGCCGCCGGTTTCGATCAGCCCAACTTCACGCAGCAATTCTTCCATTTTGCCGACACCTTCGTCGGTCAGCGTTACCTGGCGCTGTTTTTCATCTTTTTCAATGTGCTGCTCTTCCAGTTGCGGAATCAGCCCATCGACGCGCATATACATGTCCGTAGTATCGTCGGCAGGACCCGAAATAATCAGCGGCGTCCGCGCTTCGTCGATCAAAATCGAGTCGACTTCGTCGACAATCGCATAGTGGAACGGACGGTGCACCATTTCCTCGACGCGGTATTTCATGTTATCGCGCAGATAATCAAAACCCAGCTCGTTATTGGTGCTATAGGTGATATCGCAGGCATAAGCGGCGCGGCGCGCTTCGTCATCCATACCCGTTTGAATGCATCCCACCGTCATACCGAGGAAGCGGTAAATCTGTCCCATCCAATCGGCATCACGTTTGGCCAAATAGTCATTGACCGTCACAACATGCACACCCTTGCCGGTCAAGGCGTTCAGATACACCGGTGCCGTGGCGACCAAGGTCTTTCCTTCACCGGTACGCATCTCGGGAATTTTGCCGTTGTGCAAAACAATACCGCCCACCAGCTGCACGTCGTAATGGCGTTCGCCCAACAGACGTTTGGCGGCTTCACGTACCACCGCAAAGGCTTCGGGCAGCAGGCTGTCCAGCGTCGCCCCTTCGGCCAGACGTTTTTTAAAGGCGTCCGTCTGGGCGGCCAATTCGGCATCCGTCAACGCTGCCATGGCCGGCTCGTGGCTGTTGATCCGCGCCACCAGGGGCTGCAGGCGTTTTAAAAGACGGTCGTTGCGAGTCCCGAACATCTTGCGGGCAATCATATTAAACATAAAACTAATTCCTTTGTGTGCTGGTCTATATAGCCCATTTAACGTCAAAAACCAAGCTTTCTTGTGCCCTTGCGGCAAAGCCCGTATAGTCGTTCCACGATGCCCCAGATATCCATTGTCACCCGCGCTTTCAATGCCGCACCGCTTATTGCCGAAACCATCCGTTCGGTCCAGGTGCAAAGCTTTAAGGATTGGGAGATGATCCTGATCGATGATTGTTCGGCGGATGGTACCAGCACCGTTATCGAACATTTCTGTGCCGATGACCCGCGTATTCGCCTGATTCGGCGTGCCGAGATCGGCGGCCGGGCCGCCGGCGGGTCGCGGTCCGCCGCCGGCACCGGTGCCGGCGCAGAGGCCGCGCCGCCAGCCGCAACCAAGGCATCAACGCCGCTAAGGGACGCTATCTGGCGTTCATCCGCAACGGTGATGTGTGGCTGCCCGAAAAACTCGAACTTCAATTAGCGTTCATGCAAGAGAAAAATGCGGCTGTCAGTTATCACAGCTATCGCCGCTTTTACGCGAATGGTACGATCGGACGTGTTATAGGTGGTCCACCACAAGTCACCTTCGATACGTTGCTGCATAAAAATTGCGTCTTACTGTCTACTGTCATGATCGACCAACAGCGCACGGGCCCCATTCAATTCGACACGGACCTGCCGCAACGCAGCGATATAAATTTGTGGCTGCAACTGACCAAGTCAGGGCATGATATTTTATTCTTAAACGAAAATCTGGCACGGCACCGTGTAGTGCGTCGTCGCCGTTTGCAATACGCGATTATCAGCTGGAAGATTTTTCGACACACGGGCGGACTGACTCGCTGGCAAACCTTTATGACCCTGCTGCGTCATGCGCTCTATGGGTTGTGGAAGCGCCTCTACTAGCATGTACCGCGATATCGCCGAGATCCGCCAGTTTTATCACAGCGCCCTGGGCGCCCAGACCAAGACGCATCTTTTAAAATGCCTGTACGAATTCTGGCCCGATTTCGACAGCGCGGAAGCACCCGTCATCGGTGTCGGCTATGCCATTCCGTATTTGAATGAAAAAGGCACATCGATCGCGGTGATGTCCGCCACCCAAGGCGGCGTGCGCTGGCCGGCCCACGGACCGAACCGCACGGTCGTCACCGAAGATCATCTCTTGCCCTTTGCCGAAAACAGCGTGTCGCGCCTGTTGCTGATACACGCCGTAGAAAACGCCGATTATTTGCGCGAACTCATGAGTGATGCCTGGCGTGCTCTATCCCCCAACGGACGTCTGCTGATCGTCGTCCCAAACCGCCGTGGCCTGTGGTCGCGCATGGACAAAACGCCCTTTGGGCATGGCCGTCCCTATACGATGAAGCAAATGCGCAACCTTTTGCATGATGCGGATTTTGTCGTCGATCGGCACACGCGTGCTTTGTATTTTTTACCCAGCCACAACCGCCTGCTACAGCTTTTAACACCGGTACTGGAACGTTTGGGGCGCAGCGCTTTGCCGAAATTCGGTGGGGTTTTGGTAATCGAGGCCAGCAAACGCCTCTATAGCGTTACCGCGATACCCGTTGCACAAACCAAGCAAAGCCTGTGGAATCCCGAACCGATCGGCGCGGGCTAATCCCCCAAACACACGCCCATGGCGCGGGCGGTACGGATCAATGTGTCGGTTTGCACATCCACCGTATGGTATTTGCTCAAGGCGTCGTCAAACGGCACGCTGGTCACCTGACGTCCTTTCCAAATCACCATGCGATCGAATTTTCCGGCCTCAATCAAATCCACCGCATGCACGGCCGAGGCGGTGGCGATCAAACGATCCATCGCTGTCGGGGCCGCGCCGCGTTGCACATGGCCCAGCACCGTTACACGGCACTCGGCGCCCATTGCCGCATTAATGTCATGCGCAATCACCTGGGCCACGCCGCCATAGCGCACCTGGTCACCGTATTTCATTTGTACTTTTTTGCCCGAGGTGTCGCGCAACGCTTCGGCAACAACAATCAGGCTGTGCATCCGTCCTTCGGCTCGCAATTTTTGTAACTTCGCGCAGACGATATCCAGCTTATAGGGAATCTCGGGGATTAAAATCACATCAGCACCGCCGGCAATCCCGGCATTCAACGCAATGTGTCCCGCATCGCGCCCCATGACCTCGAGGACCATGACGCGTTGATGGCTGGCCGCCGTCGGCTGCAGGCGATCCAAGGCTTCGGTCGCCACAGCAAAGGCCGTATCAAACCCGATCGTTTGCTCGGTACCGCCGACATCATTATCAATCGTTTTTGGAATACCGACGAATTTGACAATGTCCCCGCCGCGGCGTGCAACCTCGCGCAGGATGCTCATCGAACCATCCCCGCCGATCACCACCAAACCCGACAGACCCAGTTCGTGATACGCATTGGCGAAATCAATACTGCGGTCTTTTTTTGTACCGTCGGGCATCGGATAATTCAGCGGACTGTTGCTGCCTTTGCTGGTCGTACCTAAAATCGTTCCCGCCGAACGCAGCATAAACCCGTCGACAATATTTTTATCTAAGTGGACAATGCGATAAGGCTTTTCCATCAGACCGCATGTCGAATCCAGAATACCGATCACGTCCCAGCCCCGCTCGATCGCCGCATAGGTGGCCGCGCGAATAGCCGCATTCAGACCGGCGCAATCGCCGCCAGAGGTCAAAATACCGATGCGTTTTTTCTGTTGGTTCATTATCTTGTCTACTCCACACGAAAATTTAAGAGTCCCTGTTCTACCATATAAGACTAGAAATTAACACTTACTTGTGGTAATTTGATAAAAATTTTAAGGATTTCAGCCCCCTCCCATGGATTCTCTCGAAAAAGAACGTCTGCGTGAAAAGTTACAGGAAATGCGGCTCGAGCACCGCGACCTGGACGAGGCTATTTTGCGCCTGACCTCGGATACCGGGGTCCATGATATGCTGGCCCTACAGCGCATGAAGAAGCGCAAATTGATCCTGCGTGACATGATCCTCAAGCTCGAATCCATGCTGATCGACGATATTATTGCGTAAAGGCAACTCTATGACCAACACCCGCACCGAAACCGATTCCTTTGGCCCTTTGGAAGTGCCTGCCGATAAATATTGGGGCGCACAAACGCAGCGGTCCTTGCAGAACTTCAAGATCGGCACCGAGACGTTGCCGGTTCCGATGATCCGCGCCTTGGCGATTGTCAAAAAAGCGGCGGCGCTGGCAAATGTGGAATTGAAACAACTGGATGCTAATTTGGGCGAAGCCATCTCCAAAGCCGCGGACGAAGTGATGGCCGGCAAATACAATGATAACTTCCCGCTGAAAGTCTGGCAGACGGGATCGGGCACGCAAAGCCACATGAATATCAACGAAGTGCTGTCCAACCGTGCGATTGAAATTTTGGGCGGCACGATGGGCAGCAAAAAACCGGTGCATCCCAACGACCATGTCAATCGTGGGCAGTCATCGAATGACAGTTTCCCGACCGCCATGCATATCGCCGCCGCCGAGCAGGTGAACCATGAATTACTTCCAGCACTGGAAGAATTGCACGCAGCGATGGACGCAAAAGCCAAGGAGTTCGCGCCGATTATTAAAATCGGCCGCACCCATTTGCAAGACGCAACGCCCCTGACCCTGGGTCAGGAATTCTCGGGCTATGCGCAACAAATCAAAAATTCGATTGCGCGCGTCAAGGCCGCATTGCCACACACGCTGCAACTGGCCCAAGGCGGCACGGCTGTTGGCACCGGGTTGAACGCGGTCGAAGGTTTTGATGTGCTGTTTGCAAAAAAAGTCGCCGAGATCACCAAGCTGCCTTTTGTTACAGCACCGAATAAATTCGAAGCCTTGGCGACACATGATGCATTGGTTGAGTTATCGGGCGCGTTGAATACGCTGGCCGTGTCGTTGATGAAGATCGCCAATGATGTGCGCCTCCTTGGTTCGGGCCCGCGTTGCGGCATCGGCGAAATTTCACTACCCGAGAACGAGCCGGGTTCATCGATCATGCCGGGCAAGGTCAACCCGACGCAATCCGAGGCGCTGACGATGCTGTGCGCACAAGTCATGGGTAATCACGTAACAGTAACGGTTGGCGGCGCCACAGGGCATTTCGAATTGAACGTGTTCAAACCCGTGATCATTTTCAACGTGCTGCAATCGATCCGCTTGCTGGCGGACGGCATGCGCAGCTTTACCAGCAATTGCGTGGTCGGCATCGAAGCCAACAAGGAGCGCATCAACAAATTACTGTACGACTCGCTGATGCTGGTGACGATTTTGAATCCGCATATCGGCTATGACAACGCCGCCAAAGTAGCCAAAAAAGCCCACGCCGAAGGCACGACATTGAAGGAAGCTTGTGTTGCGTTGGGATTGTTGTCTGCGGCGGATTTTGATCGTCTGGTCAAACCTGAAACCATGACCGGGCCGAGTAAGGTTTAAGATACCAACCTCTCCCCTTGTGGGAGAGGTCGACCCTGCGAAGCAGGAGTCGGGTGAGGGGTAAATAAATGCCACCAATCGATTTACATGCGCTCGCTGTAACACTAAGGAAAAATCAAACAAATTCCGAAAAGATCGTGTGGTCTTTTCTTCGTGGAAACCGGCTGGGCTATAAATTCCGACGTCAACATCCAATTGATTATTATATCCTTGAATTTGTTTGTCTTGAGCAGAAGCTTGTCATTGAAATTGATGGTGGACAACATGCATTGGAAAAGGATCACAAAAGAACGGCGCATATTGAAGGCCATGGATTTAAAATCCTGCGCTTTTGGAACAATGAGGTCATCGACAATACGGAAGGAGTATTCCAAACAATATACGAGGCTTTATATAACCCCTCACCCTGACTGCTACGCAGTCAGACCTCTCCCACAAGGGGAGAGGTAAATTCGTCGTAAACCTTATTCAAACTTGAATTTATCCGCAGCAATTGTCCACGCCACCGTATCAACACGCTGCGAGGTGATCGTATCGCCGTTTGCCAGGATAGTCTGGATATTTTTCAGTTGCGTTATCGGTTTGGCACCGACCAGAATTTCTTTGGCAAATTTTTCTTCGGGTGTATCCCAGAAATTAAGCGACCGTCCAATAGAAGTTACAACATTATAAGAAAGTACTGCCAGCGCTGCACCATAGACTAATGACCAACCACTTATCCGCATACGATTCTCTCCATTTATTGTTATGACACATTCACCTTACCCCCTCCACAAGCTATGTCAATCAAAAAATGTGTTTACCCCCCCAAAAATCCCCATTTCCCTTGACTCCTGCCCCTCACTCCCTGTATAACCATCTGGCACTCGCCATTTGGGAGTGCTAGTCTATTAACTATCTGTAACATCAACATAAAAGGAGTTCGCTATGAGCTTTCGTCCGTTACATGATCGCGTCCTGGTACGTCGTCTGGAGCAACAAGAGACGACCAAGGGTGGCATCATCATCCCCGACACCGCCAAAGAAAAACCCATGGAAGGGACCGTCGTCGCCGTTGGCACCGGTTACCACAGTGAAGACGGCAAGGTCCGTCCGCTGGCCGTGAAAGAAAACGACACGATCGTTTTCAACAAATGGTCCGGCACCGAGATCACGATCGATGGTCAAGAATATCTGGTGATGAAGGAATCCGACATCATGGGCATCCTGGACAAATCCACCGCCAAGAAAAAAGCGGCGTAAGGAGAATAACCCTCTCCCCTTGGGAGAGGGTGCCCGAGTAACGACGAGGGCGGTGAGGGTATTCTATAAGCACACCTCACCTTGTAAGCCCTCACCCGTCTCAGGCTTTCAACCTTCGCCGACCTCTCCCGGAGGGAGAGGTTAGAAAGTAAACAAACACACTCTAGCCACAAAAGGAAAACATACCATGGCAGCAAAAGAAATCATTCTGAACACGGCCGCACGTCGCAAAGTGCAAACCGGCCTCGATAAACTGGCCAACGCGGTCAAAGTCACCTTAGGCCCCAAAGGCCGCAACGTGCTGATCGAAAAATCCTATGGCGCTCCGCAAATCACCAAGGACGGTGTAACGGTCGCTAAATCGATCGAGTTGTCGGACAAGTTCGAAAATATGGGCGCGCAGCTGGCCAAAGAAGTCGCCATCAAGGCCAATGACCAGGCCGGTGACGGGACAACAACCGCAACCGTTTTGGCACAAGCCCTGTTCAATCCGGGCCTGAAAGCCATCGAATCTGGGGCCAATCCAATGGACGTCAAGCGCGGTATCGACAAAGCCGTCGCCGCTGTGACGGAAGATCTGCAAAAACGTGCGACCAAGATCAAGTCGAACGACGAGATCGCCAAAATCGCTACCATCTCGGCCAACGGTGATACCGAAATCGGCCAAATGATCGCCAAGGCGATGGAAAAAGTCGGCAATGAAGGCGTGATCACCGTCGAAGAAGCCAAATCCTTTGAAACGGAACTGGATGTCGTCGAAGGGATGCAGTTTGATCGTGGCTACCTGTCGCCCTACTTCATCACCAACGCCGAGAAGATGGAAGTCGAACTGGACAGTCCGTTCATCCTGTTCAACGAGAAAAAACTCTCCAGCCTGCAGCCCCTGCTGCCGGTTTTGGAAGCCGTTGTACAATCGGGTCGTCCGCTATTGATCATCGCGGAAGACGTTGAAGGCGAAGCTTTGGCAACCTTGGTTGTCAACAAATTGCGCGGCGGTTTGAAAGTCGCTGCCGTCAAAGCCCCGGGCTTTGGCGATCGCCGCAAAGCAATGCTGGAAGATATGGCCATCCTGACCAAAGGCCAGCTGGTGTCCGAAGATTTGGGCATGAAGCTTGAGAACGTCAATCTGACGATGCTTGGTACCGCGAAGAAAGTCCGCATCACCAAAGATGATTGCACGATCATCAACGGTGCTGGCGCCAAGACGGATATCGAAGCGCGCATCAAGCAAATCAAAGCGCAAATCGAAAGCACATCTTCCGAGTACGACAAAGAGAAACTGCAAGAGCGTCTGGCGAAACTGGCCGGCGGCGTTGCAGTGATCCGTGTCGGCGGCGCTACGGAGGTCGAAGTGAAAGAGAAAAAAGACCGTGTGGATGATGCGCATCGCGCAACCCAGGCCGCTGTCGAAGAAGGCATCGTGTCGGGCGGCGGTACAGCCTTGCTGTATGCCACAAAAGCGTTGGACAAACTCAAAACCGACAACGCCGATCAAGAAACCGGTGTTGCCATCGTCCGTCAGGCGCTGCAAGCACCAGCCCGTCAGATCGTTGCCAATGCCGGCGGCGAAGCGTCGATCGTCGTAGGCAAGCTGCTGGAGCAAAACAGCAGCACCTATGGCTACAATGCGCAAACGTCCGAGTATTGCGACATGGTCAAGGAAGGGATTATCGATCCGGCCAAAGTGGTACGTGTGGCTCTGCAAGCCGCAGCATCGATTGCCGGCCTGATGCTGACCACCGAAGCCACCATCGCCGAAGTCGCCGAGAAGAAGCCGGCCAATGACGCCGGTATGGGCGGCATGGGTGGTATGGATGCCATGGGCGGTATGGGCTTCTAAGCCTTTTA
>CAYRRF010000059.1:5440-9666 GCA_964426595.1 uncultured Bdellovibrionales bacterium | reverse complement strand
AGCAGAGTGGTGACTGTGCCGTCCGGATCGCGACGGAACAGACCGCCGTCGCCGAGGCGGACATGCCTGTGGATATGGAATTAAAAATTCGCCGCGACAAGGTCGCAAAGAGCTTTAAAGCTTAAAGACAGCCTTCCTTTGTTAATCATTCAGCAAAGTTTATCCGCTTCTATGGGTGGAAGACTCCCTAAGACCATTTAGAAGGAAGACGTCCTATGTCCCATCGCCGTTCGACACTCGTTGTTTTGACCGTGCTTGCACTTACTACTCTGCCTAGCTGTACCCATCAGCAGCTGCAAGACATGAAAAACAACACCAACAAAACATTGTCGTTGGATGGAGATATTGGCTATAGCCAGGATGATTTCACGCGCGGCATGATGCCGCGGGCGGAAGATGTGCAAAATGCTGCTCAACAAGAAACAAGTACGGTTCCCGATCTCGCCCCGGTGATTGCAGAAGACAAGAAAAATATCCTGCCCCAGCCGCTGGTAAGTATCACGGTTAACCAGGATGTTTCCTTACGCGATATCTTTTTCGAATTAGCCAAACAGGCCGAAGTGGATCTGGAACTGGATCCGACAATCACGGGATCGATTATTTTTACCGCCTATAACCGTCCGTTTGATCAGGTCGTCGAGCGCATCGCCGATATGGCGGGCTTACGCTATAGATTTCAGAACAACGTCTTGCGCGTCGAGCGGGACACACCGTATTTAAAAACCTACAGCCTTGATTATCTGAGTATGACGCGCAATTTCAGCAGCTCGATCAGCTCGAACACGTCGGCGGCATCGTCGGGTGGCAGCAGCAGTTCAAGTGGCGGATCAAACGGTTCGACCAGCACGATTGCCTCGGAAAGCAAATCCGATTTCTGGACCGAGCTGGAAGCCAATATCTCGCAAATTATAGGCACGACCAATCAGCAGGTTAATCTGACGGATCAGGCCGCTCCGGTTACAACGACGATGGCGATTCCAGCGGTATCGACGGAGCAGTTGGCGACGCTGAATAACGCAGCAGGAACCAATGGTGCAGCGGCACCAGCTCAACCTGCAGCAACGACAACAACAACGACCAGTACGCCGCCTGTCGCTGGCTTGGCTAATCCGACCGGAACACAAACGGCCGCAGCAGGTGCAACAGCAACAACGGGCAGTGCAGCGGGTGCAACGGCTAATCCGTATTTCTCCTTTAACAAACAGGGTGGCTTGCTGAACGTTTTTGCAACCGAGAAACAGCATCGCAAGATTGCAGATTATTTGGAGCGCTTGCATCATACTGTTTCCACCCAAGTATTGGTGGAAGCCAAAGTCTTTGAAGTGGAATTGAACGATGAAAATGCCGCCGGGATCGACTGGACGGCTATTTACGGCAACTCGAAAATTGGAGCGGTGTTTGATCGCCCGGACTTTGCTAAAAATACACTTGCAGGGACGTTCTCGACGGGTGGACAAGGATCGGCCTTTGTGTATGAAGGTCCGCACGTGTCGGCTGTTATTGATGCGATCAGCCGTTACGGAACGGTGCGCACTCTGTCCAGCCCGCGTATTACAGTGATGAACAACCAGACAGCGGTGCTAAACGTTTCCGAATCGCGCGTGTTCTTTGATCTTAAAGTCAATAAAACGGATGCTTCCAGCAATGGTCCCGCCACAACAGATGTGACATCGACCGTTAAGTCGGTGCCTGAAGGTGTTATCATCGCGGTACATCCGTCGGTCGATATGACGACGAACGAGATTGTTATGAACTTGCGCCCCAGCATTACGCGGGTTGTCGATACCGTCAAAGACCCGGCCGTGGCTTATTTGAACATCTCGGGCGTTGAAAACCTGGTGCCGGAATTGTCGGTGCGAGAACTGGATTCGGTGGTGCGCATGCATTCCGGTGAAACAGTCATCATGGGCGGTTTGATGCAAGACCGTTCCAGCGGGGAACAAACGGGTGTGCCTGTTTTGAGCAAAACGCCGATTGTCGGCGGGCTGTTCCGCAATAACATCAATGGCGTCAAGAAAACGGAAATGGTTGTTTTCTTGCGCGCCAGAGTTGTTAATTCGTCGGCTCCGGAAGATGCTGACAAGAAACTGTACAAGGAATTCGGACAAAACGATCGTCGTCCCTTTGCAATGTAGGAGGGAGTAATGCTTTCCTGGCCTCTTGTACGGTTTACTTTAACCGCCATTCGCCGCGATCGAATCGTGCAATTGGTTCTTTTGCTGATGATCATGGGCACAGCGGTGTCGATGTTTCTGGGATCGGCAGCCACGATTGAAGCACAAGCCTTCACCATTGCCGCTGCGGGCACCCTTCTGCGGGTTATCGCCGTTCTTGGGCTTGTTGTTTTTATCAGTTTTTTCTTGCGGCGTTCATTTGAAAGCCGGGAAATTGATTATCTTTTAGCGACCCCCTTATCCCGAAACGGACTGCTTTTAAGTTTTGCGGTAGCCTTTGTTTTTCTCGCGCTGCTGCTGACGCTCTTTATTGCGCTGGTTATTGGCTTTTTACTGCCAAAAATAACGATGGGTTTTGTTTTGTGGACCGCTTCGGTGGCGTGTGAATTGGCTATCACCGCGATGCTGGCTCTGTTCTTTGCATGTGTTTTGCGCTCGGCAACGATCGCGACATTGTGCAGTCTGGGCTATTACAGCCTGGCGCGCATGATGGGATTAATGATCGGCATCATCGAAGCCAAAGTGGTACGTTCCGATCCTTTATTTTTGTTTATGGGTCAAGTTGTTAAAATTTTATCCTTTATCACACCACGTTTTGATTTGATGGCACAAAGCGCATGGTTGATTTATGGCGATGTGGCCGGCCTGTCTCCGGGTGTTCTAGTCATTCAGTTTGTTGCTTTTGCAACCTTGTTTTTTGCCTGTGCCACGTTTGATTTACGGCGTGTGCAATTCTAATGAAGATTCAAGCTTTCCCAAAAGACTCGTGGCTTATTATCGTAGCGCTGCTTTTATGCACGGTATTTTGGTATATCTCCTATGATTTACGCGATCGCTGGGAAGGACTGGCACCTGCACCGACACAAGCGGAATCATTGATATTTGGCTTTGGCGATACGCAGTTCAGTTATCGCACTATCGGCATGATGCTGCAAAACGCCGGTGACACCGGCGGGCGCATAACGAATCTAAAAGACTACAACTATGCGCGGCTGCGGGACTGGCTAGAGCTATCTTATACATTGGATCCTCGTGCTAATTATATCCCCAGCATGGCGGCGTTTTATTTCAGCGCGACAAAAAAGAAAAGCGATACACGCTATCTCATTGACTATCTCGCGCGTGCCGGACGCGATACATTTCCCAATCAAGCCGAGCGGTGGCGCTGGCTGGCGCAGGCGGTTTATCTGGCACGATTCGAATTGCATGATCAGGATCTGGCGTTACAGCTGGCCAATGAGCTGGCGGCAATGCCGGGGTCTGATATGCCGATATGGACCAAGCAGATGCCTGCCTTTGTCATGACGCGGGCGGGGAAAAAGAAAGCCGCGCGTGACCTGTTGCTGACCATTGCAGCCACCGACAAGACCATGCAGGCAGCGGATATTGTGCAAACTTGCTGGTATACCGATCATAATTTGCGCGACTCCGAAGATGGACTGGCCACGAACCCTGTCTATCAGGCCTTGTGTGAGCATAAATCCAATTAAAACAAATAGATAAATCATTTAATACAATTTTATATAAATTGCATATATAATGGAAAGAGCGGGTAACAAGCATTAAAGCTCTTTTTACCTTCCGTGCCCAGAATAGAGAGGCTTTAGGAATCTTTCACAAGCAACGGTTTGCTGCTAAAACAGTTTCAGGACTATCAACGAAGGAAAGGACACTTCTCTCATGACAACAACATTCAAAACAAAAACACAATCGGGTTTCACTTTGGTGGAATTGGCGATCGTGTTGATGATTATCGGTTTGCTGATCGGCGGTATTCTGCGCGGTCAGGAACTGATGGAAAACGCTCGCGTTACAACCACCATTCAACAGACAAAAGCCTATGACGGTGCAACGACCACATTCCGTGACTCGTATGCATCTTTGCCAGGCGACATGGCGAACCCGGCAACACGCTTGCCAAACTGTACAGCAGCCCCTTGTAACGTAGCTGGCGATGGGAGCGGCTTGGTTGGTGCTGTTGTTATAACACGTGGTGGTGCGGATGGTAACGCATTGAACTCGGAAAACCGCTATTTTTGGACGCATTTGGCT
>CAYRRF010000059.1:0-5430 GCA_964426595.1 uncultured Bdellovibrionales bacterium | reverse complement strand
GAACCCTACAAGCACAGCAGCTACATCTTCATGGGGCGATCAATTTCCAGCTGCGAAAATCGCAGGCGGCTTTCACATTGTTCAGATGAACGCTCCAGCATTGGCTCCGGCACCAGCAATCTCAGGACTATACCTGGTTCTGCGTAACGCCGCTGCTGCTGGTAACATTGGTGAGGGTGATGGTCTATCGGCTGTTTCACCAAACCGTGCCGCTCAGATCGATCGCAAACTGGACGATGGTCTGCCGGATACAGGCGACGTGATCGGCGTTGGTACAACAGGTTGTACAGGCGCAAGCTACACCGAAACGACCGAGACACGTAACTGTAACCTGCTGATCCACCTGCAGAACTAAGTTCGACCGGTTGAAAGAATTTTCGGAAGGGCCGGCAAGAAGTTGTCGGCCCTTCTTTCGCTTCAAACAGGGATATTATGAATCGATGTCACACCGCAAAGCACACACAGTAGAAAAAGGTTTCACTCTGGTAGAGCTGGCGGTGGTGTTGATCATTATCGGTTTTATTTTATCGGGCGCCCTGGCGCTGCTTAAGCCTTATCTGGACAGTGTACGCCGTAATTCAACACAAGAGAAATTACAAAATATCAGTTTACTGCTGGCCGACTTTGCCCAACATCACGGGCGTCTGCCATGTCCGGCTTCGCCGAATGAAGCGGTTACAACCGAACCTTTTGGCGCGCCGCGCGGTTCGGGAAGCAACGGTCAGGCGGTCGATTCGACCTGCGGCGGCACGATCACCAACGTTTTGGGTAATTTCGTCGGCATCGTGCCGTTTCGCGCACTGGCGATTGATCGCGATGCAGCCAAAGATGCCTATGGACGTTATATCACCTATGCGGTCAGTCCTTCGATTGCGGGCCGTGACGATAATTCGCAAGGCTCTGAACTGACCGATGTGCATATCCAATGTTTGCAGAGCTATTGGCTGGATGAGGCCGCTACTGTCAATTTGAATCCCAAGAAAGCGCTGCTGTGTTGTACGCGTAAAGATGCCAATAACAACAATGACATCATTGTGCGTGATGCCGCCACTGGAACGCCCATTTTTTCCGGTGTTCATAGCCCAAATCCTACAGACTATCAAAATATGAACACCTTGGCGGCAACCACACCGACAACGGATAGTACGCAATTCATCGCTTTTGTGCTGATCAGCCACGGTCAAAACGGTCGCGGCGCCTATACCGGTGTAAACACACAGCAATTTGCAGGCACCGGCCCGGTCAGCACCGATGAAACAGAAAATACCGATGGCGATATTGATTTTGTCGATCGTCCCTTGGCGATGGTGCAAAGTGTGAATTATTTCGACGATATCGTTTTGTGGAATACCAATCATCAACTGGTGAGCGCCTTTGGCAATGACAGCTGTTCCCGTCCCTGAAGGGTGCCGCCCGCCTGTTTCCTCAAGCCAGGCGGGTTTTGCGCTGGTGCAGGTGGCTATATTGGTGGCCATTATCGGCGTCATTATCGGCTCGACCTTCGCCTTTCTTTCACCGGCGCAGGATAAAAAACATCAAGCACTAACGATGACACGTCAGCGCATGATTGCCGTAGCGCTCCAAGACTACGCGCAGCGTTTCGGCGTATTGCCGTGCCCTGGCGATCCTGCGGGGGTTACGCCCGAGGCGATCGGCACGGCGCGGGCCACCTGTGCGACTGCGGCTGCGCGCGTAGGCGTGGTGCCTTTTCGCACGTTAGGATTATCCTCCGAGCTTATCGTTGATGGCTATGATCGTCCGATAACCTATGCCGTGCAGTCAGACGCCAGTGCCGCCAATCCGGGCATTGCAGGCAACGTTTATGATTCTTGTCGTACTGTGTCCTGGATCGGCGTGGGAACGGTCAACCGCAATCCGTTAAAAGCCAACTTCTGTTGTCGCGCCGTAGCCAATGCAAATCGTTTACACGCCTATACGAATATTGGAACGTTGGCCGATTCGGTACCAGCGCAAGCGCCCGCGCCGATGACATTGCAAAACGTCAATACGCCTTCCGTCAGTACCGGCGGCACGATTGCTTATATCGCGTATATATTGGTCAGCCACGGTAAAAATGGCTTGGGAGCCTACAAGTTGGGAACGGCGACGCGCACAGCGACGACCGGAGCCAGCGCTGCTGAAATAATGAATGCAACGGATGATATGGACTTTGCCGACCTGCCGATTAACCTGAACGCCGGAGCGAATTATTTCGATGATATTGTTTTCTGGCGGACACAGCAGCATGTTATTTCTGAAACCGAAGGAGACAGCTGTGCCGGAGTATAATCGCCAAAGCGGTTTTACATTGATTGAATTGGCGATCATTCTGACCATCGCGGGTTTGTTGCTGGGCGGTTTTATGGCGCTGACACGGTCCTTGCAAGCACAGAAACGGTACGATGTAACCCTGGCGCGGATGAATAGCGTTTTGCGTGTCTTGGATAATTTCGCTCAAATAAACGGACGCCTTCCGTGTCCTGCGGATCCCAGTGGGGCCGGGATGGGGGTCATGCGCGCCACCTGTACCACCGCAGCTTCACGCGACGGCGTTGTGCCATTTCACAATCTGGGCATCACCCAGCAAATGGCAACCGATGGCTACGGCAATCCATTCACTTATATTGTCTCGGCGGTGGGTTCTACGCCCAATAACAGTGCCGTACATGCAAATTGCCGTACCAATTACTGGATCAATAGCGGGTTGACGTCGCGCAATCCGATTAAGGCAGCTTTTTGCTGTGGACAGGTTACCGCACTTGCGCCCCAATTGCGCATCCTTCGGGATCTGACGTCGATGACGGATGCGGTCTTTACCCAGACAAATCCTAGTCCGGGATTGCTTACACCATGGGCAGCAGATTTTGGTAATGTGAATACCATTGCTCCAGTGGCGCCCTTGGCGCAGCTGGACTATGTGGCTTATGCTGTTATCAGCCACGGTCCCAATGGCGAGCGTTCGTATCTGTGGAGCAGTGCAGCGCGTAAAGTGGCTGTAGCGGCGGGGAATGCCGAGCTGGAAAATGCCAATGGCGACAATGTTCTGGTCGATTGGCGCGAACTGAACCCAACCGCTGGCCAGCTGGTACGTGTCCGTAACGATCTGTCGGGTACACAGCGCTACGATGATGTCGTCGCCTGGAGAACGCAGGCCCAGATCATTCGTGATGCGCAGAATGATACATGTAATCTGCCCTAGAATGGGTCCTTAGTAGTGGGATAATTGTTAGCGCTCCAAAGAGTTCTTATAGTCCTCTTCCCAAGCAGCGCTATCTTCGTGATCGTCTTTGCCATCACGAATGTCGACATCATCTTTGCAATCGTCTTTGTCGCCTTCTTTACAATCGCCATCATGATGATCGTCGTCGCCATTTTCGTGATGCTCGCATTCTTTATCGCCTTCTTTGCAATCACCATCATCGTGTTCGCAATCACGATCACCTTCTTTGCAATCGCCGTCATGGTGTTCGCAATCTTTATCGCCTTCTTTGCAATCACCATCATCGTGTTCGCAATCTTTATCTCCCTCTTTGCAGCCTTCATCTTCCGTCGTGCCGCTACAGGCCATAGGAACCAGCGAGGCTGTCGGGCCCACCAATTCCGGGTTGAAATTCAACGGAACGTTGGCCGCCAGCTTCCCGCGTTTTGCAGTTGTTGGCGGCAAAGTGACGCTTGTCGAGCCGGAAGCGCCCGCCAATGGGCAGGAGGCACGCATGCCGGATACTAGAACAGCATCGTTATTGCCAGGGTCACGTAACAGAGGCGTGAAACCCGGAGGCATCCCGGCAGCTACGTCCACGATAAAACCGCCGCTCAAATGATCGACTTCATATTTTACCCAGTTGCTGGTGCTATAAAGTTGTGTGGTGCTGGAAGTGGGAGAAATAACACTGCCGCCGATTGTACCCACTTGTCGCAACGTGTAAGCTGCTGGACATCGCACCAATACGGTCCCGGCAACGGTACTCGAGTGCGACTCATCGGTCTCATACACCTGACAGGCACCAATCATATGCATGCGGGCGGCAGCGTGGCCGGTGCTGGGGAGGAGTGCCAACGCCGTCGTCGCCAATAGCGCAGTCAGGATCAGGCGGGGTTGGATCGAATCGGTCTTCATGGACGTTCCTCCTCAGTCAGAGAGATATATAAAATTTATTATAATATGTTTATAGTTAAAATATGTTTAAGATTGGGGATTTAATATATTAAGGAACAAGCGTAGCCGATGGGGGATGTAATTAACCTTTTATTGGGGGCTATCTCGTTAGGGTAGTTAAGTGGATTACTCTATCTCCTTAGAATAACAGGAAAATTATGTCTAATTCTGACTTCGATATGGGCAATTTATCACTGGGGCCAAGTGACCCCATGATCCCGCCAACGCCACCGGCCAGTACCCGGCTGGTCAAGCAGGCGATTGACTCGCGTAACGCCAATAAGAAGCAGCGTATTGGCGAGCAATTGATCGATGCCGGAGTCATTACCCAAGACCAGCTGAATATTGCGCTGCGTGAACGGCAGAAGACAGGATTAATGACTGGCGAGCAGCTGGTCAAAATGGGATTTATCAGCTCGAGCTTTTTGCAGGCGTTTATTGCCGAGTCTTCGGGTGTTGAACAATTCGACCCGCTCAAAGTCATGGTCGACCCCGACACGGTCAGTAAAGTTCCTAAAGATGTCGCCATACGATTGCAGGTTTTGCCGATTACACATGATGACCGGACGGTTGTCGTGGCGATGGCGGATCCGCACGACGTCATGGTCCAGGACAAGATACGTCAGTATTTTACACGCGGCGCCGTTATCAAGCCCTTGTTGTGCGCGCCCAAAGTTCTGGCTGATGTGATTGATAACGCCTATGGGTATGCCACCACAGTGGATGCTATTCTGCAAGAGCTGGAAACCGGCATGGTGGACTTGTCCGAAGCCGCCGCGGAACAGGGCTATGCGCACCCGATCGTGCGTCTGATCAACGCGTTGGTATATGATGCCGTTAAACTAAACGCTTCGGACTTGCACTTTGAACCCGAAGAGAATTTCGTCCGCCTACGTTTGCGCGTAGATGGCGTGCTGCACGAGTCGCAGACCTTCCACAAGGAATACTGGAATGCGATGGCGCAGCGTATCAAGATCGTTTCCGAAATGAATATTGCGGACAAGTTTAATCCGCAGGATGGCCGATTTACCCTGACGGTCGGTGGTCGCACCGCGGATTTCCGTGTTTCTTCTTTGCCAACAGTGCATGGCGAAAACCTGGTTCTACGTGTTCTGGATAAGAGCTCGGGCATCAAATCGCTGGAAGAACTTGGTTTCTCGGAACACAATATGAAGCAGATTAAATACGCGCTGGACAAGCCTGAAGGCATTATTATTGTCACCGGTCCGACCGGATCGGGTAAAACCACCACGCTTTATTCCATGTTGAATGCG
>CAYRRF010000058.1:9098-9782 GCA_964426595.1 uncultured Bdellovibrionales bacterium | reverse complement strand
CCTGAGCAATCGTGCCATGGGCCTGTGTGTCGCTAGGCATTTCAAACATTACTTCATGTTCGTGCGGATTGAGTGCTTCACCGATTTTCGGTGTTACGGTGACCACGCCCATCCGTTCCAGCGCCTGTGACAATTCGCGTTGAATCGCCCCGACGCCGGTCACAAAGTTTTTCATGTCGTCGGTCGTGTGGGCAGGTACATTCTGCAAGGCGCGCGCCAGATTATCGGCCACGCCCAAGATAGGCTTGGCGGCGCTGACCAGGGCGTATTTATTGGCGTCTTCGATGTCGCGCTGTGCCCGTTTCTGGATGTTTTGCATCTCGGCCACCGCGCGCAGGTATTTGTCCTTCAATACGTCGATTTCGGCCAGCGCATCGGCCAGAGGGTCGCGTTCGGTATTCTGTTCTTCCAAGGCGGCTTCGGTCACTGTAGGGCTCCACTTAAAATTTTAGCAGTATAATCAACCATCGGGATAAGGCGGCCATAGTTCATACGGGTCGGTCCGATCAGACCAATGGCACCGATTAAATTATGCTGTTTGTCACGGTAAGGCGCTACAATCATAGCGCAGCCCGAATGGCTGAACAAGGCGTTTTGTGCACCAATAAATATTTGTACACCGCTGGCTTGCTCTGTCTGTGCTAAAAGGCGCAGCACGGTTTCCCGATGCTCCAGTGTTTCGAA
>CAYRRF010000058.1:1711-9088 GCA_964426595.1 uncultured Bdellovibrionales bacterium | reverse complement strand
GAACAGACGACGCACTTCGGCCAGATTATCCACATCATGCAACAGATGCGCTTGACCACGTACAATAAAAAGACCTTCTTCCAGGGTCGGCAAGGCCAGGCCTTTTTCTACCAGATCCTGCGTGATTTGATCTAACGCCGCGCGCTGCATCTGTACGTCTTCGGCAATGGATTGCTTGGCTGCGGCCAGCGTGCGCCCATGTAAATGGTGAGTCAAATAATTGCTGGCTCTTTGTAATTCGCTGGGCGTCAAACGCGGGTCAATATCCAAGAGACGGTTTTCAACCGAGCCATCCTCGCCTACCCAGATCGCCAAGGCTTGTCCGGGTTGCAGTAACAGGAACTCGACCTGACGAAAGGGGCGATCTTTTTTCGGTGCAACCACCAGCCCTGCGCATTGCGATAGGGATGATAAAGCGCTGCTGATTTTTTCCAACGCCTGAGGCACAGCAGTAGATGTTTCCTGTAACTGACGCTCGAGAATTTCCTGATCGTCGGGGTTGATGGCATTGACTTCCAGCAGACGGTCGACAAATAAACGCAAACCCGCATCGGTGGGTAAACGTCCGGCCGAGGTGTGCGGCGCGTAAAGCAAGCCCATTTCCTCCATGCTGGCCAGAATATTGCGAATCGTCGCGGGCGACAGCTCGAGCCCGATTAACCGCGCCAGCTCAACCGACAGGGCACGCGAGCCCATGGCTTCGCCGGTAGTCACATAGGACTCGACGATCAGGCGTAAAAGCGCTTCGGTGCGGGGGTTAAGGGATTGCGTGGGCATGGGGGACAGGATAGCATATCGCCCAAAGAGGTCAAACATGCGTCCCAGCACCCGTTCCCCCGCACAAATCCGAACCGTTACCATCGAGACCGGTGTGTCCAAATACGCCGAAGGCTCGTGCATTATTAAATGCGGCGATACACATGTCCTGTGTACGGCAACGGTCGAAGACAAAACACCGCCGTGGTTAAAGGGCAAAGGACAGGGCTGGGTGACGGCGGAATACGGCATGTTGCCGCGTGCAACAAATGTACGTACCGATCGTGAAGCGGCTAAGGGCGGACAAAATGGCCGTACTCAGGAGATTCAGCGTCTGATTGGCCGCGCCTTGCGCGCTGTCGTGGATTTGAAAGCGCTGGGAGAAATGCAAATCCGTATCGATTGCGATGTGTTACAGGCCGATGGCGGCACGCGCTGCGCTTCTATCACCGGCGGTTATGTGGCTTTGGCGCTGGCGGTCAAGCATTTAATCCGTATTGGCGCGCTGACAAAATCACCGCTGCGTGAAAATGTTGCGGCTGTGTCGTGCGGTATTTATAACGGTACGGCGGTTGCGGATTTAGACTCTGCCGAAGATTCAAGCGCGCAAGCCGACGCTAATTTCGTGATGACGGCCAGCGGTGGTCTGGTGGAGATTCAGGCCACAGCCGAGCAGGAAGCGTTTTCACCGCAACAATTCGAAATGTTGATGGCTTTGGCAAAAGACGGCGTTGCGCAATTGGTAGAAGCGCAAAACGCCGCGATTGAAACCCCTCAAAAATAGCCTAGCGGCGGTGCGCGCCGCCCGGATGGCCGTTCATGCCATGACCATTTGAAAAGGTCATGGTACGCGTATTGCCATTAGGTGTGGTGACAGTTTTAGTGGCCGTGCCATTCCCGTTGCGCTGCCAGTCGACGTTGCGGCTGTGTTCATGGCCTTGCGGGTCGGTCCAGGTTTGTGTCTTCTGCCAGCCATTATCGGTGCGTTGCCCGGTCGTGTTAATGGTACGTGTCTGGCCATTCGGACCGGTAACTTCACGTGTGCCCTGCCACTGCCCGTCACCGGTTTTGTTTACGGTATTGGTATAGGTAGAAGTACCATGCGGGCCTGTGCGCTCGCCATTGACAACGACGCCATTTTCAACACGCGTCACCGTGCGGTTGTTTGTAACGGTTACGCCATTGGGTAACGTGTTCGTCGTATCAACCGAGGTTGTGCCGTCTTCGTTGGGCGTAACGGTCGTTTGATAACTGCCGGTGCCTTGCGGTGTCTGGTACGTACCGCTTACATCGCGGGGCATGCGCGGAGCGTTCTGAACTTGCGCCTGCGCCGTGGCGCCTAGCGATAAAATTGCCACAGTCGTTAATAAAAGGGCTGTACGGGACATGGTTTTTCCTTTCCGGTTGGTTTAAGATGATACCAGTATAACGCCCACAGGTGTAAAAAGCATGCGCAAAATTTTGATTGCGACGTATAACAAGGGTAAGTACGCCGAGTTTCAGGCTTTTTTCAAAAGCCACGGCATTGAAACAGTTGCGGCCTATGAATGCGATGTCCCAGATACGGAAGAAGGCGAAACCAGCTTTGCAGATAATGCGCGCAAGAAAGCGGAGAATGGCTGGGCGCATACAGGCCTGCCCACTTTGGCCGATGACAGCGGATTGGAAATACCGGATTTGAATAATTACCCCGGCGTGTTGACGGCGCGCGTGACTAAACAGCTGGGCGGCTATCCGCAGGCTGTGCAAAATTATTGCGAACGTGTCGGCCGCGATTCTTTCCCCGCCCGTTACGTCGCTGAACTGTGTCTGGTAGTGGATAATAAAAAATCTTTTGCAACGCGGGCGCAGGTCGAAGGTTCTTTGATTCGCACCGCACGCGGCACGCGCGATTTCGGATATGATCGCTGGTTTATTCCCAAAGGCTATACGTGCAGCTGTGCCGAGTTGTCTTTGGCAGAAAAAGAAGCTATTTCCCACCGCGGAAAAGCCTTGCGGCAATTAATGGAGTGCTTGCAGAACGATGAGCTACGCGCTGTATCTTGACCCGAGTAAATCGGATTTTCTGTGGCAAAGCTGGCCATCGGAAGCGCCTGCGCTGGCGTATTATCGGCTGACGGATTTAAGCAACGAGCAGCTGCGGGATTTTCATCCGCGCCACTATCCGACGCCCGCATACAGCATCGCCGAGATACATCCCAAGCAGTGGGAGGTTTTAGATTTTCCGGTGGATCGTTTAAGTATTATCTTGGATAAAAGCGGTTTCAGTAACCTGACGGCGGTGCGGGAAAAGCTCAAAGCCAGTGCGATCGATATCACGTTTGAGTGGGATCATCGCTTTAACATCAATTACTATATCAAGCTGATTAATTACTGGTTGTATTGCGGCGTCACGCATTTCAGCTTTTATAATTTGACGGACTTTGCCGTGTGGCAGCGTTTGCAGCAATTTTTGCTGGCCGAAAAATTTGTTTTTTACGATCGGTTCCATGCCTGTCTGCCGGGGCATGAGAGCCGCTATCAAAAGCATCTGGCGCGCTCGGGCAATTTGATTGCTATCGGCGGGTGGTCGCGCTGGACCGATGGCGTCCAGACGAAGACTCGCGGTCCGAAAGATCAGGACTGGACGCTGCTGACAGCAGCCGAAGCCGAGCGCGAGCGCCTGCTTTTTGCCCTGTCCGATCGGGAAGGGTTACCGGTCTCGGAACTGGCGCCACGGGGGGTGATTCGGGTCGTCAATACCGGCTATGCCGTGGTGAAAGACGGCCAGCTCTGCCCTACCGATAAGGGATTATGGGATAATGTCGAGCTGGTTGCCCGCCTGCTGCAGGACCAGGCTGTCGCCTGACCCTTCCCCTAAACGTTTTTTAACTGCGTTTCTGGTCTAATGGGCTATTCCCATGCGCCCTTTGCGAGGGTGCCCATTTCACAGGAGACTCCAATGGCCGAAGCCGTTCTTGTAGGTTTTAAACGCACCCCTTTTCAGCCGGCGAATAAAGGCGCACTGACCAAAGTGCGCCCGGATGATTTGCTGGCGGCGGCGATCCGCGGACTTTTGGCCGAGACAGGTGTGGATGCCAACTTGATCGAAGATTTGATTGTCGGTTGCGCGTTTCCGGAAGCCGAGCAAGGTTTCAACATCGGCCGCATCGTCGGACAACTTGTTGGTCTGCCCGTGACAGTAGCCGGTGTAACCGTCAACCGTTTTTGCGGCTCGTCGATGCAATCGATTCACAACGCGGCGGCGATGATTCATGCCGGTGCGGGGGAGGCTTTTTTGTGCGGTGGTGTCGAAAGCATGACCCGCATTCCGATGGGCGGATTTAATCCGATGCCTAATCCGGGCCTGGTTAAATCTTATCCTGCTGCCTATATCGGCATGGGCGAAACAGCGGAAAATGTGGGCAAAAAATATAATATCACGCGCCTGGCCCAGGAAGAATTTGCGCTGAAATCGCATCAAAAAGCCAGTGCGGCGGCAGCGGCTGGAAAATTCAAGGACGAGATTGTGCCTATTGGCGATGTGGCCACCGATGGCTGTATTCGTCCGGAAACCACGATGGAAGCCATGGCGACATTAAAGCCCGCTTTTGATGTGCATGGCACGGTTACCGCCGCGACCTCGAGCCCTATCACCGATGGCGCGGCCGTGACGTTGGTATGCTCGGCCGAGTTTGCGAAAAAACATGGACTCAAGCCGATGGCCAAAGTGCGCGGCATGGCAGTATCGGGTTGCGCTGCTGAAATCATGGGTATGGGCCCCGTCGGTGCGTCACAAAAAGCGCTGGAGCGTGCCGGTTTGAAATTGGCGGATATGGATATCATCGAATTGAATGAAGCTTTTGCCGCACAATCCTTGGGTGTTATCACGGAAATGAAAGCGCCCTTGGAAAAAATCAATCTGGATGGCGGTGCCATTGCATTGGGCCATCCGCTGGGCGCTTCGGGCGCGCGTATCACGGCCAAAGCCGCATCTCTGCTACAGCGTGAGAAGAAAAAATACGCGCTGGCAACGATGTGTATCGGCGGCGGTCAGGGCATTGCCACCGTACTGGAGCGTCTATAAACATGAAAAGTATATTCGGCTTTTTAGGATCTTTGTGTCTGCTGCTTTTAAGCATGACGCTGGGACACGCCCAGGAAATCGCCGATAACCCGTATTATTTGCGTTACGGCGATGAAGGTGTCGAGCGCTTCATTTATTTCTCGCATGTGCTGGATAAAAAACCGAAGCCCCTGACAGTGCATGAAACGCCCTATGTCGCGCCTCCGATTATCGATGGTATTGTACAGGTGACAGCGTCGGAGCATGGCGTATGTGTACGCGGCACGGAACATTCCTTGACCGGCAAGAACATCGAAGAAACCTATGAAGTGCCGTATAAAGGCAAAAAATACAAAATTAAAGTCGTACGTGATTTTTGTTCTAAACGCGGCTATGACGTTGCAACCAAAAAGCTCAACGGCATCGAAGAAGACGAGGGCAGCTATAGCAAGATGAATGTTTTTGTGAATGGCAAACAGACGCTGGCTCTTAATTTTACGGGTGAGGTGGTGGGATACGGCTTTGACAAGAGCGAACTTATCACAGAAGTGTTCGAGTGTTGCAATGCTGACAATTATTACAATCGGCATGATTGGTTAAAAGGAAAGATGCTGGAAAGCGATATCCTGCATATTAACGCGGACGACGTGCCCCAGCTTAAAAGTCAAAAAGGCATTGAAGACAGTGATGAAAAGGCCAAAGATGTTTTTGGCGGGTTTCCTAATGGCGAAAGCGGAGAGTAAGCAATGACAGAAATTAAAAAAATCGCCGTTATCGGATCGGGCGTCATGGGGGCGGCAATCGCCGCGCAATGCGCCAACGCCGGTATCGAAACGCTGCTGCTCGACATCGTCAAAGACCCGAATGACCGCAACTCTCTGGCGCGTGGCGCCATCGAAAAAATGCTGAAAACCAGTCCTGCGCCGTTTATGCATGAAAAAAATGCGCGCCTGGTGACCCCGGGTAATCTGGAAGATGACTTAGATAAACTAAAAGACATTGATTGGGTGATTGAAGCCGTTATCGAGCGCGCCGACATTAAAAGCGACGTCTATAAAAAAATTGACGCGCACCGCCGTGCCGACACAATCGTGTCCAGTAATACCTCGACCATGCCGTTGCGTGAGTTGATTAAAGGTCAGTCGGACGGTTTTCAAAAACATTTTATGATCACGCATTTTTTCAACCCGCCGCGCTATATGCATCTGCTCGAGATTGTTGCCGGGGATAAAACCGACAAGGCCGCTGCGCAGAAAATCGCCGCTTTCGGCGATCGCGTGTTGGGCAAAGGTATCGTCCATTGTAAAGACACGGCCGGGTTTATTGCCAACCGCCTCGGGGTTTATTGGCTGACGGTTGCGATCAACGAAGCGATGGATCGCGGCATTTCGGTGCAGGAAGCCGATGCGGTGATGGGCAAACCGATGGGTATTCCCAAAACCGGCGTGTTTGGCCTGGTAGATCTGGTCGGGATCGATCTGATGCCGCACCTGTCTAAATCGCTGACGGATAACCTTCCACCAAAAGATGCCTATCGCGACGCTAACCGCGAAGTACCGCTGATCACACAAATGATCAAAGATGGCTACACGGGCCGCAAAGGCAAAGGCGGTTTCTATCGTCTGGACACCAGCGGTGGCAAAAAACAAAAGCAAGTAATCCATTTAAAGACGGGCGAGTACGCCAACGAAGCGCGGGTGGATGTGCCTGCTGCCGAGTTGGGTAAAAAGGGTCCGCGCGCGGTGCTGGAGCATGATTCCGATGTTGCGCGCTATGCGCATGCGGTGATGCTGAAAGTGTTGCATTACGCCGCTTCGCTGATCCCCGAAATCGCTGATGATATTGTGGCTGCCGACAACGGCATGAAATGGGGCTTTAACTGGAAGATGGGCCCGTTCGAAATGATGGACAAGATCGGCACAGACTGGCTGATCGCAGAAATGAAAAAAGCCGGCATGACGATTCCCAAAATGCTCGAGCATGCGGCCGGTAAAACATTCTATACGTTACAGGATGGCAAGTTCCATTACATGGACACCAGCGGCAAGTATCAGCCGATCGTCGTTCCCGAAGGTCAGATGTCACTGGCGGCCATCAAGGCCGTATCGCAACCCGTGGCCAAGAATGCCTCGGCCAGCCTGTGGGATATCGGCGACGGCGTGTTGTGTATCGAATTCCATTCCAAGATGAACGCCATCGACATGGATATTTTCGCCATGTATGCGGAGGCGCACAAGAAAGTAGGCGAGGGCAAGCCGTTCAAAGCCTTGGTCATCTATAACGAAGCCGAAAATTTCTGCGTCGGCGCCAATATCGGTCTGGCTTTGTTCGTCCTTAATGTCGGCCTGTTCGATCAGATCGAGGAATTGGTCGCAACGGGCCAGAAAACCTATATGAATCTCAAATACGCACCGTTCCCCGTCGTGGCCGCACCCAGTGGCATGGCCTTGGGTGGCGGCTGCGAAGTGTTATTGCACGTGGATGCGGTCGTTGCGCACGCCGAAACCTATACCGGTCTGGTCGAGGTCGGCGTCGGCCTGATTCCCGGCTGGGGCGGTTGCAAGGAAATGCTGTTA
>CAYRRF010000058.1:0-1701 GCA_964426595.1 uncultured Bdellovibrionales bacterium | reverse complement strand
TCGCCATCAGCCTTTCCATCTTCCCAATGTCTACGTTCGGGTCCGATGCCGCGCAGCATCAAAGCCTTCGAAGCCTTATCCACCGCCAAAACATCGACCTCTGCTGCCGAGGCGTTCAGCATCGGTTATTTCCGCGATGGTGTCGATACGGTCGTGATGAACCGCGACCGCCTGTTGTTCGAGGCGAAAAAGAAAGCGCTGGAATTGTCGGTCGGTTACGTCGCGCCCAGCCGCGAGGTGATGGTGCAATTGCCGGGGCCTGCGGGCAAGGCGGCGATGATGCTGGCGGTCGGCGACTTCCAGAAAAACGGCAAGGCCACACCCTATGACGGCGTTGTCTGTGATGCGTTGTCCACCGTTCTGTCGGGCGGCGAATGCGATCACACCGTGCCGGTGACAGAAGACCAGATCCTGAAGCTGGAAAAATCCGCCTTTATGACGCTGGTCCACAATGAAGGCACGCTGAAACGCATTGAAGTCATGCTGGATACCGGCAAGCCGTTGCGGAATTAAGAATAGTGAGTGAATAGCTAGGCTTTCTTAATTTTATCACGCCAATTCTTATAATTATCATCGTTTGGCAGGTATTTTTTATCGACATCTGAGTAGTCAACCGACCCTACTTTAGGTCGGTTATAGTATATCTTTTTAGATAGTGTTTTTGCGTTTTCTAGAAGTTCCCAAGCCAGTTCTCTAGAGAGCCATATGCAATCCAAAGTGAAATCTTTGATGTTATTCATTACATCAAAGTAATTCGTATACAAAAAGTCACCCGTAGGCGTTTTAATATTGATGCCGTAGTAGAGACAGGCTTTCTTTGCGATGTCAAATTTATGGTCCACGGCAATACTATTAATTTCGTTTATCACTATGTGGCGTTGTTTGAGAAGCTCTCTCAACTCGTATAAACAGCGTATAAGTGTAGTTGCTAGTATAACTGCTCTAGATGTGAATCCGGTCTCTTTAAGTAATTTAGAACTAATTAGATCAAAATCAATATAAGGAAAAGAAATAGTTTTAATATTGAATAAAATGGAATGGATTTTTGGATGATTTGTTTGAGCTGCAACAAACCCCAGTCTACCCTGTTGATATTCTTCGTGTAGTTCGAATATATGCTGCTTATTTATGCTGTAGGCAACATTGAAAAGGCTGTGTGTTAGAGCGATCGCTATTTTTAGGCGTTCTATCTTAGAAAGAATTTCAGCTCTGTTATTTGTAACCAAAACTATAAAATAACCTCCAACAGCCCCAAAAAATGAGCCTGTTGCAGCAATTCCAAAGTCTGAATTAAGGGCTCCCTTCAAAAAGGATACAATGTCCGAAAGGTAGGGAATTTGGAAATCAAAATGACACATCACGATACTAAAAGCACTAACAGATCAGAAACAGAAAGTCAAGAAAAACCCCGCCTTTTGAGGGGCGGGGTTTGAAAGGGTTTAAGTGCTAAGGCCTAGCCGTTGCCCGTCAAAAACGGGGGCAGGCCGCCCAAATCATCTTCATCGGAATGCGTCGAACGAGCCGGACGGTTTTCGCGCGGCTGGTCGCCATCGCGGTCACGGCGCGGACGATCTTCACGGTCCCGACGTGGGCCGCGATCCCCATCACGACGCGGACCGCGATCACGGTCACCGCCACGAGGACGATCCCGATCGCCGCCTTCACGACGCGCCCGCAGGACGTGGTGGGCATGCACTTCTT
>CAYRRF010000057.1:8928-10072 GCA_964426595.1 uncultured Bdellovibrionales bacterium | reverse complement strand
CGTTCGGGCTTGATCCCGTTTTTTGATGGTATCGAAATCGTCTCGGAAAAAGACGAAGCCACCTATGCACGTATTTTCAAACGCTACGCTATTCAGCCCGAAGAATTCGTCATGGTCGGCAATTCCATTCGTTCGGATATTTTACCTGTCCTGCGCCTGGGCGGTCATGCGGTGCATATCCCGTATCACACCAGCTGGCACTTTGAAAATCCCGAGATTGCCGAGACGGACAAAGCAAAATTCACGGTGTTACCATCGATGGAAGATCTGCCTGCGATCCTGCGCAAACTATAGTTTTCGCGCCTCTTTTACCAATAAAATCGGCACGCCATCGCGAATGGGAAAAGCCAGCCCGGCCGCGGTCGAAATCAATTCTTGCTTGTCCGCATCATAAACCAAAAGCGTTTTGGTCAAAGGACACACCAGGCGCTGCAACAAAACGGGATCGACTTCACGCGGCATCCACACCCTCCACGGATAAAAGCATCGGTTCGGTATGCACATGGCGTATAAAACGCAAAAGATCCGCTACACGAAGAATGGTTGAAAATCTATTTTCCAGCGGATGAAATACCGCTGTATGTCCTTGGGTGAAGCGTTGATCGACGATCACTCGCACCCGGCGTTGCGTATCGTGCAGCAACGCAAACGGTGTCGCCGAGCCGGGCATTACACCTAAAACATCCAGCATGATTTCCGGCTTGGCAAAAGAAAAACGTTTGACGCCTACTTGCCGAGCAACAGCTTTGAGATCGACACGCATATCCTCGCGCGCCACCACCAGCCACAGCGAATCGTCCGGCTCGGCCCGCAGCAGCAGGGACTTGCCATGCTGGCCGGGGATCTGGCTGGGCAGGTCCAGTTTTAACCCCTCCTCGACCGTAAAAATCGGCGGATGCTGGTAGGTTATGGCGTTAATATTTAAGTCGCTTAGCATCTGAAACAGCGCCTGCTGCGCAGGGCTTTCCCCTTGAAAAGACGGCAGTATTTGTACAACAGAGCCGGACATGAAAACCCCTTGCCATTGCGGCGCAATACCGCTAGTGTGGCGTGGCTTTGGAACGAACGCAAGATTCTTCGTTCCCACGCGGGCGTAGCTCAGGGGTAGAGCGTCACCTTGCCAAGGTGAATGTCGAGGGTTCGA
>CAYRRF010000057.1:0-8918 GCA_964426595.1 uncultured Bdellovibrionales bacterium | reverse complement strand
CCGCTTTTCAGCTTCTGCTCAAACTCGACACGGGCCACAGGTGCCTTGCTTGAAAAAAAATCACAGACACTGGTCGTTCACCGCCTTTATCCATACATTGACAACGGCGGCGGCGCACCTGCCTTGTTGTGGTACACAGCTTTTCATTACGTTCTTTGGCGCACAGGCCTTGGGCGCGGCAACCACGGAACTTTTTCACAAAGTTGAATTTTTCATTCCTCTTATCACAACTGCCATCCTGACCGGCGGATTTATTTTCCTGCAAAGCCGTCAGCACAAAAATCATTGCTGCTCATTGGAAGGCAAGCACCACCATCACAAACACGCCTTGATCCACTTTATTCTAGCCAACCTTGTCATCGGTTATGCCCTGGTCATCGGCGTGCATTTGTTTTTCCACCATCACGATTGATGCAGCTAGCGGCGCGTTAAACTGCCCAACAATCCACGTACAATTTGCCCGGCGATTTGGCGGCCCACTTGCGAACTGGCGGCGCGGATAACGCTCTTTACCACAGCCTCTCCCAAACCTTGCCTGTTACCCCAAGCACCGCCCCCCGTTCCTGTCGCACGCACCTGCCGAACAGGTTGTTGTTGCACTTGCGCAGCAACAGCGGTCGTTTTTTGTTGCAGACGTTCAAAAGCCGACTCACGATCCACAGCAGTACTATATTTAGCCGTCAGTGCCGATTGCGATATGAATTCACGACGTTCGGCTTCGGTAATAGGCCCCAGACGTGAGGGCGGCAAGTGCATTTTCACCTTTTCAACCATGGTTGGAACGCCTTGTTCATCCAATATCGAAACCAAAGCCTCGCCGATTCCCAGCGTTGTAATAGCCTCTTCTGTGACAAAAGCCGGATTCGCACGGAATGATTCAGCGGCCACATGCACGGCCTTTTGCTCTTTAGGCGTATAAGCGCGCAACGCATGTTGGAAACGATTTCCTAACTGGGCCAAGACTGTCTCGGGAATATCAATCGGGTTTTGGGTAATAAAATAGACACCAACCCCTTTGGAACGAATAAGCCGAACAATCTGTTCGACCTTTTGTCCTAAAACAGGCGGCGCATCTGTAAACAACAGATGCGCTTCATCAAAAAATAGGCAAAGTTTTGGTTGGGGCAAGTCGCCTACTTCCGGCAGATCCTCATATAATTCCGACAACAGCCACAGCAAAAATGTTGCATACAGGCTGGGGTGCTGTACAAGCTCGGACGCTGCCAAAATATTCATGGTGCCATAGCCATAGGTACTGACACGCATCAAATCGTTGATATCTAGCGCTGGCTCACCGAAGAATTCTTTTGCTCCCTCTTGCTCTAAACGTAGCAATTCACGCTGGATTGCCGCTACCGATTGCGGCGCGACAAGACCGTACTGTGTGCTGATCTCTTTTGCATTCTCGGAAACATGATTAAGGAGCGCATTCAGATCTTTGAGGTCCAACAGCAGCAAACCCTGTTCATCCGCGATTTTAAAAGCAATATCGAGCACGCCAGCCTGTGCATCGCTCAAGCTCAAAAGACGGCTGAAAAGCAGCGGACCAAACTCGGAAATCGTTGTACGAACGGGTGCCCCTTGTTTGCCAAACACATCCC
Source organism: uncultured Bdellovibrionales bacterium (assembly GCA_964426595.1). Classification (GTDB taxonomy): domain Bacteria; phylum Pseudomonadota; class Alphaproteobacteria; order Micavibrionales; family SZUA-601; genus JAQGJA01. The sequence goes on along the minus strand of CAYRRF010000057.1, from coordinate 7,317 downwards.
AGAATTGCGTCGGCGGCACGGTCGCGCCTTGTTCTTTGGGTAAAGCAATACCGCTTAAATCGCCCTTCACATCCACAGCAAAGATCGGCACTCCGTTCAAAGCCATCTGCTGCGCCAGCGTTTGCAATGTCACTGTTTTTCCCGTCCCGGTTGCCCCTGCAACAAAGCCGTGGCGATTCGCTCGTTTCAGAACTAAAGAAACCGGACCCGCTGCGCTATCACCAAAGGTGACTACTGTAGCCATGGAAAAACTCCTCAATGTATATAAAAAAGCCGCGAGCGGCGTGGTCGAAAAGTTCCCTCGGCCCTGTGTTAACAGGTGGGCACCGTGTAACTAAACCAGGGTTTAGACAGGGACAGCGCCCGAGGTACAATGTATCGGCCCGGGGAATCGGTTCACTCACGCGCGCCGCAGCCTTCGAGCAGCCTAGCATAAACGGCAGTAAAAACCTAGGAAATTAAGGATTAGCCCGAAACGCTGAGTTTTTCAGCCAATTCCTCGATGCGGTTGGTCAGATGACGCACGGCTTCAATGTCAATCTCGCCCTGACGCTGTACCTTGACCGTCATATGCTGGGTATCCATCGTTGTCGTGTCCAGCTTCTCGCGTGCCGTTGAAAGCTCATCCGCCAGCATCAGCGACACCAGCATCCATTGATAGGCTTCGTTATTATTCACGCCGGGCATACGCGCTACTTCCCGCATCTTCATGTCGATATACTGGCCCAGATTAGCGACACGCGCTTCCTGGCCATCATCACACGCCACGGTAAAGGCCCGTCCGCCGATGGTTATCGTTACTTTGCTAGCCATTACTGCACCATGGTCGTTGTTGTTGCAGCTGTTCCCGCGGGCTGCAGGGTACGCTCCAAATGCCCGATAATGCCGTCCAGCTCACGCGCCAGGGTTTTCGTACGGTCACGCTCGGCGTCGAGCTGCGAAAACAGATCGCGCTGCTGCGTTTCCATACGTTTGACACGGGTCTCGATGGCCGCCTCCAATTTGGAGATGGCACGATCCAGACTTTCCAAAGCTGTCGTCAATTGGGACATTAAAAACTCCTTTTTCTGCAGTTTAAGCCTGATTGCCAGGGCTTGCAAGGACTTCTATTATAAGATCCAGTCCTTAAACCCCGAGGTTTTCTTTCATGTTACCCTATCGTGACCTTGCCAATGCCATCCGTTTTCTGGCCATAGATGCCGTTGAAAAAGCCAATTCCGGCCATCCCGGCATGCCCATGGGTATGGCGGATGTGGTTACGGTCTTGTACCGCGACTTTTTGTGCTTTGATCCCGAGCGTCCCGATTGGGCCGACCGCGACCGTTTCATTTTATCGGCCGGGCACGGTTCCATGTTGCTGTATGCCCTGAATTACCTGACGGGTTACACGGAAATGACGCTAGAACAGCTGAAAAATTTCCGCCAGCTCAAAAGCCTGACCCCCGGTCATCCGGAAGTTCATGTATCCAGCGGTGTGGAAATGACGACCGGCCCATTGGGCCAGGGACTTGCCACTTCTGTCGGTTTTGCTTTGGCCGAAGAAATTCTGGCCGCGCGGGGACAAACGGTGCGTCACAAAACCTATGTTTTGTGCAGCGACGGGGATATGCAGGAAGGCATTACACATGAAGCCTGCAGTCTGGCCGGGCATTTGCGGCTTAAAAATCTTATCGCCCTTTACGACAGCAATAATATTTCGATTGATGGTAAAACAAGCCTTAGTTTCACCGAAGATGTCGGCGCACGCTTTCTAGCCTATGGCTGGGCGGTGGATACTGTTGACGGACATGCTCCTGAACAAATTGCTTCGGCTCTTGCCTCTGCACAAAACGCTGATCGCCCCACTTTGATTATTTGCAAAACGCAGATCGGTTTTGGCTCTCCGAATAAAGCGAATTCGAAAGATGCCCACGGCTCACCTTTAGGAAAAGACGAAGTAGCCGCAACACGCGCCGCCCTCCATTGGCCGCATGCCCCATTCGAAATTCCTGAAGACATCTTGACGGAATGGCGCCTGATTGGGAAACGCGGTGCTGCCCGTCGCGCGGGCGACAAAAAGTCCTTGCCCCCAATCGATCTTTCTTCCCTGCCCGCTGTTATTGCCGGCTTGAAAAAAGAATTTTCCGAGAAAAACCCTACCCAGGCCACACGCAAATCATCGGGCGATTGTTTGGAAAAACTGGTTTCCGCTCTGCCCTGTTTGATCGGTGGATCAGCAGATCTTACTCCCTCCAACAATACACGCACCAGCACCATGAAAGATATCCTGCCCGGCGATTTCGCTGGCAACTATGTACGCTATGGCATCCGTGAACACGGCATGGCCGCCATCATGAATGGTCTGTCGCTGCATGGCGGCATTCTTCCCTATAGCGGAACCTTTTTATCTTTTGCCGATTACGCCCGCCCGGCTATCCGTTTGGCAGCCTTAATGAAACAACGCGTGGTGCATGTGATGACTCACGATTCCATTGGCCTGGGCGAAGACGGACCGACGCATCAGCCTGTGGAACATCTGGCTGCTTTACGCGCCATTCCCAATTTGCAAGTTTTGCGCCCCTGCGATGCGGTGGAAACCGCCGAGTGCTGGCAGATGGCCCTGGAATATCAGGGCCCTACGATTTTAGCCCTGTCGCGTCAAAACCTGCCAGCGTTGCGCAAGGATGGCAAAGAAAACCTGTCCACCAAAGGCGGGTATGTGTTGCGAGGCGATTCTTCTTCTGGAATCACACTCATTGCTACTGGCTCCGAAGTGTCACTGGCGGTCGAGGTCTACGAAACTTTGAAAGCAAAAAATATCGCCGCACGTGTCGTGTCAATGCCCGAACGCCGACTTTTCCTATCCCAAAGCCCTGCTTATCAAAAAGAGGTCTTGGGCTCGGGCCGCCGTGTCATTATCGAAGCTGGCAGCAAACAAGGCTGGGATGCTTTGCTGGGTGAGGAGGGTTTGTTCTTTGGGGTACCCACCTTTGGCGAATCCGCTCCCTATCAGGAACTGTACAAGCATTTTGGCTTAACGGTGGAGAATATTGTTGCCAAGCTCATCTAATTCCATACGCATCTATAACGAAATCGGTATTGGCAATCAGTGGTTCATCTGTCACGAGATTGAACAAGGCGAACACGAAACACGTGTTCAAGGTATCGCAAGAATAAGAATTCAAGCCCTCTATCTCCGATTTTGGATAGGTAAAAAATCCATGGTTATAAGCACGGATGATGGAATCACTTTTAAAAATCGCGACAAAAATAGATTTAAAATCCTTATAGGATGGTCCGGAACACCTAAATAAAAAACCCCGCTTTTGCGGGGTTTTTTCAATCTTTTGCGCTCGATGTTATTCTGCAGCGATCGACTCGGCGCCCGGTAAGGCGCTTGTGTCTTGCGGCGGAGCCAACGCGTGGTCGCGCTCGGCAGCCAGTCGCTTGATGCTGTGCATATAGGCCCCTGTACCAGCCGGGATAAGGCGGCCAACAATAACGTTCTCTTTAAGGCCGTCCAGCTTGTCGACTTTGCCATTCACAGCCGCTTCTGTAAGAACGCGGGTTGTTTCCTGGAACGACGCTGCCGAGATGAAGGAACGTGTTTGCAACGAGGCTTTCGTGATACCTTGCAGAACCGGGATCGCCTTTGCAGCAATACCACCTTCGGTCATCGTGCGGGTGTTTTCTTCTTCAAAGTCTAAACGATCGATCTGTTCGCCAACGAGGAAGGTCGTATCACCTGTTTCGGTGATTTCAACTTTCTGCATCATCTGACGCACAACCACTTCGATGTGCTTATCGTTGATTTTCACGCCTTGCAGACGGTAAACGTCCTGAATTTCATTGATCAGGTAGTCCGCCAAAGCTTCCACACCCATGATCGACAAAATTTCGTGCGGCACCGGCGAACCATCCACCAGAACATCGCCTTTAGCAACCAAATCGCCTTCTTGAACGATGATCTGTTTGCCTTTCGGTACCAGATATTCTTTGGCGGCGTTGGTATCACCATCCATCGGGATCACGGCAATACGGCGCTTGGACTTGTAATCCTTGCCGTATTCGACACGACCATCGATTTCCGAGATAATAGCGGCTTCTTTCGGACGACGGGCTTCGAACAGTTCAGCCACACGCGGCAGACCCCCGGTAATGTCTCGGGTTTTTGTCGTTTCGCGCGGGATACGTGCAATGATATCCCCGGCTTTAACGGTCGCACCGTTCGGCATCGACAAGATCGTTCCGACCGACATGTAATAAACCGCTTCCAAACCACTTGGCAGTTTCTGCGGGTTACCTTTGTTGTCCATCAACATGATGCGCGGACGCAAGGCAGCCATTTTCGGCTGCGAGCGCCAATCCATGACGATTTTCGAGCTGATACCCGTTGCGTCATCTGTTTGTTCACGCACCGAAACGTTGTCCAGCAAGTCGCCGTACGAGACAACCCCTTCCACTTCGGTGATAACCGGCATGGTGAACGGATCCCATTCGGCCAGAATCTGGCCTTTCTTCACCGATGCGCCTTCGTTGACCAATAATTTGGCACCGTACGGCACGCGGAAACGGGCGCGCTCTTTGCCTTTTTCATCGACCAGCGACAATTCGGTATTGCGCGCCATAACGATCTGTACGCCTTCCGAGTTTTTCAACGTATTCTTGTTTTGGATACGCAGCTTGGCATCAAACGGCGATTCAACATTCGAGCGTTCGCCCGAACCTGTTGCCGCACCACCGATGTGGAACGTACGCATCGTCAGCTGTGTACCAGGTTCACCGATGGATTGCGCGGCGATAACACCAATCGCTTCACCGATATTCACCTTCGTACCACGGGCCAAGTCACGGCCATAGCACTTGCCGCAGACGCCGACGACAGTGTTACAGGTCAGAACCGAACGGACATTGACTTCATCAATACCGCTTTCTTCGATTGTTTCTGCTGCAACTTCGTCGATAATTTCACCGGCGGCCGTAATCATTTCATTGGTTACCGGGTGTTTGATATCGTTCAGAGCGGAACGACCCAGGATACGCTCGGTCAGCGAGGCTACAACCGTACCACCGTCCAGAACGGCGCGCAGTGTAATGCCTTTATCTGTACCGCAATCCACTTCACGGATTGTGACATCCATTGCAACGTCGCAGAGACGACGGGTCAAATATCCCGAGTTTGCCGTCTTCAATGCCGTATCGGCCAAACCTTTACGAGCACCGTGTGTCGAGTTGAAGTACTCCAAAACCGTCAGACCTTCTTTGAAGTTCGAACGGATCGGGTTCTCGATAATTTCACCCGATGGCTTGGACATCAAACCACGCATCGCACCAAGCTGACGCATCTGGGTCACGGAACCACGCGCACCCGAGTGAGCACACATGTAAACCGAGTTAATGCCCGGACCGCTTGCTGTTGAGGAAAGGTTTTTCATCATCGCCGCAGTAACGCTTTCGGTACAAGCCGACCAGATATCGACGGCTTTGTTGTATTTCTCGACCTTGGTGATCAAACCGTCCATATATTGCTGCTCGAACTCTTGGACCTTGGCCTCTGCCTGATCCAGGATCGCTTTCTTCTCGGATGGGATGATCATGTCATCTTTACCGAACGAAACACCGGCGCGGCAGGCTTGTTGGAAGCCCAGTTTCATCATGCGGTCGGCGAAAATAACCGACTCTTTTTGGCCGCAGTGACGATAAACCAGATCAATAACGTTCGACACTTCTTTTTTGGTCAACAATTTGTTGATCGTGCTGTAGGGCAAGTTCGGATGCTTGGGCATCAATTTCGCCAGCATGTAACGTCCCGGAGTCGTTTCAACGATCTGCGTCATGGCTTTGCCGTTGGCATCCACCGTTTCGTAACGGGCTTTGATTTTGGAGTGCAAAGTAAGAGCACCCGAATCCAAAGCCAATTCTACTTCACCGATATTTGCAAATGTCATACCTTCGCCGGTTTGACCCGCGAATTCCAGAGTCATGTAGTACAGACCCAAAACGATGTCTTGCGACGGCACGATAATCGGCTTACCCGAGGCTGGCGACAAGATGTTGTTGGTCGACATCATCAAAACGCGCGCTTCCAGCTGTGCTTCGATGGACAATGGCACGTGAACAGCCATCTGGTCACCGTCAAAGTCGGCGTTAAATGCCGTACATACCAACGGGTGCAACTGGATTGCTTTCCCTTCGATCAGTTTCGGCTCGAACGCCTGGATACCCAGACGGTGCAAGGTTGGTGCGCGGTTCAACAGCACCGGATGCTCGCGGATAACTTCTTCCAGGATATCCCATACTTCCGGGCGTTGTTTTTCGACCATGCGCTTAGCCGCTTTGATCGTCGACGCCATGCCGTACAATTCCATCTTGTGATAGATGAACGGCTTGAATAATTCCAAGGCCATCAATTTTGGCAAACCGCACTCGTGCAGTTTCAACTCTGGACCGACAACGATAACCGAACGGCCGGAATAATCGACGCGTTTACCCAGCAAGTTCTGACGGAAACGACCTTGTTTCCCTTTGAGCATATCCGACAGGGATTTCAACGGACGCTTGTTCGTACCGGTGATAACACGGCCACGACGGCTGTTGTCAAACAGCGCATCTACCGCTTCCTGCAACATGCGCTTTTCGTTACGCACAATAATATCCGGCGCACGCAATTCAATCAGGCGGCGCAAACGGTTGTTACGGTTGATGACACGACGATACAGATCGTTCAGATCCGAGGTTGCGAAACGACCGCCATCCAATGGCACCAAGGGGCGCAACTCGGGAGGCAATACCGGCAACACGTCCAAAACCATCCACTCGGGACGTGTTTTGCTGTTGATAAACGCGTTGACCAGTTTCAGGCGTTTGACCAGCTTCTTACGCTTGGTTTCCGAACTGGTGTTGCGCAGATCTTCTTTTGATTTTTCTTTTTCTTCTTCCAGATTGATGGCCGATAGCAATTCTTTGATTGCCTCAGCGCCGATACCCACGCGGAAGTTATCTTCGCCAAATTCCTCAACAGCGTTGAAATATTCTTCTTCTGTAAGCAACTGATGCTGTTTGAGGCTGGTCATGCCGGCTTCCAGAACGATATAGCTCTCGAAGTACATGATTTTCTCAATATCCTTGAGCATCATGTCCAGCATCAAACCCATACGGCTTGGCAAGCTCTTGCTGAACCAGATATGCGCTACCGGCGAGGCCAGGTCGATGTGACCCATGCGCTCACGGCGCACTTTGGTCAACGTGACTTCGACACCGCATTTTTCGCAGATAATGCCTTTGTATTTCATGCGTTTGTATTTGCCGCACAAGCATTCGTAATCCTTGATTGGACCA
>CAYRRF010000056.1:10091-10390 GCA_964426595.1 uncultured Bdellovibrionales bacterium | reverse complement strand
AGCAACCGACACAAAGCCGGCGATCTCGGGGCGGCGCATCAGCAATTGCATGGAAATAAGGGCCCCAAAAGAGAAACCAGCCACCCAGATCGGGCCGTGGTTCTTGTGCATGCTTTGCATCCAGTCCAAAGCTGCAGCGGCATCGGCCAACTCGCCCACGCCATCATCAAACTTGCCCTGGCTTTTGCCCACGCCACGGAAGTTAAAGCGCATCGTGGCAAAGCCGCTATTCACAAAGGCGGCATTCATCGTATGGATGACCTTGTTGAACATGGTACCACCATGGAGCGGATGGGGAT
>CAYRRF010000056.1:7913-10081 GCA_964426595.1 uncultured Bdellovibrionales bacterium | reverse complement strand
AGCTTCGGGAGATTTTGCCGGCGTGTAGCGACCTTCCAAACGTCCGGCCCCGCCGTTAAATAGAATCTCTGGCATCCATAAGCTCCTGTTTATACATTATTGCTAAGTAAGAAAATTACTTAGAAAAGAAGAGGCCTTGATATAACCAATTTTTAACTCTTTGGTCAAGAAAAATATATATAACGTATTGATATAGAATGCGTTTTACGCATTTTTTTATTTCATAACATGATAGAATCGTACCATCTAATCCGTTGACTTATCCCTTCGATTATTTCACACATCATAAGACACAGATTTTTGGATAAAAATGCCTGCAATTTACCTCGACTATAATGCCAGCGCGCCGCTGCTGCCAGAAGTCAAGACCGCCCTGCAAGAGGGTGTCGGACTTGTGGGCAACCCCTCTTCTATTCATTCTTTCGGACGTGAGGTGCGCAAACATATCGAGCATGCACGCCGACAGCTTGCGCAAGCCATTCATACCGACCCTACGCATATCGTCTTCACCAGCGGCGCCACCGAGTCCAACAACTGGGTGCTGCAACGCGCTCCCGTCACGCGCATTCTGGTGTCGGCGATCGAGCATCCATCGGTGTACGATCTTTGCGAAAATCGTATCCCCGTCACGCCCGATGGCATCGTTGACTTGATCGCTTTAGAAAAACTCTTGCAGCAATCGGATACACCGACACTGGTCTGCGTGATGTGGGTCAATAATGAAACCGGTGTTATTCAACCCATCGCCGAGATCTCTGAACTGTGCAAAAAATATAATGCTTGGCTGCATGTCGATGCCGTGCAGGCGTTGGGCCGAATACCTCTTGATCTTGGCACCATAGATATTGATTTCCTTTCGCTTTCGGCACACAAAATCGGCGGGCCCGCCGGGTGCGGTGCCCTTGTATTGCATCCGGACAGTCCGATGAAAAAACTTTTGCACGGTGGCGGTCAGGAACGACGCTTGCGTGCCGGTACTGAAAACATTTTAGGCATTCTCGGTTTTGGTGTCGCCGCACACATAGCGCTACAACACCAACCTTTCTATAGTACGCTTGAAAAACGGCGCGACGCGTTAGAAATAAAAATGCAGCAGGCCTGTCCTCAGATTAAAATCGTCGGACAAAAAGCGCCGCGCGTCGGCAATACGCTGCAAGTGATTACACCGGGCGTTCCGGCCGAGACCCAACTGATCGCCTTGGATCTCGCAGGTATTGCCGTGTCTTCGGGTTCGGCTTGCTCTTCGGGCTCCGTCCAACCCAGTCATGTTTTACTAAACATGGGCTATTCGCCCGATGATTCCGCATGCGCCCTGCGCCTGTCGATGGGTCCACAAACAACCACGAATGACGTCGATGCGTTTTTCTCGGCCTGGGTGGCAATTTCGCAACGCACAGCAAGTCGCTAAGTCCTTGAAATAAAAGTTTAACACTTCTTGCCTATACTAGAGACAGACAAAGCCTAAGGCCTTGGCAAACCGCATAAAAATGCTATGGTCCGAAAGCTTTTAATCAAATTCATAGGATTCGCCATGCGTCGTTTTGTGCTTGCTCTCTCTCTTCTGGCTTTGTTTGCCGTACCCGCGGCAGAGGCTGCTGCAGCTAAAAAGCCTGTCGTTGTCGAGGTCAAGCCGATCAGCGATCCTCTCGAGCCTTTCAACCGCGCCGTTTTCCAGTTCAACAATTTCGTTGATACAATCGTATTGAAACCGGTCACGACGGTCTATGATTTCATTCTGCCGGGCTTTGTTCGCCACGGCGTCAGCAATTTCCTCAGCAACCTGAACGCACCCGTCGTGATGCTGAACTCGTTGCTGCAAGGCGACTTCGCCAACTTCGAATTGACCATGCGTCGCTTCGTTGTGAACAGCACCTTGGGCCTGGGCGGTCTTAATGACGTTGCGACATCGATCAAGATGCCGATGAACGTCAAATCTGACTTTGGACAAACATTGGGCGTCTGGGGTGCAGGCCACGGCTTCTATTTGATGCTGCCTATCATCGGCCCTTCGTCCGCTCGTGACGGTACAGGTCGCGCCGTAGATATCGTTGCCGATCCGTTCAACCAGGCTTGGCACAATTCCGATACCGAATGGCCGATCTATACACGCGCCGGCCTGACAGCTATTGATGCCCGTTCGCGTAACGGCGCCGCCTATGATGACGTGA
>CAYRRF010000056.1:0-7903 GCA_964426595.1 uncultured Bdellovibrionales bacterium | reverse complement strand
GAAATCTGATTCGTACAGTGCCGCCGAGGGCAAATAGTCCTCGTACCCCAGGAGGAATGATATGCGTTTACTAGCCGTTCTATTTTTTGTGGCCTGCCTTGCCGCAGCCCCTGTGGCCCATGCTGCAGGTGATTGCACTGCCGAGAAAAACTATGTTGACCATGTCGCAGGTCAAGCGTTGCAGATCATCAAAGATACACGTGCGCACAAGCTCACCCCGGATGTCGCAAAAGTCAAATTCCGCGAGATCCTGAACAAAGCTTTTGATTTGCAAACCATCGCCCGCTTTACGCTGGGCCGTTACTGGCGCGTCGCCACGCCCGCCGAACAGCGCGAATTTTCCAGCCTGTTGCAAAAAGTAATCCTGAACAAATACGCCGACCGCCTGCTGGAGTTTTCCGGGGACAAATATACGGTCGACGGGGCCCGTCCGACCGATGGCGGCGACACAATCGTTAACAGCACCATCTTCCCCAGTGACAAGCCCCCCGTGGCGTTTGACTGGCGCCTGCGCAAATCGGCCTCGGGCCTTAAAATTATTGACCTGAACGTCGAAGGCATCAGCATGTCCGTGACCCATCGGACCGACTTTGCCAACACGATCGAGGCCAATGGCGGCAAGGTTTCCGCCCTGATCGAAGCCCTAAAAAACAAGGAATAGGCGTCCAAAAGACCCTTGCCAAAGGCCCCAAGGATTGCTAAAAGGGCCTTCCTTCTGGATGGGCGGTTAGCTCAGCGGTAGAGCATCTCGTTTACACCGAGGTGGTCGGGGGTTCAAATCCCTCACCGCCCACCACCAAAATGTCCCGGGAGGGCGTATAGCGCAGCGGTAGCGCGTTTCCTTGACATGGAAGAGGTCACAGGTTCGATCCCTGTTACGCCCACCAATTTCCCTTGACTTTTGGGCCTTAACCTGCCATCTTACGCCCCTGCTACTTTACTTTTAAGGAATGAACCATGGCCAAGAAAAAGACGCAAACACTGGTCCGCCTCGAGAGCTCGGGTAAAAACGCCCAGGGCGAACCGACCGGCTATTTTTATGTGACCGAACGCAACCCGCGCAACACCACGGAAAAATTGAAGAAAATGAAATTCGATCCCCGTGCTATGAACGCCACCACCGGCAAAGTGGGCGCGCATGTCGAATTCGAAGAGAAACGCAACAAGTTCAAATAAGAACTTAGGCTGACCGTGGCCATTAACGACAACACTCGGATCCGCAAAGACCTCGCCCTCGCCTATAATATCATGGCGCATCTGGGCTTGGACGATCACACCTATACGCATCTTTCGTCACGTGCTGCCGAAGGTGATGCGTTTTATATTTATCCGTTTGGTTTGCGCTATGACGAAGTGACGCCGGACTGCCTGATGAAGGTAAAGTTTGATGGTACTGTACTGGAAGGAAACGAGTATCAGTACAATAAAACAGGCTATGTGATTCATGGTGCCATTTATCAAGCCAGAACGGACCTGAATCATATATTCCACACACATACTTTGCATGGCGTGGCTGTTTCTTCGATGAAACAGGGCTTAATGCCGATCAGTCAATGGGCCTTGCATCTTTATAATCGTGTCGCCTATCACGCCTATGATTCTCTTGCTCTAAACACCAATCAAGGCACGCAAATTTTACACGATCTGGGCGATAAATGCGTCATGTTAATGCGCAATCACGGGGCACTGACTTCGGGCCGCACAATACATGAAGCCTTATTCTATGCGTATCACCTTGAAAAAGCATGCCACGCGCAATGTCTGGCGTTGGCCAGCGGGTCAGAGCTTATTTTACCACCACAAGAAGTCTGTGAAAAGGCTGTGCAGGATCTTTTGACCTTTGAAAAGGATCTCGGCAAGCGCGATTGGGACGCGTGGGTACGCCTAGTCAAACCTGCCGCTCTGTTCAAAGCCGCTTAACGCGCCGGGCAGCTATAGATATATTCCAGTAAATGATCTTTGATAAACGGCTTGGGCACAAAGCCTTTGGCGCCCTGCTCCGTCGCCCGCGCGATATTCAACGCATCATCGCTGCCGCTAAACATCACCACCGTTGCACCCGGATCATGGCGCATGATCCACTGCAACACGTCATAGCCGCTGCCATCTTCCAGATTAATGTCCAGAAACACGATATCGGGCTTATAGGATTGATAGGCCGAGAAAGCCTTGTTCACGCCCGAAGCCATAGCCACCATGCATTCATCCTGCAACGTCTTGCGCACCATCCAGCGCGCAATCGGGTCGTCTTCGACCACCAAAACACGCTTTTTCTTGACGGTCAGGTGAATATCCCGGCGCGTATCTTCGTCGTTCAACTGCCGTGCCGCTTCGATAAGCCGCGGCTCATAGGTATGATCGGACGGAATAATATTCTTTTTAAGAACGTTATGCACGAAGCGATCATACTCCATATACAAATCATACACTGTGATATTTGGTTCAGTGGTTTTGAAATCAACGATAAAATCGTTTAAGTGGTGACCGATTTTATACAGATCATTCTCCGAGATGCTCTTGCTCAGAATGAACATGCCGCAATCATGGGTTTTCACTGCCAGACCATCGCGATTGCTAAGATAGCTTTCCAGCATCGTCTCGACAGCAATAAGGCGCTCTTCGGATGTAAAGATTTCCTTCAAGTCCGGATTTTCAATGTACAAGCAATGCCAATCCGTCCAGCTGACTGGATTCAACAAAACGGAATCTACCAGTCCTGACAGTGTTTCTTCGGCATCGCGTAATTTGATTTGCATGTTCTTATCTCCCCCTGATTTAGACAATGCTTTTTGGACAACGGTTGATATATTCCCAAATTTTGGCTTTGGTGAATGGCTTGACAACAAATCCTTTAGCACCATTGCTTAACGCCTGTTTGACGTTCGACATGTCGCTATTACCGCTTAACATGACGATCCAGGCCTGTGGATCCAGTTGCAATATCTTTGTCACGACGTCATGCCCCGAAACATCCGGCAGGCCTATATCCAGAAACACGATATGCGGCGCGGCGATGGCATAGGTACTGATGGCCTGGGCGGCATCGGTACAAAATTGAACCTGGGCCTGATCGCCGATGGTTTTGGTTATCAGGCGGTGTGTAAACACATCATCTTCAACCACCAGCACTTGGATAGTTTTATGGGCGCGTCGTTTGGCTGCAATTCCGGATAATAAAGCCGGATCAACCGCCATACCCAATACTTCCTGCCTTTTCTTTTCCTGCTGCGTTTTGGCGGCCGTTCTTCGGCGTTCATCGATAATTTCAATTTTTGTAGTCAAGGTTTTTTGTATCTTTTCCCAGTCAAACCCGACTTCATACAAGGACGTCTTGTCACCGCCAAGATCAACGCTCAAATCTTTTGCAATGCGATCGATAATTTTTTGCAACAGGCGTATCGAAAGACCCGCATCCAACAGATAGACATCGCGATCCTCGCACACATAGCACGTGCTGTTCATGCCGATCATTTCATCGCGCAGAACGTCGATAATTTTTGTGATTTCAATTTCAGGAGCCAGATCGCGGATATAGACGCACCGCATATTTGGCAGGGCGGTCTTGTCGCCTTCGATTCGCTGATGGAGCTGCCTCTCCGCTTCATGAGATATGGTGTGCATTTCCTGTCCCCCGACAAGTATTTTGTATTATGTATTACAATATCTGTGCCAAGATAAATATTATTGTTTATCAATATGTTGTAACTTTATACCGCAATGCACATGTATCAATTTGAAACAGAAAGTTGCGTTTTAAAACGATATTTTAAGGCTACCAAGGCATAGTGGAGACATGACCACGATTTTGATCGCCGACGATGATGCCACCCAGCGCCAGATGCTGGGCACGCTTATACGGCGCCGCTTAGGCCACGAAGTCCAGGAAGCGGGTGATGGCGAAGAAGCCTTGCGCCTTATCCAGGAAGACGCCCAACAGGAAATCGAGCTGGTGCTTTTGGACTTGTCCATGCCAACGATGGATGGTTTCGAAGTCTTAGACCAGATATCTAAAAACTATCCAGATTTGCCGGTGATTATTCTGACCGGATCGCGCGACAGCGCTTCGGCCAGCAAAGCCATTCGTATGGGCGCATTGGATTTTATCAGCAAGCCTGCACAGGCGGACCGCATTACCGTTTCGATTCAAAACGCTCTGAAAATGAGCACTCTGAACAAAGAGGTGCATAGCAAGCGTCCTTCGTTACAACTGCGGCGATTTAAAGATCTTATCGGCGCCGAAGGGGATCTGAAAGATGTCATCGCCCAGGCCCGCAAGGTGGCCGCATCGGATATTCCCGTGCATCTCTGCGGTGAAACCGGTGTTGGCAAGGAAGTTCTGGCCCAAGCTATTCATAACGAAAGCAAACGCCGCAGCGCCGCCTTTGTTACCGTCAATTGTGGTGCTATTCCCGCCAATCTGATCGAAAGTATTTTATTCGGCCATGAAAAAGGCGCCTTTACCGGTGCCGTGCAAAAGACACTCGGCAAGTTCCGCGAGGCCAATGCCGGGACAATTTTCCTTGATGAGGTCGCCGAATTGCCGTTTGACTCCCAAGTCAAGCTATTGCGTGTCTTGCAACAAAAAGAAGTCGATCCTGTCGGCGCTACACGTACCGTCCCCGTCGATGTCCGTATCCTTTCGGCAACCAACAAAGACCTGCATAAGGAAGTTAAAGCCGGGCGTTTCCGCGAGGATCTCTATTACCGTCTGAATGTCTTACCGATTCACATTCCTCCCCTGCGCGAGCGGAAAAACGATCTGCCGCTGCTTATCGCACATTTTCTGCATCATTATAGCCTGCAAGAAAGCAAAGCGCCCTGCACGCTTTCCGCTGCCGCCGAGAAAATGCTGAACCATTACGGCTGGCCGGGAAATATACGCCAACTGGAGAACACGCTTCATCGCGCCGTCGTGCTGTCGGAAAAATCACTTTTACAACCTGAAGATTTTTCCTTTGAAACACAAATAACATCCCCACACGCCAGCGATGCTGCGTCGTGGCAAGGTCTGGTTTTTGATAGCAACGGCAAAGTGCGTTCCTTTGATGCCATCGAAACTGACATTTTGGGCTATGTGCTTGCCGCCTTGGACGGCAATTACAGCAACGCTGCCGATCTTTTAGGCGTTGCCAAATCTACTCTCTACCGCAAATTCAAGCGCTAGCCCGATTCTATTCCAGCTCGTAGGTCACATTGACGGTAACCGACATGGCGACTTCGCCCGTCGCGACAGGTGTCGGTGCCGCGGCATCCGCAACAGCCATTTCCATCTTGCGTGCGGCCATCATTACCATCGGCTGTGGCGCAAAACCACCGGCTTCCGACATGGACACGATACGCTTGACTTTTAAACCCGCGGCCGGCGCATAGAGCTGGGCGCGTTCGTGGGCTTTTTTCACCGCCTCTTTGCGCGCCATATCCATCAATGCGTCCGTATTATCGACCGAGAAGCTGGGGCCGTTTATCTGGTTAGCGCCTTGCGCTACCAACGCATCTAGCACGGGGCCAATATTCCGCATATCACGAATCTTGATCGTGATGTTATTGTTGGCCTGATAATTAACAATCTTCGGTGGTTTGTTTTGCTCGTACGTATATTGCGGATTAAGCGACATCCCCGATGTCTGAACATCTTTTTCGGCAATGTTCGCTTTTTTGATCGCTGCAAATACGGCGTTCATCTTGGCCGCATTGTCTTTCATGGCCTGATCGGCGGTCGTGCCAATCGTGACCACCCCTGAAGACACAATTGCAATGTCCGGCGCAGCCTTCACATCTGCATTAGCCGATACATCCAAACGCGTGCCGTTCAAAGCACAACAGCCTTGCTCTTGCGCGACAGCGGGCAAGGCCCACAAACATAGTGCGACGAGTGTTGTAAAAATACGCATAACGAACCTCCCTGTTCTGTTTCTTGCATTTAACACCAAGGCGGCTATGCTGGCAAGATGCTGTCCTATCAACACCCCTATCATGCCGGAAGCAACACGGATTGTCACAAGCACAGTCTTTTATGCCTGTTGCTTCAGCGCCTGGCGGACAAAGAGACGGCTTTCAGTTATGTGGACCTGCACAGCGCGCGCGGCCTGTACGACTTGAAGTGTGCCGAAGCCCAGAAAACCAAAGAATACGAAACCGGGATCAGCCAGCTGTGGCCTCTAAAAGACTGGCCCCCGTCGCTGGCACCTTATCAACAACTGGTTCACGCTCTTAATGCAGAAGGCGCCTTGCGTTATTATCCCGGCTCCCCCCGCATTGCCTCTGCGCTTTTGCGTGCGCAAGACCGTTTGTACCTGTACGAGCTGCACCCACAAGAATTTCCTATTCTGAAATCCAATATGGGCGACGACCCACGCGTGCAATGCTATGCCAGCGATGGCTGGAAAGCATTAACCGATCCCATGCCCCCCAAAGAAAAGCGCGGCATGGTGTTGATCGACTCGAGCTACGAACTCAAAGAAGATTAGAGGCTCATGGGCCCGCGCCTGCAAAAGGCCGTAGAAAAATGGCGCAACGGCGTGTATGTGATTTGGTATCCGATTTTGGCCGCCAATCGCCACCATACGATGCTGGAACAAATTCGCCAGTCGGGCCTGCGAAAAATTCTTGTATCAGAAATCCTCTTCCGCGATCCTGCCAACGGACAAGGCATCATCGGTTCCGGGATGTTGTTTCTCAATCCCCCGTGGAAATTGGAAGAAGCCATTCTTCCCGTCATGGATTGGCTAGTTGCTTCCATCGGCCAAAGCCATCAGTGCACGTGGCTGGTCGAAGAATAACTAATCGATGCGAAACGCAAAGGCTTTCAAATAGCGCGTCTCGGGCAACTGGGGATGCATCGGATGATCGGGCCCGGCCGTGCCGTTATACACCAGCGCCGCAGATCGACCGGCCTTGGCTGCCCCGCCTAAAATAGCTGTCAACAGCTCTTGCTCGGTCGGATGCGAGGAGCACGACGCATAGAATAAAATGCCGCCCGGCGTTACCAGTGGCGCTGCCAGACGCGCCAGCTTCTCATAGCCCTTTAATCCGGCTGCCATATCTTTTTTAGTTTTAACAAAAGCCGGCGGATCGACGCAGACAATATCAAAACGCTTGCTTTGCATCGCTTCTAGCGCTTCAAAAGCTTTTTCACAGAGAAACGTACTGCGCGACTCGACACCATTCAAAACGGCATTGGCTTTGGCGATATCCAAGGCATGTTGTGAACTGTCAACACATGTAACATGTGCAGCGCCTTTTGCCGCAGCCGTAATTCCAAAACCGCCCGTGTGGCTGAAAACATCGATCAGATGCTTGCCTTTGGCTCTTTCTGCCACCCACAAGCGATGCGGACGCTGATCAAAAAACCAGCCCGTTTTCTGCCCGTCGCGCACATCGGCATAAAAAGAAATGCCGTTTTCTTTCAGCATCACGCGCCCATCGGCGGGTAATTGGCCTTTTAGAACAGTCAAGTTTTCACTCAACCCTTCCAAGCTGCGCGTGTTGCCATCGTTCTTTAAAACAATCGTGGAAACAGGAACAACCTGCTCCAATGCTGGCAGCCACATATGCTGTAACGCTTCCATGCCGGCGGTATTGACCTGAACCACCAGCGTATCCTGAAACCGATCGATAACCAGTCCCGGCAAACCATCGCTTTCCGCATGTACCAGACGATACGATGGATCGGCAAAATTCTTTTCCCGCCAGGCCAGCGCCGCCGCAAATTTTTTGGCAAAAAAGTCGGGCGTCAGGGCGATGGCGCCTTTGGCCAGAACCCGCCCCGCCAGCTGGGTTTGCGGATGGGCATAGCCGGTGGCAAGGATCGTTCCCTTGGCATCGGCAAAATAAACCGCATCGCCGAGGGCCAGCCCCGCCAGCGCTCCGGTGGCCGCTACATCCGAGCGGAACACCCACGGAT
>CAYRRF010000055.1:7333-10396 GCA_964426595.1 uncultured Bdellovibrionales bacterium | reverse complement strand
AAGACAACAAATATATGTTTTATACCAGCGAAGGTGTTTTTGAAGACGTTGACTCGTGGAAAAATTTTAAATGGAACTCATCGGATGTGTATAATAAAATTGAAGAGCACAAATCCTATGATCTTAAAACATGGGGATGGCGTCTTCCCTTATTTTCTTCTTATCCCAATATTATCGGTTATGAGGAATGTAAAGATACTTTACCACAGGCCGCACCTCAATAACGAAATATATTTGTTTTTGAATGTTATCAAAAAGAAATGTGGACTTTCGTGGCCTTTTTTTCAAGACTCTCCATCGCCGGGCCAAGGTTTTTATTGAATAGGTAGGCGCTATTTTGGGGACGATCACGGGAAACGGCGTTTATTTCACCCAAAGAAAGCTTTTCTTCTTTGAACATATCGCGCACTTCATCGGCACGGCGGTGCTTGGCCGTAGGATAGACGGGCAGGTCCCGCATCCAGAGGGGGATAGAGATTGAAGTAGAGGGCAGTTTTTTATCTAGAATACTTACAATGAAGTCACGATTATTTTGGGAAACTTCCTGTTGTTTCATATGCGACTTGATTAATCGAAGGGCGTACAGGGCATTTTGATCATTCTCATCGCAATAAAACGAGGCGATCTCGGCGATGTCAAAGGAAACTTCGTTATAGTTTGTCTTTAACTCCCACGGCAGGGTGAGTCGGTCCGCTGTTTTTTGAATATAATAGTCAAGGCTGTGGGTCATGGAGCCCACTTTACACCCAATTTAAAACTATGTCAATAGTTAAAGTGAGTTACCTTTCCCGCAACGCGTCCTGCCGGGCCTTCATAGCAGGCTTGAGCAAATAGTTGGGGGTATTCCAAATTTCGATTATTTTCTTGCCAGAGCGCTATGATACGCTTTAGTCCGATGCCTATTCTGGCTTTGGTGTTTCGTAACGTGAAGTAATTTTTCCCGTCTGCCCGTTCTGCTGGCGCAGGGTCTTGATTTCGATGGCCAATTCCCGTTTGAGGGTTTCGGCCATCTCTTTCCGGTTTCTAAAGTCACTCACAGAAAGTCCGTTGAGAATAGCTGCACCTTCACCTTCGAATTGTGGCAATTCGATTTCCATCGTTTCGTTGTTCAGATTGCTCTTCATCATTTCAAGTTTATCACCCAGAAGCTTGTGGGCATTTTCCGTCAGGATCATTTTCTTTACGAACCGGCCTGCCGCAGATTTTTCTGTGCTGCCAGTGAAATCGCCGCCGATTAGTACATCACCTGCCAGGTTACCGAGCAGGGTCACGGTTTCCTGCATCTCCTGATCCTGTGGCTGACCTGCCTGATATTTGTCTTTGACTTTAGCATCAAAAACAATATCCATTAGCTTATTGCGTGCCCCATCATGATTGCTTGACAGACCTTTTTCAGGAATGAGGGTATGATGACTCAACGGTTGCAGTTTAGGTTCTTGAGCGACGGCGAAGCGGTTATAGCTGCCGATAAATATATCCAATGTGTCCAAGTCTGGCATAATGACATCAAGTACATGAGCATCACTGTTTTGAATGCCGTTAAGCACGTTCTGATGAAAGCCAGTAACGGGATTTCTATACTCGAATTGATCTTGAAGATTGGGAACATTCAAGCGAGAAGCGGCATCTTCGCCCATGATATCGAACTTTTTAGGGTCAACCAGAGCTACCAGCGCTTTCTGCTGGGAATTCGGCAATGTGGTCAGTTTGGGGTACATCGGTCGAGTGTATTCTGCCAATGTTGCAGCAAGTTCCGCGTCGTTCTGTTGTGCCGAAGCGACCAGACCGTCAATCACAGACGATCGGATAGAATCATCCTGGATGCGTCTCAGAAGCTCGGCTTTATCCTTTGGCTTCCTGCCATAGTTGTTCCCGCCTTTGCGCATAGGGACTTTCAGCGCAGCAATAACAAGATTCGTCATCCAAGCTGTATCTTTTTCGTCAATCTTTTGACTATGATCGTCCATCAGAGCCTTAACAGGTTCTAGAATGTATTTGTATTCGTAATTGGCTTTATTAACCAGATCTTGCAGGATGGCAGCGGATTCATCGACAAGGCCAAGACGGGCATAGCCTTTCGCCGCTTTTTGTGCCTGATCTTTGACAAACCATATATTGTTTTCTCTTTCTTCTTTGGTACTACCAAGGTTTCCAAGCAGCTTTCTGGCTACACCAGCACGAATATTGACGATGAGAATAGGATCGACATCGCCACGCTCGTCGACCAGTTTATAAAAGGCTGTTTTACTTTTAATGCTGAGGTCAACAAGTGGTTCAATATTCTTGTCATTTAGCAAAGCCAGATCGGCTTTTTTCATTTCTTTAATCAGGTTAAGAGCGTCGCTGCGTTCCTTTATATTTCTGGCCTTAACGTCATCTCTCCATGCAGAATCAATTGGAAGTTTTTTGCCTTGCCATTTTTCCAAGAAAACCAAGGCTTTTTCATCATAGGAATCATAGGCTTTACCAAGGTCTCCCTCCAACAATTTTTCTATTTTCTCTGCTTTTTTTTCGGCATCACTGGTATAAAAGAGGCCCATGTGTAACTCCATGTTATAATGAATACGCAAATCCTGCCATATGTATAACATACATACACCATAAAAGTCAATAGCTTTTTAGTTAATTTTTAAGAATAGGCCGATTATCGCTCGCGCAACGCGTCCTGCCGGGCCTTCATAATGGGCTTGAGCAGGTAATCCAGGATCGACTTGCGGCCCGTCAGGATTTGGACGTTGGCGGTCATCCCGGGCATCAGGGGCAGGTCCTTGCCGTTGTGCTTCATGACGGTTTCCTTGGTACGGACCGTTACACGGTAAAAGCTTTCGCCTTTCTCATTGGTAATCGTGTCGGCACTGATGCCTTCGACAATCCCTTTCAAGCTGCCATAGATGGACGAGTCATAGGCGGTGATCTTGACATTGGCTTCCTGACCGGGGCGGATGAAAGCGATATCCCGCGGCAGAACCCGCGCCTCGATCAGCAATGTGTCGCCCAATGGTACGACTTCCATCACATCTTCGCCGGGTTTGATAACACCGCCGACGGTGTTGATCTTGATTT
>CAYRRF010000055.1:4563-7323 GCA_964426595.1 uncultured Bdellovibrionales bacterium | reverse complement strand
GGGCTGCGCATTTCGGTGCGTTTGACTTTATCTTCGCCGGCGGTCAGGACTTGCTCAAGGGAATCCAGCTCGGCTTTAGCCGAAGCCAGTTCGTTTTGAGCATCGGCGCGGGCTTTGGCTTTGGTCTCTTCCATGCGTTTTTGTGCTTCGGCGACGGCGGATTGCGCACGTGGCACCGATGTACTGATGGTATTGATTTCCCCTTTGAGGTCCGTCACTTCACCTTGAATGCGCAACAGTTCGACTTTTGACATCGCGCCTTGGGCCACCAGCGGCGTTCGGATATCCAGTTCCTGTTGTTTAAGCGACAAGTTCGCGCGCAGCTGGCTCAGACGCGCGCCCATTTCGCGCACTTCCTGACTGCGTTGTGAAACTTGCGATTCCAAAACGGACAATTCTGCCTGCAGCGAGCTGTGGCGCACATTATATTGATTGACCTGATCGGTAATCGCCTGGGGTGCTACTTGTTTAAGATCTTCCGGGAAGACCAGATCCTTTTGATTGATCTCGGCGTCCAGACGCGCGATCATCGCTTTCAAGAAATAGGCACGTGCCTGACGTTCTTTAAGGTTACTTTCAGCGGTGACGTTGTCGATACGCAGTAAAACCTGATCGGGATTGACGATATCGCCTTCTTTAACCAGGATTTCCGATACCACCCCGCCATCCAAAGATTGGATAAGCTGCACCTTGCTGGAGGGAATGATCTGGCCATCGCCTTTGGTAACTTCGTCCAGCACAGCTACCGCCGCCCAGCCGATAAAAAGAACGATCACAACGGCGGCAATCACCGACAATAAATACGCGGCACGCGCGCCCGAGTTGCGGATCGCAGCTTCGACATCCGGCATAAACGCGACGTCCTCGGGTTTTTCGACGACCTGCCGTGTGGGGTCAATCATGTCCTGCATTTTTTCGGATAATTTCTGCCAGTCCATTACGCCACCACCTTCGAAACATTTCCGCTAGCCAGGTCATTTAACACTTTGTCTTTAGGGCCGTCGGCTACCAGTTTGCCGCCATCCAGAACAATCACGCGATCGACAACATTCAACATCGATCCGCGGTGCGTAACGCACAACAATGTCTTCAATCCGCGATAGGCGGCCAGACGCTGTTGAAAACGCGCTTCGGAAGCGTTGTCCATGTTGCTGGTCGGTTCATCCAGCATCAAAATAGGCGGGTTGCCGGTAAGGGCGCGCGCAATAGCAACGGATTGGCGTTGTCCGCCCGACAAGGCTGTGCCGCGCTCGCCGACTTGCAGATCCAGGCCATGCGCATGGCCGCGCACGAAATCCATTACACCGCTCAGATGCGCGGCGATTTGAATGGCTTGTTCGTCAGCGTACGGAGCGCCATAGGAAATATTGTCGCGGATGGTGCCGTAGAACAAATAATTATCCTGACCCACATATCCGATCGAACGGCGGATATCCGCCGGATCAATCTGGCGAATATCAATGCCATCCAATAAAATGGCTCCTTCGGTTGGCTCGTACAATTTCATCAACAGGCGGCCGATGGTGCTTTTGCCCGAGCCGATACGTCCCAAAAGGGCAACGCGCTCGCCGGGGCGAATGGTAAACGATACACTGTCCAGCGCTTTTTCGCTGCTGTTGGGGTAGCTGAAGGTGACGTTTTGAAATTCGATCTGGCCAAGCAATTCGGGTGTATGACGGAACACTTTGCCGGCAGGGCGCTCGGAGGGGCTGTCCATCAATTTGTTTAAGGCTTCCAAGGCGACGCGGGATTGCTCGTATTTAAGCATCAAGCCGCAGACAGCGCCCAAAGGTGACAAAGCGCGGCCCGTCAACAATGTCATGGCTACCAACGCCCCCATCGTCAGGTGCTTGTCGATCATCATATACACACCGAACAGCACAACCACCACGGTTGTCATTTGAATGATAAGGGCGGTCAAGGTGGTGGCCAGCGAAGCAACAGCTTTGGCTTTACCGCTGGTGGCGGCGGTGATGCCGACCAATTGTTCCCATCGTCCTTGAATGCGGCTTTGCGCGCCGGCGGCTTTGATGGTTTCCAAACCGGACAAGGCCTCGACCAGAATGGCGTGTTTTTGATTGCTTTCCGCCATGGTTTGATCGGTGATGCGCTTGAGCGGTTTTTGCAAGGCCCAGGAAATGCCGATGACGATAGGCACAACCAGCGTCGGAACCAGCGCCAGAGGTCCGGCAATCAGGAACATGACGAGTAAGAATAGAAAGACGAAAGGCAGGTCGACAAGCAGCACCAACGTGCCGCTGGCAAAAAAGTCGCGCAACGATTCAAATTCTTTCAGATTATTGGCCATCGAGCCCGTGGATTCCGGTTTCGTATCCATGCGCATGCTCATAACGCGCTCGAGCAAATGGCTGGCAATCAGCGTGTCGGCATTTTTGCCTGCCAGATCGATGAAATAGCTGCGCAGGTTGCGCAAGATGAATTCAAAAATAAAGACGACGATGACGCCGCTGGCCAACACCCACAAGGTCGATGTGGCCTCGTTTGGCACGACACGATCATAGACGTTCATGGTAAAGAGGGGGGTGGCTAGTCCAAAAAGATTCAACAAAAACGAGGCCAAAAACACGTGGCGATAGATCGGCCAGAAACGTTTGAGCGTGCCCCAAAACCAATCATCATGCGCGACATAGGCGCGATCCGCTGCGCGTGTATCAAAACGAAAGCGCGGTTTGACGAACAGAGCATAGCCGGTGTACTCAAGGGCCAGTTGCGCCAATGGGACGGTAACGTTACCGCCGG
>CAYRRF010000055.1:1554-4553 GCA_964426595.1 uncultured Bdellovibrionales bacterium | reverse complement strand
GCTAACTCGGCCGTGTTCTTTTTAGTATCGTAACCCAGCAGGACAACGGCTTGTTTGTTTTGAAGCAATAAGATCGCCGGCAAGGTCAGGCGCGAAATGTGACGAATATCCGGACGCTTGACGATTTTAGCGTTGAAGCCGGCGCGTTCGGCTGCGCGTACGCACAGCTCGGGGCTGAAGCGCGTATCGGCATGCGGCAGACCTGCTTTAAGGGCCTGACGTGAGACGGGCTGCTGCAAAATATTCGTGATGTATGTTAAACATCCCAGAAGCGGGTCTTCATAGTCCACCAGGCCGGGGCGAATAATCCAATTGTTTTCGGTAACGGGAGGGATCGACGTCATGCAGGTCCTTGACAAAGGGAGGGCAGGGTGCATCTTACTTTAAGCCCTATAAATTGCTATAGGCTTAAGAGATTAATAAACAGGGGATTTCCATGAGTTGGAACGACGATCGTATCGCCACATTGAAGAAAATGTGGCAACAAGGCAAAAGTGCCTCGGAAATTGCCGAGAAACTGGGCGGTATCACGCGGAATGCCGTTATCGGCAAAGCCCACCGCTTGGGTCTTTCCGGCCGCCCCAGCCCGGTGACGCCTGCCAGCAAAACGCCGGCCGCCAAAAAGGCAGCTCCGGCCCCCGCCAATAAGAAACAAGCGGTCCCGCCGCCCCCTAAAATGGTGCCTCCTGCAGCGCCTGCGCCGAAGAAATCCTATTTAGCTCCCAAAGCGGCAACCCCTGCTGCTGTGCCCGCCAAAAAAGGGATGGCCGCTCCGGTTGCCGTCAAACCCGCTCCGGCCCCGGCCAAGGCGCAGCCTTCCAAACCGAACGCTCCGGGCAAACCGCCCGAGCCGGTCGTGTTGGCGGCGATGGCCAATCAGACCAGCCGCAGCGATGGCAAGGTATTATCAATCCTCGATTTGAAAGAACGCATGTGTCGCTGGCCAGTAGGGGATCCTAAAGAGTCGGGCTTTGGCTATTGCGGGGGTGTCAGCATTACCGGGCATCCTTATTGCGCCGAACACGTCGCGATTGCCTTCCAGGCACCGAACCGCAAGGACGGCAAGAAACCCAAAGAAATCAAAATGGCGGATGCGCCCGAGCTGGAGGATTTGGAGATCGAAGTCGAAGACGACGCCGATGCCGAAGACGATGCGTTGGCGGATGATCTGGATGACGAAGAAGACGAAGCCGTCGAGATTTAATAAAAAGACCCTATTAACCAAAGGGATAATAGCCCACATTTAAGGGTTGTTTTTAACTGTCTAAACCCTGTAGACTGGTTCGCCATGAACGCCTTATCTCTTCGCGCCGTCCCCAGTAATGTGTCCGAGGTTTCTACCGAAACGTCGTGGCGCGAGATGCCGCATAACCAGGAAGCCGAACAGGCGCTGCTGGGTGCGTTGCTGGTCAATAATAACGGCTTGGAGAAGGTTTCCGAGTTTCTGCGTGCCGAGCATTTTTTTATTCCCGTGCATGGACGCATCTATCAGTCGATTTGTACTTTCTTTGAGCGCGGGCTGAACGCGACGCCGATTACGATCAAGCCGTACTTTGAGCAGGATGAAGATTTAAAGACAATCGGTGGTCCTTCGTATTTGGCCGAGCTGGCCAGCGTCGTTGTATCGGTGATGAATGTCGAAGACTTTGCGCGCACGATTTTCGAACATCATTTACGACGCCAGCTAATCCAGTTGGGCGAGCAGCTGGTCGGCGAAGCCTATCAACATGATCTAAATCATCCCGCAAACCAGCAAATTGAAATGGCTGAGCGTAAATTGTACGAGCTGGCGCAATACGGGGATTTCAAAGGCGGATTTACCAAGCTGGAACTGTCGATACAAGCGGCAATTGAAACAGCCAAGAAAGCCAAAGCCAGCGATAGCCATGTAACAGGTGTCACCACAGGTTTGATTGATCTGGACCGTCAGTTAGGTGGTTTGCATGGTAGTGATTTGATTATTCTGGCCGGTCGTCCATCGATGGGAAAAACGGCTTTGGCTACGAACATCGCTTTTAATGCCGCGCGCCGCCATTACGAAACAGGTGGCAAAGAAGGGGCTGTGGTTGGCTTCTTCTCCTTAGAGATGTCTTCGGAACAGTTGGCAACACGTTTGCTGGCCGAAGTTGTCGAAATTTCCGGCGACAAGATCCGCAAAGGCCAGATACGAAACGAAGACTTCCGCAAGTTTGCCGAAGCCAGCAATCTTTTGGCATCGGTACCGCTTTACATTGATGACACGCCGGCTTTGACGATTGCGCATATCCGCGCGCGGGCGCGTCGCCTCAAGCGTCAGCATGGTTTGGGTATGATCGTTGTCGACTATTTGCAGCTGATCGGCGGTACGACGCGCCGCAGCGAGGAAAACCGCGTGCAGGAAGTATCCGAGATTTCCCGCGGCTTGAAGACGCTGGCCAAAGAATTGCAAGTGCCCGTTCTGGCGCTGTCGCAGTTATCGCGTCAGGTCGAACAACGCGAGAACAAGCGTCCGCAATTGTCGGACTTGCGTGAATCGGGTTCGATCGAACAGGACGCCGACGTCGTCATGTTCGTATACCGGGAAGAATATTATCTGGCGCGTGAGAACGATGACAAGGTGGCCGATCGTCTGGAAGCGGTGCGCAATGTTGCCGAATGTATCATCGGCAAACAGCGTCATGGCCCGATTGGTACAGTGGCCCTGTCTTTCAACGGTGAATTGACCAAGTTTGGCAATCTGGATCGTGCCTATCATGTGCCCGAAGCCTAACGGCGGCAAGGCAGGGGATCGATGAAACCCGTTCTGACGATTTATCTGGAAGCTATCGAAAAAAACTTACGTTTTTTACAACAGCGTGTCAGTCCTGCAACTTGTACGGCGGTGGTGAAAGCCGATGCATACGGTTTGGGCATGCAGGCGATCGCACCTTCTTTGTACAAAAATAATGTGCGCACGTTTTTTGTAGCGACTTTAGACGAAGGAATGGCACTGCGTCGTTGGGTGCCTTCCGATGCGGTTA
>CAYRRF010000055.1:0-1536 GCA_964426595.1 uncultured Bdellovibrionales bacterium | reverse complement strand
TTCGGTGTCTCAATCACCCGCAGAAAATTGTATGGTGGAAACACCCAAAAAAAGTCTCGCATGTGGATACGGGATTAAACCGTCTGGGTTTCGATGCCAAAGACTTTCTAAGATTGGATCCGCAGACGGATGTCGCGCTGGTGATGAGTCATTTGGCTTGTGCCGATGATCCCCAGCACCCGATGAACGAGCAGCAATTAGAGCGTTTCCACCAGTGTGCCAAGCACTTTCCGCAGGCGCGCAAATCCTTGGCCGCGTCGGATGGTATTTTTTGCGGCAGTCGTTTTCATTTTGATTTGGTGCGCCCCGGTGCGGCTTTGTATGGCTTGAACCCGCGCCCCGGAGTGGATAACCCGATGCATCAGGTTGTACGATTGCAGGTTCCTGTTTTGCAAGTGCGACAGGTGAATGAAAACGGTGTTGTTGGCTATGGCGCCACTGCTACCGTCACCCAAGGACAACGTTTAGCGACTGTGATGATCGGTTATGCGGATGGTTTTTTACGTGCGTGCGGCAATCAGGCGCATCTCTATTACGGAGATCAGGCCTTGCCGGTTGTGGGCCGTGTGTCGATGGATCTGGTGACCGTCGACTTAAAAGACGTGCAGGTGCATGAGGGCGATTTTCTGGATGTGTTCAGCCCGTATCAAACCCCCGAGCAGCTGGCGCGTATGGCCGGAACGATTGATTATGAGCTTTTTACGGCATTGGGTCCGCGCTTTGAGCGCCGATACGTCGGGGCAGAGGGTTGATTCCGGCAGGTGTTCGTGCCATGCTGGCGGGCATGTTTAAACGTATTAAAACCGTTCTTGTCGTCCTGTGCCAGCATGTCGGGCAGATGATCCTGCACTTTTGCGGAGCCGTTGGTGCTTTGGCGTTGTTTATTTTTGAATCGCTTAAAGCGGTTATCCTGCCGCCGCATTATCCGCGTCACATCCTGCGCCAGTTTATTGACATTGGTTATTACTCGTTGCCCGTCGTGGGTATGACGGCTTTGTTCACCGGGATGGTGCTGGCTTTGCAAAGCTATACCGGCTTTGCACGTTTCAATGCTGAAGGGGCCGTAGCCTCGGTTGTGGCCTTGTCGGTGACACGGGAATTGGCTCCGGTCCTCGCCGGTTTGATGGTGGCGGGACGTATCGGCGCCAGTATGGCCGCCGAGATCGGCACGATGAAAGTCACCGAACAGCTGGACGCGTTGCGCACGCTTTCGACCAATCCGTTCCAATATCTGGTAGCCCCGCGCCTTTTTGCTGGTACGATCATGTTGCCGCTGCTGGTCGTTATTGCGGATATTATCGGCATTTTCGGCGGCTATATGGTCGGCGTTTATAAGTTGAATTTTAATGCCGCGACGTATTTGAAACAGACCTATGACTTCTTGGAATATATGGATGTCATGTCGGGTTTGACCAAAGCGGCCGCGTTCGGTTTTATTGTCGCCTTGATGGGATGCTATCACGGCTATAACTCGGGTCGCGGCGCGCAAGGTGTCGGACGTGCGACAACCAATGCGGTCGTCGCCAGCTCGATCCT
>CAYRRF010000054.1:9186-10457 GCA_964426595.1 uncultured Bdellovibrionales bacterium | reverse complement strand
GCTTGGGCGTTCAGGTCTTCCTGGCTGCCAGGACCGAATTGGCCTTTACCGGCCATATCTTTGTCGAAAATCACATCGTTACGCGACAAAGGCGCACGGTCAGCGGTGGCACCATCCGTCGTAGCGGCGGCGTCAGAATTGGTTTTGGACGCGCACGCAGCGGTCAGAAAAGCCAGAGCAATAGCGGCAAATAGGCGACGGTTCATAAAGGACTCCTTACAGCAAGTGGACAAAATTAATCTGTTGCCCCCGTTCTTACCCCTCTTTTGGCGCTCTGACAAGGGGTTTTGGGCCGAAAAAGCGTTTCGATTCGCATAACATCCGACTCGCCCTTGTTCTGTCGCTCAAATACGCTATTTTGGCGGCATAAACCTCCTCACAAGAAAGAAGTGTGTAACATGACTCTACGCCTTGGCATCAACGGTTTTGGCCGCATTGGCCGCCTGGTTTTTCGCGCTGCCGCCGCTCGTCCCGATATTGAAATCGTAGCCATCAATGATTTGATCGATGTCGATTACATGGCCTATATGCTGAAATACGACTCGACGCACGGCCTGTTTCACGGCGATGTCGGCGTGGACGCCGGACAGCTGATCGTCAATGGCAAGAAAATCCGTGTCACTGCGGAAAAAGATCCCGCCAATTTAAAATGGTCCGATGTCGGTGTGCACACTGTCGTGGAAAGCACCGGATTGTTTATGGATAAAGAAAAAGCCGGCGCACATTTGAAAGCCGGTGCCAAGCGTGTGGTCCTGTCGGCCCCTGCAAAAGACGATACGCCGACCTTTGTCATGGGCGTCAACGAAAAAACCTTCGATCCCGGCATGA
Source organism: uncultured Bdellovibrionales bacterium (assembly GCA_964426595.1). Taxonomy (GTDB): domain Bacteria; phylum Pseudomonadota; class Alphaproteobacteria; order Micavibrionales; family SZUA-601; genus JAQGJA01. Next base: position 9,629 of record CAYRRF010000054.1, on the reverse strand, counting down.
CGATTATTTCCAATGCTTCGTGCACCACCAATTGCTTGGCCCCTTTGGCCAAAGTCGTGCACGATAAATGGGGTATCGCCGAAGGGTTGATGACAACCGTGCACGCCGTTACGGCTACACAAAAAACGGTAGATGGCCCCAGCGCCAAAGACTGGCGCGGTGGCCGCGGCGCGTATCAAAATATCATTCCCTCTTCGACGGGCGCCGCCAAAGCGGTCGGACTGGTCATTCCTTCGCTCAAAGGCAAACTGACGGGCATGTCGTTCCGCGTACCGGTCGCCAATGTCTCGGTTGTCGATTTGACGGCGCGTCTGGAAAAACCCGCGAGCTATGATGAGATCAAGGCCGAAATGAAACGCGCCAGCACACAAGAGCTGAAAGGCATTTTAGGCTACACCGAAGATGAAGTCGTTTCGACCGATTTCAACGGTGATGCACGCACC
>CAYRRF010000054.1:2440-9176 GCA_964426595.1 uncultured Bdellovibrionales bacterium | reverse complement strand
CAGTATCTTCGATGCCAAGGCCGGCATTCAGATGTCGCCAACCTTCGTCAAGCTTGTGTCGTGGTACGACAACGAGTGGGGTTACTCGAACAAGTTGATTGATCTGGTGCAGTATACGGCCGCTAAGGGCTAGACAACAGCTCCCGGGCTCTTTGCACATCTTCGGCGATAGCTTTGCGCAACAGATCTTCGCTGGCAAAGCGTTTTTCGGGGCGCAAGTAATCGCACCATTGGACGCGCAGGACCTTGCCGTACAGATCGCCTTCAAAATCCAAAAGGTGCGCCTCGAGCAGCGGTTGCTGCAGCGGATAATGCGGACGCTTGCCAAAGCTCATCACTGCTTTGTGCGATGCGTCCTGTCCTTCAACGGTGATGCGTGCCGCATAAATACCATAGGCGGGATGGATATACTCATTCAGCATCATATTGGCCGTCGGAAATCCCCACGCCCGTCCGCGCTGATCGCCGCGAATAACTTCGTGACGTGTCTGCCATGGACGACCGAGCAGATCTTCGGCTGTCGCCATATGCCCCAGACGCACCGCCTGACGCACACGCTCGGAAGAAACACGCTGCCCGTTCAGATCTCCCATCAACGCCGCGCCCGTAACGCGAAACCCATACTCTTGCCCCAAGACGTGCAACAGCGCGACATTGCCACGCCGTCCGGCACCGAAGGTAAAATTCTCGCCGACGACGATGTGACTGACATGCATCGATTGCACCAGAATATGCTTGACGAATTCCGCGGCTTCGGTACGGGCCAAAACACCATCGAACTGCATATCGACCACCGCATCTGCACCCGCCTGCAACAGATAATCCCGGCGCAAGATCGGATCCGATAATAAAAAGGGCGGAATGTCGGGTTGAAAAAAGCGGCGGGGATGCGGCGAGAATGTCAGCGCCACCAGCGGCAGATTATTTGCATCCGCCAGCGCCCGCTCCTGCGCCAGCAAAGCCTGATGCCCGCGATGCACCCCGTCAAAATTGCCGATCGCTACAACGCCATTGCCCAAGCGCAAGGGTAAACCCTCTTGGCCTGCATGGGCCAAAGCCCTATAGTCGGTCTGAATATAACTCATACAAAGGGAAGTGTGGACGATGTCGCTGCAAAAAACAAGGATAGCTGTCACCGGCGCCAGTACGGTTTTAGGGCGTGAAGTCCTGAATATGCTGGCCGAATACGGGGCCAAGGCCTCGCACGTCACGGCCCTGGACACGACGACCCATACCGGCGAGCAAGCCTCGTTTGGCGAGGATGGGGTGGTCGATATTCATTCTTTTGACAGCTATGACTTTCGTAACACCGATATTGTCTTGCATGCGGGGGATGCACGTATCACCGCCGCCGTTGCCAAAAAACTCAAAGACCTTCCCACTCTCCTGATTGATGGCTCGGGTGTTTTTGCATTTGATCCAGATGTGCCTCTGATCGTTCCGGAAGTGAATGGCGCGTTGTGCCATACCCTTAAAAAACGCATCATTGCCAACCCCAACAGCATCAGCATCTTTCTGGCGCTTGCATTGAATCCCATTCACAAGCACGCGCCCATCAAGCGCGTTGTCGCCAGCACCTATCAATCCGTCAGCCACTGGGGACGTGATGCGCAGGACGAGCTGTTTTCGCAGACCAAGGCTATTTTCATGGCACAGGACGTGCATCACGAGCATCTGCCCAAGCAAATTGCGTTTAATTGCTACCCGATGGTGGGGTTTGAACGCGACGACAATATGACGGATGTCGAAGTCAATACGATGGGCATGCTGAAGAAAATCATCGATCCCAAGCTTAAAGTAGCGATTAATACCGTCACCGTACCCTGTTTTGTCGGTGATGGCATCATGGTGAACGTCGAATGCGCGGAAGACATCTCCCCGATCAAAGCTTCATTGTGGATGTCGGATCAAAAAGGTCTGGCCATTGTCGAAGATGACACAAACCTCCCTTCGCACAGCGACATTACCGGCGAGGCCCTGACATTCGTTGCACGTATGCGCGATGACATCTCGGTAGAGAACGGTCTGAGCTTTTGGCTGATGGGCGACAATCTGCGCAAAGGCAGCGCCCAGAACATGGTCGATATTGCTGTGGAAGTCACTAAGAAATAGTCAGAGATTCCCGCTTATCTTTAATTATTCTTACAAAAAGATGAGGCTGAGCATGAACAAAAAAGATTACGAATACGTCTGGCAAGACCCGGCCAAAGGCTTCGGACCCCCTAGCACAGATATGCTGACACATTGCGGCCAGCCACAGGGCCGCACCATCATTGATATTGCCTCCGGCAATGGCCGTTACGCGCTGGAGTTCGTTCGTATGGGTTTTGCTTCGGTTGCGGCGCTTGACGCGGCGACATCTTCCTGCCGGATGATCGCGGAGCAATCGGAGGTGATTACCGTTATCCATGCTGATATTTGTTCCTATACAGTGTCCGATCACTACGATGTCGTGTTCTGCTCGGGTTTACTGGCAGAATTAGACAGTCGTGAAGAACAAATCGCCGCTGTGCGCGTCATGCAGGATATGGTCCTTCCGGGTGGTTTGTGCGTGCTGCGGCAAAGCCTGTTTCTATCCGATTACGATCCGCCGGAACGGCTGGAGGAAAACCTGATGCCAGATCTCTTTGCAGAGGCGCTGTGGGACGTGACGCATTTATCTGCCGATCCAACGCCTTTTCGCAACGAGAAGTCGCGCGTATCGTCAAACATCATCCGCCGCCAGACTCTGGTGGCGCGGAAACGATTATAACTTCCACAGCGCCGCTAAGCCGTATCGCTAGTGGAGAATACCTCTCCCTTGAGGGGAGAGGTAAGTTCTTCGTACATGTTTTATTTTTTACTGCTCGTCGGCACGCCTTTATCCGTCGAATGAACAAGGTCCAGCACACGGCCGGGATGCACGCGTGCAAAGGCAGCATGTGCGGCCATCGCCGCTTCGGAGAAGCCTTGCAGGATCAACTTCAATTTGCCCGGATAATGTGCCATGTCGCCCATACAATACACGCCGGAAAGATTGGTCTCCATCGTGGCGGGATGCACCGTTACCTGATGCTTGTGCAATTCAAAACCCCACGCGGCAATCGGCCCCAGGCTAGAGGCCAGACCATAGAAAGGCAAAAGCACATCCGCATCTAACGACCGCTCCTCGCCCTGCAAGGTTTTAACCATGACCTGTTGCAGCTGCGCTCCCTGGCCGCGCAGCCCTGCCAATTGATAGGGCACAACCAATTCAATCTTTTTCGATTCACGCAAGCGCTTGACCGACTCGGGTGCAGCACGGAATTCGTCGCGGCGATGCACCAACGCCACCGATTGCGCAACCTCCGCTAATGACAACGCCCAATCCACCGCACTATCGCCACCACCCGCGATGACAATACGCTTGCCTGCAAAGCTGTCACGCTTGCCGACCGCGTAAAAGACACTGGTGCCTTCATACTGTTCAATCCCGTGCAACGGCGGACGGTTGGGTACAAAAGCACCCGCTCCCCCGGCCAGCATAATGGCCTTTGCCTGCAGCGTTGTTCCGTTGCTTAAGCGGACAGACCATCCCTGGTTCGATATTGGCTGCACCGCAAGAACCTGTTGGCCCAGATGATAGGTGGGTTTAAAGGGCGCCGCCTGCTCTACCAGACGATCGATCAATTCCTGCCCGGTCACTGCGGGACACGCCGGGATATCATAGATCGGCTTTTCAGGATACAGCGCTGTGCACTGCCCTCCCAAAGCATCCAAAGCATCGACGACATGGCAGCGCATATCCAGCATGCCGCACTGGAACACCGCAAACAGCCCTACGGGGCCTGCGCCTATGATGACGATATCGGTTTGCAGGCTTGCGGCCATGGCACTCACTACGCTAAATTAAGATATGTCCGAGTATAGCTTTACCCTGCCCGACGCCGCAAGTACCGAAGCACATGGCCGCCAATTGGCCACGCTGCTGCAGGCGGGGGATACGTTACTTCTGTACGGCGATTTGGGGATGGGCAAAACCACCCTCAGCCGCGGCATTATCTCGGGTTTGTCGCCCGCCACCACCGAGGTTGTCAGCCCGACCTTTACCCTTGTCCAGACCTATGACACGCCGCAGGGAATGCTGTACCACTATGACCTCTACCGCCTCAAAGACGATAATCCCCGCGCCATTGTGGAATTAGGCTGGGAGGATAGCCGCCTGAATGGGTTAATCCTGGCGGAATGGCCGGAACGGTTGGGGGATTTAACCCCGGAAGATGCGCTGTGCATCCACCTGGAAGCTTGCTCCTCCGGAGGACGGCTTCTAAGATATCGGGGAAACCCCGCCTGGTTAAAACGATTGGAAAAATTAAAATGAGTATTCCTATGCCGCAAAAGGCCATGCTGCTTGCCGCGGGTCTTGGCCGTCGTCTGCGCCCCTATACGGATGACACGCCGAAAGCCTTGCTGCCGGTGGCGGGAAAGGCGCTGATCGACTGGTCGCTGGATCATCTGGAACAGGCCGGTGTCAAAGATGTCGTGGTGAATGTGCATTATCGTGCGGACGCCCTTTGCGAACATTTGAAAAAACGCATTCTGCCGTATGTTCACATCATGGTCGAAGAAGAGCTGATGGGCACGGGCGGTGCCGTACGTGAAGCTTTGTCGCAATTGGGCAAAACACCTTTTTTGGTCCTGCATAGCAACATCATGTGGATAAATAAAACACGCCCTGCGTTACAGCGCCTGCCGGATTATTGGGACGATGACAAGATGGACGTGCTGGCGCTGGTGGTCGAGCGCGAGAAACTGCCTTGGTACAAAGGCCACGGTGATTTTGTCGTCGATGATACGAATTACCGTTTGCGCCGCGCCGAACCGGGCGAGATGGCCCCGCTGGTTAATGCAGGGATTTATCTCATCCATCCGCGCCTTTTTATCGGGTGCAGCGATGGTGCTTTTCCTCTGACACAGCTTTTGGACAAAGCCAAACGCCAAGGACGATTCTATGGACTTGTGCACGAAGGCGAATGGTACAGCATTACGACCGCACAAGAATACCAGGCGATCACACGCATTCTTTCCAGCTAACCACGAGACGATCATGGCGACGCTTCCTAAAATATATACCTTACCCTTGGGATGGCCGGTCGCACGGACGCTTGCAAAAGCCTTGCTGGATCATACACAGGATAATCGTTTATCTTTAACCGACATCCAACTTTATTTGCCCGACCGTCGTGCCAGTCGTACGGTACGGGACGCATTTTTGGCCGCCACCGATGGACAACCCACCCTTCTTCCGCGTCTGCTTGCTTTGGGCGAAAGCGACGCCGAGGATATTTTTGCCATTGATCCGCTGACATTCGGAGATGATCCAGAAGTCCTGCAAGCGATTGACCCCCTGGAACGCCAGCTCATTCTTACAAAAATGATTCTGGCGCGGGGCGATGAAACATTCTCTCCGGCACAGGCTTTTATCATTGCGGGGGATCTAGCGCGGCTGATTGATCGATCGATTAACGAGGATGTATCACTGGAAAATATATCCACCCTTGTTACAGGCGATCTGGCCGTGCATTGGCAAAAGAGCATGCAATTTCTTGGCATCGTTCAAAGCCACTGGCCACGTTATCTGGCAGAGCGGCGTCTGTGTGATCCGGCCATGCGTCGTAAAATTCTGCTTGCGAAAAAGATAAAGGCTTTGCGCGATGTCCAGCCGCAAACCCCGGTAATCGCAGTCGTTACACAAAACATCACCCCGCAACTCTACGAGCTTTTGACGGTTATCGGTCACCTGCCCCAGGGCGCAGTCCTTCTGGCTGGATTTGATCCGGATTATCCCATGCATTACTGGGATGCTTTAGATAGCACGCATCCTTATTATTTTTTCAAAGAATTTCTGGCGCACAATGATCTGGAACCCAAAAACATTCCGCTGTGGCCGGAATTACCCCAGAACAACAGTGCAAAACAGCTTTTGCAAACGAAACTTATTCATCAGGCTTTGCAGCCGGTTGCAACCTACGACCTATCGACGGCTACGCTGCCGGAAAACAAACTACAAAACATCCAGTTTCTGCAAGCCGATACGCTTCATCACGAAGCCCGAGCGATTGCGCTGGTGTTACGAGAGACCTTAGAGACACCACACAAAACTGCGCTTGTCATTACCGCCGATCGTGACTTGCGAAAGCGTATTGCGCACGAGATGCAGCGCTGGGGCATAACCCTGCACGAATCCGGAAACACACCCCTGAGCCACACGCCGATAGGGCAATTTTTTCGCCTTATCCTGCGCTTTACGGATACCACACATCCGGTATCGCATTTTTTAAGTCTGTTTCGTCACCCCTTGGCCCAAACATATGCCGGCTTGGATACACTGGACCTAGAAAATCTGCGCGGTCCATTTTCAGTAGAGCGGCTTTTTACATTACAGCCGAAAGATATTTCCGAAGAGGCAAGCGCATTTCTGCAAGCCGCGCAACAGAAGCTCTCTTTCACACAAAAAACAGCCCCGCAGACGCTGGGCGAGTGGATCAAAGAGCATATTCAGTGCGTCGAAGCTCTAAGCGAAGGTCCGGACAAGCTTTGGCAAGGAGAAGCCGCCGAAAAGTTAGCCGAGCATTTTATAACCTTGCTTCATATGACCGAGATGGCGCAACTCACCATGACGGCACAGGAATATAATGAGTTTTTCACTTCTATGCTGTCCCAGATCCACGCGCCCGGCACGCACGAACTACATCCCCGCCTGCGAATTGTCACGCCG
>CAYRRF010000054.1:0-2430 GCA_964426595.1 uncultured Bdellovibrionales bacterium | reverse complement strand
CACGAAGGGCTGCTCATGGACGCGGATACCGTTATTTTATCGGGATTAAATGAAAAGATCTGGCCCCAGACGCAAACACCCGACCCATGGCTTTCGCTTTCGATGCAACGCAGTTTGGGCTTTTCGGATCCTGAACAAAACACCGGCCGCGCGGCATATACTTTTATTCTGCCTTTCTGTGCGCCCCATGTTATCTTAACATGGTCAAAAAAACGGGAAGGCAGCCTGACCCTTCCCTCCCGATGGTTACAACAACTTTTTGCTGTCTTAGAAAAAAATAATATTACATGGAAAGATTACCAGCACCCTGCTCTTGTATGGGCGAAAAATATTGACCGCCCACAGCGCATTGTACCGCGTAACGCTCCTGCGCCCTGTCCGCCGATAGCTTTGCGACCCACCTCATTATCTGCAACCGATATTCGGGAGTGGTTTAACGATCCTTATAATCTATACGCTCGGAAAATACTGGACCTCAAACAACCCGACCCCATCGACCACACCGCAGGCGCCCGCGAATGGGGGATTATTATTCATGCCATACTCGAAGAGTTTCTGCCTTACGTCGCCGAAGCAGATGCGCGCGAACGCTTTGATCGGATCGCCGATAAAATTCTTGAAACACAAACAATCGAACCCTTGCAACGGCTGCGGTGGCAATTGCGCTTGGGCCGCATCGCCCAGGAAGTAATCGCTCTTTACGACAACGATACCGCCGCGCGTTATCAAGAAGTCACGGGCCGCATCACGCGTCAGGCCCCTCATACCAAGATCACTATTCACGGCCGCGCGGATTTAATATCCGTCAGCGGAAGCAGTATTACCGTCTGCGACTTTAAAACAGGAAACGTTCCGGGGCAAACCGAAATCGCCGATGGCCGCGATCCGCAATTGGCTATTCTCGGTCTTATTGCCCAGGAAAACGGCTTTAAAGAATTTTCTAACAAATCTATTTCCGGCCTGGGCTATATCGGCGTAAAAGGAAAATACAACGTTGTGCTTCAGCATAAACATTTCGAGAAGCCGGAGGAGCTTATTGAAAAAAACAATCTGCGGCTTACGGAATACATCTCTCAATATTATACCGCTTCTACTCCCTATAGCGCGCAATCCTATTCTCTTCATCGTTACGACCCTTATGAGCACTTAAAACGGACAGCGGAATGGTCGATACCACAAGCGGAGAATGAAGATGCTTAAACCCGCCCAGATCCAGGCATCTGTGCCGCAAGATAGCGTGTGGGTATCGGCATCGGCAGGTACCGGAAAGACAAAAGTACTTATTGCGCGCCTGCTCCGCATTTTATTATCTGGATGCTCGCCGGAAAAGATTCTGTGTATCACGTTTACCAAAACAGCTGCGGCAGAAATTCTGGAGCGCTTGCAAGAAACCACACGCCAATGGTCCATCATGGACACGAGCAAGCTTGCACAAGAGCTTGCCGAATTAAATCAAGACCATACGTCACAAGACAAAATTGCCTATGCGCGCGGGCTTTTCACCCGCATTCTTAATACTCCCGGCGGCATGCGCATCATGACCATACACGCTTTTTGTCAATCCATTCTCAGTCGCTTTCCTCTGGAAGCCGGAACACCAACGCATTTTACCGTTGCCAATGACAGCAAAGCTGCCGATCTTTTGTACTCGGCCAAACATCATTTGCTGTGGGATACCTCGCATGACGCACAAGATTTTATACGCTTTACGGATTTTCTAGAGGAAGATTCGCAAAACACCCTCCTCAATAACATCCTTGGTAAACGCTATTATTTAACTTCTCTTTTCCAGCACTTCCCCACCGCCGAATCGTATCGCCTCTATCTGCACAAATTTTTGAATATAGATGACACACTGACGAATGAAGGACTTATCCAATCGTTTAAAGACGCTTTGCCCGCAGCAGAACTACGATCCATCTTGCCTGTAATAGCCACCAGTACAGCAAAAAAAGCACACAGCTTCGCTGATTGCTTGCACGCTATACTTGAAAACGGCTTAGAGGACATCGCACCCTATACAGACTTTTATCTGACTGATAAAAACGCGCCTCGCAAACATATTGTGCAGGGATTAAAAGCCGATCAACTGGATGCTATTTCTTCTGTTCTTACAGCCGAACAGCAACGAGTGCTCGACTTTATTACGCTACAGGAAGCTTTAAAGATCATCTCTGCTACGACCTCACTTTACAGCGTCGCAAAAAATATTCTGGCGATATATCAAAAACTGAAGCGCATGCAAAATATTCTGGATTACGAAGATCAGATATCGGCGACGCGCGAATTATTATGTGACTCCGAACAATATTTGTGGGTCTTGTACAAACTTGATTACCGCATCGAACATTTATTGATTGATGAAGCCCAGGATACCAGCCCCGCACAATGGGATATCGTTGACGCCCTCACGGATGATTTCTTCTCGGG
>CAYRRF010000053.1:10225-10551 GCA_964426595.1 uncultured Bdellovibrionales bacterium | reverse complement strand
CCCTCCCAACTCAAACTAATCCAATTTTCTCCAGTCGGATATTTTACTTTGATTCGTCGTGGGCGATATTTTGAAGACCTAAGAGGCGGATAATCTACTTCAGGTTGCAGTACCAGTGCAAATCTTAGGCCCAAAATATTTACTTCAACGCCAGCAATTTCTGCTGACTTGTTAGTTAATGGCCTAAGTTGAAAACGTCTGTGATTTTCCGTTACATCACCTTCAACCATTACACAATACAGCCCAGTATTTTCTGGCCAGTGTTGGGGGGTATCGAGCATGTTGATGACATCAAAGCCATCCGCAACCTGCATTGCGGGAGCACC
>CAYRRF010000053.1:0-10215 GCA_964426595.1 uncultured Bdellovibrionales bacterium | reverse complement strand
ATTACCCGACAATTTTTGTCCATCACTTGATAAATTAGACGATACAGCCATTGCTTTCAGTGTTTTCAGCAGCCATCGTTCAATGTCATGTCCAGAGACCAAAAACTGAGGCAATTCACTGCTACATTCTAGCGCCATCATAATTGCCTGGAAAAAAGCCAAAGCAGAATCATCTAGCAAATGAAGCGCACTATTGTGCTTTGTACAAAGACATTTAGCTACCAAATTCTGGGGCGCGAGCTCTTTTTCGGCTCCGGCCGGCTCTATCCAAGGTAATCCACTTACTGTAAATTTTCTCCTTTAATAAGATGAATAACTGATTCAGAAATTAAATGTTCACGTGACATTGAATCGCTACAAGAACCAAGTACACACATATAACAATTTTGTAGGCTTTTATTTTTAGGCAAATCTTTTAGACCAAGTTTTGCGCTTTGTTTGTGCCAAATTTTTCCATCATAGCAACATTCTATACTTAATTTACCAGTGCCACAAATGCATGGCTTAATTAAATAATCTTCTCTTTTACGTCGAGCTTGACCCAAAACGTAACCCCTATATTTAATTCTACTCCGCAACCTTCTTCACAAACTCGGATTTCAGGCCCATGGGGCCGATGCCGGGGATTTTGCAATCGATATCGTGATCGCCACCGACCAAGCGGATGCCTTTGACTTTGGTGCCGACTTTAACCACGTCTGACGAGCCCTTGATCTTGAGGTCTTTAATAACGGTTATGGTATCGCCATCTTTGAGCTCGACTCCATTGGCGTCGCGGATGATTTTGACGTCCGTCTCCTCTTCGGCCTGTGGCGCACCCATAGCCCATTCGTGGCCGCATTCCGGGCATATATACAGCGCCCCATCTTCATAGGTATAGGCGGACTGGCATTTGGGACAGGCAGGAAGTTCACTCATAATCAAAAGCTTATAAAACGCTTTGCGCATGGGCGCAATCCCTATTCCTCCACGCTCTATACGGCGCGCAGGATCTGTTGTATCCTCGCCTCATGCCCCATGCCGTAATCGAATACTCTGCCAACATCCACGACACGATCGAAGCCGCACAGCTCAGCGAGCTGGTCCATCGTGCCATGGTTGAATCCGGTCTGTTCAATGCGCCGAACATCAAGACGCGCAGCTACAAGACCGATGATTTTCATGTGGGGCTGGCGGGCCGTTCGGGCAGTTTCGTGCATATCACCGTATCGATCCTGCGCGGACGCACGCAAGAGCAACGCGAAATTCTGGCCAGCACTTTAATGCAAGCCATCCGCCTGCCGCTACAGACGGTGGACGAAGTAACCATCGATGTGCATGAAATGGCCAAGGAAACCTATCGCAAATCGGTGCAGGGATTTATTTAAACCATGAAAGCGCTGACTCTGTGGCAGCCCTATGCGACAGCGATTGCGTCCGAGTTAAAACGCTTTGAGACGCGCAGCTGGTCGACCAGCTATCGCGGCTTGCTGGCGATTCATGCCGCCAAGCGCCCGCTTGGTCCCTATGATCAGAAACTGGCTGAAACCTATGCGCTGGATCCGGGGACTCTGCCGTTGGGCGCGGTGGTGGCGATTGTTGAGTTACAGGAATGTATTGCCATGACTCCGGAGTTCATCCGGCAACAATCACCCCAGGAAATCGCTTTCGGAGACTGGCGACCGGGACGTTTTGCGTGGCGTTTGCGTCTGGTCGAGCGCATGAAAAAGCCCCTGCCCGCCAGCGGCAAGCAAGGGCTTTGGAATTGGACGCGCTAAAATCGCGTTTTATTTTTTAGGCTTATGCGTTTCCAGCCATTTGCTCATCATCGCGATTTCCGATTCTTGGGCTTTGACGATGCCTTCGGCCAAAGCGCGGATTTCCGGATCATTTCCTTTTTCAATGACAATTTTGGCCATGTCGATCGCGCCTTGGTGGTGCGGGATCATGCCGTTGACAAAGTCCACGTCGGCATCACCGGTGTTTTTTACAACCATCATGCTTTCATGCATTTTGTTCATCGCAGGATCATACAGACCGGCATTATTCATATCTTTATGTATCTGACTCACAGGTATCGGTACCGAATGATCGCTGGCTGACATACCTATGGGGAGCGCCGCAGGGGGCACTGGCGCAACCGTCTTGACAGCATCGGCCGCAAAAACAGGCATAGCCATAGAGACGACGATAGCGAAAGCGCTTAATGCAAGTGATTTTTTCATGTGCAACTCTCTTTGTGTTAGAAGGAACAGTCTTAACTTTACCGCTTATCCCCTCTAACGAAAAGCTATAAAGTGATCCTTCATTTCCGCTCTACACCATTTATTTACGTCTTTGCTCTTTGATTAAACGACATATTTAATCAAAGAGTACGTGCCGCCGATGATACCGCTTTGGGCCCTTTATGCTTTGATGGCTGCTTTATGCGTCGTTGTCGTGATGCTGGTGCAGGAACGAGTCAAAGCCCATGGTTTCGTTCTGGCATTTTGGTTGAAACTGTTTGTAGTGCTTTTCACTTTGCCGCTGGCCGTGCAGGCGGGCTTTCCCACCGATCCTGTTTTCTATGGGATCTTGTTGGTGACAGCCGTGCTGTATTGCGTGTCGGATATCGCCTATTTTCATGCCATCCCCCAGATCGGCTCGGGATTGATTACGCGGATCATGCCGGGAGCCGTCGTCGTTTCATTTTTTCTGTGGCTGCTGGTGGATTATAAAAACGCGCCGCATTATTTTGAGCATCCCGTTAAAAGCTTCGGTATTTTCAGCGCTGTGCTGATGGCGGCGCTCTCGACCAGTTTTCTCAAGAAATGCCCTGTATCCTGGAGCGGCCTGCGACAGGTATGGGTCTGTCTTTTTGCCGGATGTGTGGGGCCGGTCTTGAGCAAACTATGCCTTTCGCATGCCGATCCCAGCCAAGCCAGCTATTCCTATATCGCCGCGCAAGGCGTAATGATGCTGGCGCTGTGGCTGCTTTATTTCTGTGTACGAAAACCGGTCCCTGCAAAAGTCTTTTTGTCGTCCCGCTCGATCAAGTCCGGCCTGACGGTCGGTGTTTTCTCCACAGCGATCATGTTGCTTAAAACACAAGCCATGGTTTTGACAGACAACCCGGCCTATGTTTCCATCCTGATGTACACGGATGCGCTGTGGGTCATCGTCATCTATAAAATCATCGGCCGCAAGGAAACCAGCAACGTCTGGGCGGGCCTTGGCATCGTCACCAGCGCCGTAATGCTGATTATATTCAAGAGCCTTTAACCCTCATACATATGGCTGAGGTACTTTTCGCCGCGGTCGCAGAAGAAAGTCAGGACGTTTTTAATCGAAGGGTCGCGGCGTTTTAATTCCCGCGCGGCCCAGTAATTCCCGCCCGAGCTGGGACCGACAAACAAGCCGCGAGTACGGGCCAGGATCTTGGTTTCCTCGATGGCGATGTCGCTTTTCACATCGACCACACCGGTAATAATTTCTTTGTGGCGCTCGTAAATCGTCGGTACAAAACCATCCGAGATCCCTTCGATCTTGTGATCGCATACAATACAGCATTCGATCGTGCGCGACTCGGAAGGCTCCATAGCAAATACTTTTATATTCGGATTGTGTTTGGCTTTAAGCGCTTGCGCCACACCGATCAGCGTGCCGCCTGTTCCCACGCCTTGAACGATGGCATCAATCACCAATCCAGGGGGCAGTTGTGCAATGATTTCGGGGCCCAGCCACTCGCGGTTTTCTTCGACGTTCCATTCATTGTCGAACTGCGCCGGACAATAAAACCCGGGCTGTTGCCCCAGCTTAATTGCCTCTTCTCGGGCCTGATTGACCTGAAAATCGCCGACAAAACGCACTTCGGCGCCAAAACCGCGCGAGATTTTGACGCGCTCGCCGCTATAGCCGGTCGGTATCATCACAATCATCTTATAGCCTTTGACGGCGGCAATCATCGCCAGCGCATTGCCCGTGTTGCCGCTGGTGGCTTCAACGATCGTATCGCCGGGCTTGAGCAAGCCACGCGCTTCGGCCTGCTCGATCATATATTTGGCCATGCGGGCTTTGATGGATCCTGACGGGTTTTCAAATTCGCACTTGGCGTAAATACCATCCCCCATATCCATCAGGCGGGTGTGGCCTACGGTATCCAAAACATTCGTCAGCATCTGATTCGCACCTTATTTGTTGCGTGGCAAAGGTGTTATTCTTACGAAATAATGGGCGAAAATGCATGATGCATTGCGAAAAAACGCATGTTGCACTGCAAAAAAACAGACATTTTCGTACATTCCACAGCCCCTTTTGTATAATATTATTATGTACTACATTAAAAAACCTCGCTTTATTGCTTTACATGCTGCAGCACCGCAACTTTAAGTAGTCTGTAACCGATCCGGAGCGAAAATGGAATTAAGCAGGGAATATCAGTATGTTATATGTTGCGCCGCGACATAGTACTGAAACAGAAACCACCTGCTAGGGGTAAGGAGACTACACATGAAAACGCTTAACTTAGTGACCTTCGTCTTGGTCGTAATCGGTGCCATCAACTGGCTGCTGTATGGTGTCATGGGTGTAAACCTGGTGACCGGCATCTTTGGTGACGCTGGCGTATTGCTCAAACTGGTCTATTTCTTGATCGGTTTGTCGGGCATCCATCTTGTGATCAAGCATCATAAGACGTTTATCTAAGTTATAAATTCTTTGCGAAGCCCCTGCCCTTTGGCGGGGGCTTTTGTTTAGGCCAGCATTTCCGCCAGCCATTTTTCTTTTTTGTGGATCATCGACAACAGCCACGGGTCGTTATATTGCTTGTCGTAGTGATCGCTCAGGTCACAACATAGCTGGTCAATCAAATACAACACCAACGCCTGTTCCAGCCACGGATAAAACGTACCCCAGGGCAAGTCATTCAACAGTTTGCGCACCGATTGCGACGAGCGCCCCAGCAAGGCCTGCGGCTGCAAATAGAAATGAAACACATCGTAAAACGGCACGTGCCATCCGGCGCGCTCAAAACTGCTGAGGACCAAACGCTCGTTTTCATCCACATAGATATTCCACGGCGTCATATCGCCATGGATGGGAATGATCGGCATTTGATCCGGATGCTCGACCAGCCATTCCTTGACCGCCCGGGTCAGGGCGCTGTTCTCCAGCTTGACGAAAAGCCCCGGGAAATTCAGGGGAACGATGTCTTTCGGCACTTTGAACGAGGTCGATTTGTCGATCATTTCCTTGGTAGTGAAAAACAGGCGATCGAGGACACTATCTTCTTGCAGGATTTGCCGCCCGCGCGGAATAAAGCGCGAGATCAGCAACCCATCCTGACAATGCACCACATGCGGCACAATAAAAGGCCCGGAAAAATATTGCTCGACAATCTTTGTCTGTGTAAATTCGTGATAGGCGTCGTCGCGGCTTTGAAAGGCCTTGATGGCATACAGCTGGCCTTCGGATTGCAAGACACCGCGCCAGCGTGTTTGTCCCATATCGGTTGTATACAGCACATATGAAGTCAGCTGCCCGCCCATCAGCGCCTTGACACGATCGACGAACATTTTTTGCGGCTCATCCAACGGCTTTTTCGGCAAGTACTTCGCCACCCGCAGACACCATTTGCGCCAGCGATTTTTCGGCAAGGCGACATCCAGCAATGCGCCGTAATTCCCCGCCAGCATATAGGCGGTATGGTTGTGCGTATCGAATGTGGCAAAAGCCTGGGTCATGCCCCTAGTCTGAAAAGCAAAGCTCTATAAATGGTAAAAGCGTCCCATTATAGATCGTCTTCCCCGACCGGAGACGCGAAGCGTATTCCGCGATCGGGGATCCGGATAGAGTGTTGTGAGCGTAGCGAACACCTAAGAATAGATTTGCCAGACCCCCGCCTGCGCGGGGGAACAGAATGTTATACCCACGCCAGTTGCTGATGGGCGATCATCAAGCCTTCCAGGCCCCCTTCATGGGTGCCGGTGGGCGATGCCCCGACACATAGACGGTGATGCTTGGTCGCTGCGGTCTTGTGCGGGGCATGGGAGTGCACCACGACCTTTTCCAGCATATTCATCGGCACAGGGTCATAGTCCGCGTTCCGCAACAGATCCGTGGGGGCCTGCTGCTTGATCTCGCGGCTGGTGCGTCCGCCCGCATGCGCAAAGAAAAAGTCGCCGATGCACTGGCTCAGTTGCAAATTCTGATAAAAGGCGATATGGTCGCCGGGCATCTTGCGTAACAGCTCGGTACGCATCATCACCAGGTTCTGCGGGGTTGCCAGCGTGGGAATGGTCACACCATAGCTGCGCAACGTCGCCAGCCCGCCCAAATCGTTCAACCAGTGGATAAGCGTGGGATCGCCGCGCAACGCGTCCCGTCCACTGCGCATAAAATGCAGCAAATGCACATCCTGATCGCCTAGCAGGTAAAAAGATTTAAAACCGGGAAGTGAAGCCGACACCAGCAAATCCACAACGCCGCACGTATCGGGCCCATGATCGCCATAGTCGCCCAAATAAAGGATGGTTTTCGTCACATGGGTAGGCAAAGCTTCGGCGGCCTGACGTATACGCTGGTGCAGATCAACCAAAGCGGACACATGGCCATGAATATCGCCGACGACAAACACCGCCGTATTTTGCGGCACGCACGGTGTACGCACTTTATCGCAGCGCAAGCCGATATGATCGGACAATAGACGCACGCCTTCCTCCCCCTCTTGGGGAATTAGCAAGACATGGTTAAGGAAAGGCTAATTTGTCGTGGCGTTACGTTTTTTCAGGGCGTCCATTTCGCGCTGATAGGCTTCATCTTTGGGATGCTGCGGACGAACCGAGTAATCGCCTGTCACGTCATAGATTTCGCGTGCACGGCGTTCGGCCTCGGGGGCCACATACTTGACGCGCTGCCAGCCTTTATAGGCCATACAGCCGTCAAAATCATGATAGTCGGTATGATCGACGCGCAGATCGCGGATATATTCCGGAACGTCCCAGCGCGGCAGGCCGTTCATAGCGTTTGTGATGTCTTTCTGATCATGGCTGCCCAGCGGCTGGAACGGCTCGGGCACATGGCCACGCACATCCGACAGCTTGGTCATCTCGATGATTACATGCACGCATTCGCTGATATCCTGCTCCAGCATTTGCTGTGCTTTCACGCCCGTCAAATACAAGGCGCTGCTGGGGTCACGTTTCTGCCAGTAATGATATTCGTGGTTCGACGAGCAAGCCGTCAAGGCCAAAAGGCTGCAGGCAACAAGGGAAAAACGGGTCAGGCGCATGTCTTTATTCTCCATGGGGGTCTTTAGGGTCTGTTTTAGCCGATTTTTCGTCCGAATACCACCAGCTTTCCAAAACCGGTCCATAAAGGGGCGTTTTATCGGGAAAATGCACATTCGCGCGCGCGGCGATATGGTCGTCCGGGGCATCAAAGAGCGGGATTCCGATCCACTGGCGCATGATTTCCGCATCCAGCTTTTGGGCCACAGTAACCAGCCCTTGCCGTGTTTCAGCAGCGGTCAGTTGCGCAATCAGACCATCGACCGTATCGGATTTGAGGCCGCTATAGTTGAAGCTCCCCGGCTGATCTGCCGCCGCCGATCCCCAATAGACAGCCTGCTCGGTGCCGGGAGACAACGTGTTGCGCCAAAAATTGACCGTCATGTCATAGTCGAATTGACTCAGGCGGCCGATATATTGGCTGGTATCGACGGTGCGAATAGTGGCTTGCGCGCCTAGACGTTTCAAGGTGCGGGAAAACTCCAGGGCGATTTTTTCGTCTTGCGGATCATTCAGCAGAATTTCAAATGCCATGTCACGCATACCGTTATGCAGGTGATAGCCCGCTTCGTTCAACAGGCGATCCGCCGCCCGCAAATTATCGCGCACCTCGTTTGCATTGGCATTGCGCGGCAAGGCCGGTGGCGCAGGACTGGCGAGCTCCGAATTCATAAAAATGCTGGAAATACGCGTTTGCGTGTCTAAAAACAGGTTCTTGTTCAACCACTCAAAATTAAACGCATAGGCCAAAGCCTGCCGTACCCGAATATCCCGGAATAACGGGCGACGCATATTATACACCAAAAAACGGGCCCGTGCCGGACGTCCGTTTTTAAAGCTATGCTTCTGGACGCTGCCATCTCTGACCGCTGCAAAATCATAGTCCCGCTTCCATACGGGCGCCGACCACTCGCGGCGCAAATCCGCCTGCCCCGCCGCAAATGCCTGCAATGCGATTTTATCATCGCGGTAAAAATCATACTGCAGCCGATCAAAATTATATAATCCCTTGGCCACGGCTTTGTCCTTGGCCCAATAATCTGCATTACGTTTGAAAACAACACGGCGGCCCGGATCCACCGTTTCAACCCCGTACGGGCCGCTGGTCAACGGTGCCACCAATGTTGTTTTGCTGAAATCCTTGCCCTGCCAATAGTGCGCGGGAAGCACCGGCATATTGGCCAAAATAAAGGCCGTTTCCCGGTCGTAACCGGGACCAAAATCAAAGCGTATCGTGTGTGTATCCGGCGTCGTTACGCGCGTCACCAATTTATAGATGCGGCGCTGGTTCGGACGCCCGTATTTTTTCAAGGTTTCAAAGCTGAACTGCACATCTTTGACGGTAATCGGATGACCGTCTTGAAATTTTGCATCTTTATCCAGGTAAAAAGTTATCGTATCGCGTTTGGCGGACAACGCGACGCGCTGCGCTACTAACCCATACATCGTAAAAGGCTCGTCCCAGCCGCGCGTCATCAGCGTGTCATAGGTCAGCAGCAACGCTTCCTGCAATGCGGGTGGCACACGCCCCGTAATCAAAAACGGATTGAGGTTATCAAAGGTGCCGACCTCGGCGCGGCGCAATGTGCCCCCTTTAGGCGCCTGCGGGTTGGCGTATTCGAAATGCGTGAAATCAGGCCCATAAAGCGGCTGACCGTGCATGGCAATGGCGTGGACGGCTGGTTGAGAAAAACAGGGAAAAGAAAAAAAGAGAAAGAGAATAACTAAGGAGAAAACTCCCTCTCCCCTTGGGAGAGGGGTGGGGTGAGGGCTTGCTAGTAATTGACTCATGCCTTCTATCGCGCCCTCACCCGCCGCTACGCGTCGACCTCTCCCGAGGGGAGAGGTTAGCTTGCGACGTTTCTCCCAAAATCTCATGCCACTAAAAGCTCATGCAGTTTGCGTTGCGGGCGAGCGCCGATATGCGAGATAATTTCCGATGCAACCATGGCTCCCAAGTTGCCACAGGCCACCGGATCCATCCCTTGCGTCAGACCGTACAAAACACCGCCGGCAAAACCATCCCCGGCACCCGTCAGATCTTCCACCTTTTTAACGGGTGCGGCCATGATGTCGAATTGCGTTTTGTGGAAGACCAGTTTGGCTCCTTTGGCGCCGCGAGTAACCGCGCACACATCGGTATGCTCTGCTACACGCAGAAGGGCGGCATCAAAATCGGTGGTTTCGTATAAGTTCAATAGTTCCTGCTCGTTACAAAACAGAATATCGACATGGCCGCTGACCAGATCCTGAAAATCCTTGCGATGGCGGTCGACACAGAAGGGATCCGACAACGACAGCGCTACTAATTTACCGGCATCGTGCGCCATTTGCGCCGCCATGTGAAAAGCCTTTTTGGCCGTATCTTTATCAAACAGATAGCCTTCCAGATAGGTTATCTTGGCGTTGCGAATTTTAGTCGCATCCAGATCTTCGGCCGTCAATTCGGTACTTACACCTAAGTAGGTAGCCATCGTGCGCTCGGCATCCGGGGTAATCAACGAAATACAGCGCGCTGTGGAGTGCTCGCCCTCCTCGGCTTTAGACGTTTTAAATTCCACGCCGATTTGGTTCATGTCATCTGCAAAGACATGGCCTTGTGAGTCTTCGGCTACTTTGCCGATAAAGGCGCATTTTCCACCCATCGAGGCAATGCTGGCCAGCGTATTTGCCGCCGATCCTCCCGATTGTTGTTTCTCGATATTCACCACATGGCACAAGGCTTCGGCTTGCTTGCGATCCACAAGGGTCATACCGCCCTTGCCCAGTTTATGCACTTTTAAAAATTTATCCTCGGCATGCGCGAAAACATCCACAATGGCATTTCCCACCGCAACGACATCATATTCTCCAACAAGTTTCATGCTTTTCCCCTTTATCTTGTTGCGTACAGTGTATAGGTTGAAAAGACATGAACGCCAAGAGAAAAAACATAACGGAAGAGGCGATTTTTGAGGCCTGCTTTCACCGG
>CAYRRF010000052.1:428-10779 GCA_964426595.1 uncultured Bdellovibrionales bacterium | reverse complement strand
CCGCAAGAAAAAGGCACCTTCATCGGTGCCTTTTTTTGTAGAATGCAAGTGGATTACAACTTTAATAAGCCTGCCTTGTGAAGACCTAAATACATCAGACCCATATCAGGAAGGTTAAGCACTTTATTATTACTCAATTCATTTAATAATTGATCCGGTGTAAGCAAAACGATTTCTAAATCTTCAAATTCTGTAAGATCTTGTTTTGCTGTGGGTTTGGCATTGTGCGCTATAAAAAAATGCCATGATCGTCCTGTACGTGGAGGATCGGGGTACACCGCTTGCACAAATTCGAAACGTTCCGCCGTATAACCTGTTTCCTCCAACAATTCACGCTCTGCTGCTTGCAAGGGATTATCACCTTCTTCCAGGTGTCCACCTGCCAGACTTAACAGGGAACATCTGCAAGGATGACGATATTCATTCAATAACACAATCTTCCCGTCCGGCGTTATCGGCATGATAATAGCGCTATCACTGTGCTTGGTAATATAAAAATCTTTTATATTACCATTTGGGAGCTCTACCTTTTCTTTAACAAGATCAAAACGTGGTGTCTTGGCTATTGTTTCCGTACCTAGAATTTTCTATGCCATCTTTAAAACCCTTTCACCTAGTTAATTATCGTCGGGCGCTTAAACGCGTGCCATCGGTATCTTCTGCTTCTTCGTTTTCGCCCAATACCTGACGTGCGGCTTTGTGCAGCAGCGCCACATCGGACGTCAGTACGTGGAAATCGGCGCGCAGGCTGTCGGACACGACATCTTCCAGACCACAAGGCGTTTCCATGTCGTTGGCGGCTTTTAATGTTGCTACCAGCGCTTGTTTGATCGCGGGATGGTCCAGTTCGCCTTCCAGCTCCATCGCCACCGATAAGGCTTTCGGTGTAACCAGCAACCCATCCAGGCCGGTGACTTCGGCAATGGCTTCGATATTCTTGACCGTTTCCGGATGCGCCACTTCGACAATCAACGTAACCTGATCATTCAACACGCCCAAAGGGATTTCCTGATTTTTGTGCAAGGGACGATTCAGCGGCCGATAGACACGCGTTCCTTCCGGCGGGTACAGGCACGAGGCCAGAATTTTTTCCGCTTCACCCACATGGTGAATATCGGGAATAATCAACCCGTCGACGCCCCAATTCAAATATTTTTGCAACGTGGCCGCATGGGAATCTTCGGCGCGGACCAACACAGGCGTATCGCCTGCAACCATCAGCATCATTTGCAACATTTCCGGCGACAAGGCGCTGGCCACCGGATCCAGAACAAAGAAATCCACATACGGACTCAAGATGCGACAGACTTCCGGATCGCTAAGCGTGATGCGCACGCCGCGCGTCTGATGCAATATGGCGTCCGATAGCGCTCTCATCCGGCCAACTTTCTCTTGAGAATTTCATTGACGATATCGGGGTTGGCTTTGCCGCCCGACTGTTTCATGACCTGGCCGACAAAGAAGCCGAACAATTTGTCTTTACCGCTGCGGTAATCGGCCACTTGCGCAGGATTGGCCGCAATCACCGCATCGATTACCGCTTCAATCGCACCGGTATCCGTCACCTGTTTGAGGCCTTTTTCCTCTACGATGGCGGGGGCCGATTTGCCTGTCTCGACCATCATGGCGAAAACGTCTTTGGCGATTTTGCTGGAGATCGTGTTGTCTTCCATCAAATCCAGCAATTGACCCAACGCCTCGGCGTTAACCGGCGAGTCTTGGATCTCTTTGCCTTGCTTGTTAAGGATGGCCGACAATTCGCCCATTACCCAGTTCGCCGCCTTCTTCGGATCCCGCTTGGTATTCCCCACAAAAATAGCTTCGTAGTAATCCGCCAACGCGCGTTCGGCCGTCAAGACACCGGCATCATAGGCGTTCAGCCCTTTATCCTGCATAAAGCGTTTCTTTTTCTGATCCGGCAGTTCGGGCAATTTCTGGCGCAGCGCTTCAATTTCTTCGTCCGTCACAATCAGCGGCAACAAATCCGGACATGGGAAATAGCGATAGTCGTGCGCTTCCTCTTTTGAACGCATGCTGCGCGTAATACCCTGTCCGGGATCCCACAGGCGTGTTTCTTGCACGATATGCCCGCCCTCTTCCAATATCTCGATCTGGCGTGCGGCTTCGTATTCAATAGCCATCGTAATGTTGCGTATCGAGTTGACGTTCTTGGTTTCCGTACGCGTCCCAAATTTTTCACCCGGACGGCGCACCGACAGGTTGACGTCGCAGCGTAAATTCCCCTGCTCCATGTTACCGTCGCACGTTTCTAAATAACGCAAAATAGCGCGCAATTTTTTGATATAGGCGGAAACTTCGTCGGGCCCGCGCAAATCCGGCTTGCTGACAATCTCCATCAGCGCCACACCGGCACGGTTTAAATCCACATACGTCTTGGTCGGGTGCTGATCGTGCATCGATTTTCCGGCATCCTGTTCCAGGTGCAAACGTTCGATACCGATCGTGCGCGTTGTACCGTCTTCCAGATCAATTTCAATTTCGCCTTCACCGACAATCGGATGCTTGTATTGCGAGATCTGATAGCCCGTTGGCAGATCGGGGTAGAAATAATTTTTACGCTCGAAAACAGATTTCTTGTTGATCTGTGCGTTCAGGCCCAAACCCGTTTTAATGGCTTGCTCGACGCAATAGGCGTTCAATACCGGCAGCATTCCCGGCATACCGGCATCAACCAGCGATACATGATCGTTCGGATCGCCACCAAACTCGGTCGAAGCTCCGGAAAAGAGCTTGGAATTGGAAATGACCTGGGCGTGGACTTCTAATCCAATCACCATTTCCCAATCACCGGTTTTTCCTTGCAGGATATTCTTATGCGACGTCATTATTTTTCTCCAAAGGATCTTTCCCGAAACGATTTTCTCCCACCGTTCCGCGCTTGCAACTTAAAACAACATAAAAAACCACGTAAAGCATTACGATGGCCATCATAACGATAAGAATCCACAGGCCGGCTGCGATAATGTTACTGGAGATCGCTACACCGAAAAACGAGATAAGCGCGATTATAAAGATCACCGGCATGGCAAAAACAAAAAGCTGCCACCAGCCGGAATAATCCAAATCATGCAAACGGCGGCAGGTAACAGCAAAGGTGGGAACAAGAAACAGCAAATTCCACAAATTGGAAAAAACAAGCGGGGCATTTTTATCGAGGATAGCCTCGCCAAAGACGTACCAATCCATACAGAGGGCTAGAATAGAACCCACCAACATTACCAGCGCATAGCGTACGTTAAAATCATAACGTGTTGCGCGCCCTTCAAAGCCAAAATAGAATTTCAGCAAAGAACCCATTACACCCACCATTCCTGGGGTTTGGCTTTGAATTGCGCCGATTGCTCCAACGCATAACCGGCGCGCAAGACCGTTGCTTCATCAAACGGCTTGCCGATGATTTGCAATCCCAACGGCAGTCCTTGCGCATTGAGCATGGATGGAACCGACATAGCAGGTAAACCGGCTAGATTTACCGGAACCGTAAAGACATCTTCCAAATACATTTTAACGGGGTCGTCTTGTTTCTCCCCAATTGGAAAAGCAGCGCCCGGTGTTGTCGGTGCAAGAATAACATCGACCTTTTCAAAGGCCTGTTTAAAGTCCTGTGCAATAAGGCTGCGCACTTTTTGCGCTTTGGTGTAATAGGCATCATAATAGCCCGCGGACAACACATAAGTTCCGATCAGAATACGACGGCGCACTTCGGCACCAAAACCGGCTTTGCGCGTCGATTCATAGGTATCCGTCAGATCCTTGCCCTCTACACGTACCCCATAGCGCATCCCATCATAACGTGCGAGGTTGGAGGAGCATTCCGCAGGCGCGATAATGTAATACACAGGCAACGCATATTTGCTATGCGGCAATGATACATCCACAATTTCCGCACCCATATCCCGCAGCCATGTGATTCCTTGCTGCCAGTTTTTATCAATTTCGGAACTCATGCCTTCCAGACGGTATTCTTTGGGAATACCAACTCGCAAACCTTTTACACCTTTGCGCAGATCGGCCGTATAATCCGGCACAGGAACATTCACGGATGTTGAATCTTTTTCATCCCATCCTGCCATGGCCCGCAACATGATCGCCGCATCTTCGACACTGCGTGTGGCTGGTCCTGCCTGATCCAAACTGGAAGCAAAAGCAATAATCCCCCAACGCGAGCATCTGCCATAGGTGGGCTTGATGCCTACTGTGCCTGTGACCGAGGCGGGCTGACGGATCGAACCACCCGTATCCGTACCTGTTGCCGCCATTGCGAAACGCCCGGCGACCGCTGCAGAAGAACCACCACCCGAACCACCCGGTACTAACGCTTGTTGGCTGTCTTTCGCACGCCAGGGGTTGATCACCGGACCATAGGCGCTGGTCGTATTCGACGATCCCATGGCAAATTCATCCAAGGATGTTTTACCCAGCATCACCGCGCCTTGATTAAATAGATTAGCACTAACAGTGGACTCATACGGCGGCTTGAAGCCTTTTAGGATATTGCTGCCTGCGGTTGTTTGCACACCTTTCGTGCAATATAAATCTTTCATACCGATGGGAATACCTTCCATCAGTCCAACCTGGCCTTTGGCACGGCGCGCATCCGAAGCTTTGGCCTGTTCCAGGGCCAATTCGGGTGTTTCAGCAATATAAGCATTCAAGGCGCGGGCTTTTTCCATTGCGGCGATATGCGTCTGCGTCAGCTCGACAGCCGTAAATTCTTTTTTTGCCAAGCCTTCCAGCGCTTGCGTCATCGTCATTTCGTTTAATTTCATGATTATTCCACAACCTTCGGTACAACAAAAAATCCTTCGGCGCTCTCTGGCGCGTTGGCAACAATCTCGGCCTGACGATTTCCATCCGTCACTTTATCCGGACGACGATAAGCCATTTGATCGACCACAGACGTCATGGGCTCGACACCATCGGTGTTGATCGCACCCAGCTGCTCGACCCATTTAAAAATGCCGCTCAGCTGCCCTGCCAACTGGTCGGCCTCGTCTTCAGTGACCTTCAGCCGCGCCAGCCGCGCAACCTTTAATACGGTTTGCTTATCCATTTTAATCTCACGGGGTTACTTATTTAATCTCTTTGAAAAGTCAGGAAATAAGAGTAAAAAAAGCCTATGCCTCTGTCAATCCATCCCTTGGGCGAATTGCCCGCTCTTTTGAAGCGCCCGTGCCGTTTGGCGGCCTTGGATATTGGCCGAAAAACCATAGGCTTGGCCCTGTCCACACCCGACTGGCAGCAAGTCACCCCTTTGGGTACCGTCACACGCACATCCAAATGGCATACGGATGTGGCCGCGTTGGAAAAAGCCCTTAAAGGCTTTGAAGTACAGGCTCTGATCGTCGGCTTGCCGTTGAATATGGATGGCAGCGAAGGCCCCCAGGCGCAATCCGTCCGCCAGACCATTGCCAACCTTGTCGCCGCAAACCCTGCCTCGCTGGCCCATTGCGTGGTCGCTTTTGCCGATGAACGTCTCAGCACTGCCGGCGCAGAAGAAATCCTTGAAGAGCGTTTTTCGCGTCAGGAAGCCAAACACAGCGGCGCTTTGGACGCCTTGGCCGCACAGGTCATTTTGGAACGAGCCCTCGCAGCTATTGCGGCTGATCGCAATCACAAGCCTCTGTAGTGACAAAGGCACCACATTTCGGGCAGGACGTCGCTTCCAGATCGGCTGAAGCTTTTTTGCCGCTTGGCGTGTTCTGCGTTTGATGTTGCAGACGCAGCCATTTAATCGCCAGATAGCCGAAAATAAAAACAGCAAAAATACGAATAAAACTCATAGCTATCCCAAATCCAAATAATTTCCATGATCAATGATGGCGCTCGCCTCTTCCGTCAAAGAGCCGTCTTGCCGATGCAAAATAAAATCCTTTTTGGCAAGCATCATCGGCGCATCGCTGCCTTTAACGGCACGTAAAAGCACACGTTTGGCGGGACGGCCTTCTTTCGGGATCAAAGGAAATACCGTTATGCCACCGACAAGCCCCTCGGCGGCGTTTTGCCACTCGGCAAGCCTGTCCATCGGATAGATCATCGTAATTGTCCCGCCTTCCCGCAAAAAGCGGGATGCAACGCGCAGCCAATCGGCGATCTTTGTGTCCTGTTCCTGGCGGGCCACAGCGCGCAACGGCTTTTGCGCGGGCGAGTGCGTGTTCAATCCAAAATAAGGTGGGTTGGCGACAACATGATCGATTGTGCCATACAAGGATTGTAAATCCTCACTGCGTACATCGCCCTGTATGACCGTTACCCGGTCCTGGAGTTTATTGTGCAGAATATTGTGGCTTGCCAATGCAGCATAAACCGGCTCGCGCTCGATACCGATAAATCTAACCGAGGGCAGACGTACCGCCGCCCCCAGCATCAGCGCCCCTACGCCACATCCCATATCCACGATGGTTTGCCCCGAATCAGCCCGCAGACAGGCCGCCAAAAGAGCTGCATCCGAGCCAAAGCGGTACCCGCCTTTGGGTTGGCGTAACAGGACCCGGCCCCGATACAGGCTGTCATCGGTGGTGTCCTCAAGGGGTGTTGCCAGAACTTGCATAGGGCCTTATGTTAGCCCAAATGTTGAAATTGCACCACCCGGTACAGTCGGCCGCAGAGGCCTCTCCCGTCGATAGCCTGCGCACCTTGCTGGCCGACGATGTCAGGACATTGGACACGACCATCATTACGCGCCTGGAAAGCCCGGTGCCTTTAATCAACCAGCTGGCAACATATCTGGTCGCTGCGGGCGGCAAGCGCCTGCGCCCGATGCTGACCTTGGCTTTTGCACGCGCGTTAGGGTATCAAGGCGCCGATCATTTCAAATTGGCTGCCGCCGTTGAATTTATTCATACCGCTACCTTGTTGCATGATGATGTCGTCGATGAATCCACCTTGCGCCGCGGCCAGCCTGCAGCCAACGAGATCTTTGGCAATCAGGCCAGTGTTCTGGTCGGGGATTTTCTCTTTTCGCGTGCTTTTCAACTGATGGTCGAAACCAACTCGGTTCGCGTACTCAAAATTCTGTCGGATGCTTCCGCCATTATCGCCCAAGGCGAAGTCATGCAACTGGTTTTCACCGGTGACTTGCAACTGAGCCGCGAGCAATATTTCAATGTTATCAGCGCTAAAACAGCCGCTCTCTTTGCTGCCGCCTGCGAGGCCGGTGCCGAAATCAGCGGTGCAGAGAAAGCCTTGTGCGATGCCGCGCATCAGTTCGGTTCGCATTTGGGGGTTGCCTTTCAAATTGCTGACGATGTGCTGGACTATCAAGGACAAACCAACGCTTTGGGTAAGAATGTCGGCGACGACTTCAAAGAAGGTAAATTGACATTGCCGGTCGTCATTGCCTTGGAACGCGCTTCCCCGTTTGAACGCGATTTCTGGAAACGCACCATGGTCGATCTGGAACAAAAAGACGGCGATCTGGAATATGCGCAAAACCTGCTGCGCCAGCATAACGCGCTGGAAACGGCCACACGCTTGGCCCGGGAAGAAGCGGAAAAGGCTGTGCAATGCTTGTCGGTTTTGCCCAACAACCCGATCTTCGAGCTGGTCGGAAAAACGGCGCATTATGCTGTCAATCGACGCAAATAAGCCTTTGTAACAGCACGTCATAAGCTGTTACTTTTTTAACTCTCTCCCTGGTCCTAGAAAAGAACAATGACATCATTTTCTGCGATTATTCTTGCGGCGGGCAAAGGAACACGGATGAAATCCACTTTGCCGAAACCTCTTCACCTCTTGGCGCACAAGCCGATGCTGGGCTATGTCGTCGAAGCATATCGTGCGGCCGGTGCACGTGAAATCGTTTTGGTCGTCGGTCCGGATGATACGTTGACGGCACCGCTTTTCCCGGATTGCACGATTGCCGTTCAGACAGAACAAAAAGGCACCGGCCATGCGGCATTGGTGGGCTATAACGCTCTTACTCAAACGGTAGATAAAGTTATCGTGGCGCTGGGTGATCAACCCTTCGTGCAGGTCGACACCATTAAAAACACATTGCAACAGCCGGATGTTGTCAGCGTGGTGGCCATGCGACCGGAAGACCCGGCGCGCTATGGGCGGCTGGTAACCGATGCTACCGGCGCACTTTTGCGCATTGTGGAATATAAAGACGCGTCGGAAGCAGAACGATCTATTTCTTTGTGCAATGCTTTTCCGATTGCCTTGCATGCCAGCAAAGCCAAAGAATTGCTGAGTGCCATTACCTGTGAAAATGCCGCCGGCGAATATTACTTTACCGATGTAATAACGCTGGCCAATGATAAAGGATATCGTTGCGGTTATCTGGAAGCCCCTGTTGCAGAAGCGGTGGCAGCCAACACACGCGAAGAACTGGCGGCACTGGAAGCCATCGTACAACAGCAGTTACGCCGCAAACACATGCTCAACGGCGTGACCTTGATGGCTCCTGAAACCGTTTACTTTGCACATGATACCCAAATTGAGTCCGATGTTATTATTGAGCCGCACGTTTTTTTTGGCCCCGATGTCCGCATCGCATCCGGCGCGCGCATCAAGGCTTTTTCGCACATCGAAGGCGCGCACATCCAAGCCGGCGCGCATGTAGGACCCTTTGCACGCTTGCGTCCCGGAACGCTGTTGGGTCCGGAAACACGTGTCGGTAACTTTGTAGAAATAAAAAAATCGACTATTGGCGCTGGCACTAAAATCAACCATCTCAGCTATATCGGCGACTCGGTTGTTGGGACGAAAACCAATATCGGTGCCGGCACCATTACCTGTAATTACGATGGCTTTGGCAAATATACGACGACTATCGGCAATAATGTGTTTTTGGGATCGAATTCCGTCATTGTTGCTCCCGTTACGATTCATTCGGACGCAATGACGGCGGCGGGGTCTGTTATTACTAAAGACGTTGAAGCTGAAGCCTTGGCTATTTCCCGCGCCGAACAAAAAAACAAGCCCGGCTGGGCCGCGTTGTTCCGTACGCGCAAACAATCACAGAAAAAGGATAAATGACATGTGTGGTATCGTTGGAATTGTTGGCCAAAAATCCGTTTCTGTCCGCCTGCTGGATGGGTTGAAGCGTCTGGAATATCGCGGCTATGACAGTTCGGGTATTGCCACCCTGGACGGCTCAATCATCCGCCGCCTGCGCGCCG
This sequence comes from uncultured Bdellovibrionales bacterium, assembly GCA_964426595.1. Lineage (GTDB taxonomy): Bacteria > Pseudomonadota > Alphaproteobacteria > Micavibrionales > SZUA-601 > JAQGJA01. The sequence goes on along the minus strand of CAYRRF010000052.1, from coordinate 1,633 downwards.
AAGGTAAATTGGCTAACTTAAATCAAAAACTGCAACAGGAACCGTTGAACGGCACGATCGGCATCGGTCACACACGCTGGGCGACACATGGCGGTCCCAGCGAACGCAACGCCCACCCCCATGCCACCGACAAAGTGGCCGTCGTACACAACGGCATCATCGAAAATTATCAGGAAATCCGCAGCGAACTGGAAAAGCAAAATCATACGTTCCAGTCCGACACCGATACCGAAGTCATCGCACATCTGGTAACGCACTACCTCAATCAAGGCGATACGCCGCAGAAAGCCACGCAAAAAGCCCTTAAAAAGCTGCGCGGCGCTTTTGCGATAGCCATGATTTTCGCCAACGACAATAACCTCATGATCGGCGCCCGTCGCGGTACGCCGCTTGCCCTCGGCTACGGTCAGGATGAAATGTATCTGGCATCCGATTCCTATGCTCTGGCGCCCCTGACAGACAAAATTTCATTTCTCGAAGACGGGGATTGGCTGGAAGTTACCCAGAACTCCGTAACGATTTACGATGAAAATGACAAAGTCGTGTCGCGCCCGGTACGTCAGTCCGCAGTAACGGCTGCAGTCATGGGCAAAGGCGAATACCGCCATTTCATGCAAAAAGAGATTTTTGAACAACCCGCCGTTATTGCTGAAACCCTCAACAGCTTTATCCACCCCAAGGATGGCAGTCTGAATTTCCCGCAAAACATCCTCGATCTCAGCCGTGCATCGCGTCTGGCTATCAGCGCTTGTGGCACCGCCTATCTGGCGGGATTTGTTGGCCGCTATTGGATGGAAAGCATCGCCAAAATGCCGGTGGATCTCGATATCGCTTCCGAGTTTCGCTACCGTGATGCGCCTTTGGACCCGCAAACACTGGGGCTGTTTATTTCCCAATCCGGTGAAACACTAGACACGCTGGAAGCCTTGCGTCACTGTAAGAAAAATAACCTGAAAACATTATCCATCGTCAATGCGATTGAAAGCACCATCGAACGCGAGTCCGGCAATGTCCTGCATACACTGGCAGGTCCCGAGATCGGCGTCGCCTCGACCAAGGCGTTTACGACGCAATTAGCGGTACTGGCGTGTTTGACACTGGCTTTTGCCCAGGAACGCAAAGTATTGTCCGCAGCACGTGAAAAAGAGCTGGCCAACGCCCTGCGCGAGGTCCCTGCCCGCGTGGCCGATGTCCTGCATCATGAT
>CAYRRF010000052.1:0-418 GCA_964426595.1 uncultured Bdellovibrionales bacterium | reverse complement strand
TGCGGCTATTAAAATTATCGCTAAACACATCGCTGAAGCCCGTGATGTGCTGTATCTTGGACGCGGCACGTCCTATCCGTTGGCTTTGGAAGGCGCCTTGAAACTGAAAGAAATTTCGTACATTCATGCCGAAGGCTATGCCGCCGGTGAAATGAAGCACGGGCCGATTGCTTTGATTGACGATCAGTTGCCGATCATCATTATCGCTCCGCGTGACCAGTGGTTTGAAAAGACGGCTTCGAACTTGAAAGAAGTCCACGCCCGCGGCGGTAAGATCCTGCTTTTGTCGGACAAAAAAGGCTGCGAACTGCTGAAGAATGATTGCACCTGGACCCTGGAAATGCCCGAGTGCGATCCATTCGTCACGCCCCTTTTATATACAGTTCCGATCCAGTTGCTGGCGTACCATGTTGCCGTT
>CAYRRF010000051.1:0-10821 GCA_964426595.1 uncultured Bdellovibrionales bacterium | reverse complement strand
ACCTTACTGCCGCCGCCCGGCACGATGATTGCGATCTATTCGCCGATGTCGCTCGAGGTCAATTGTATGGCGATGGCCGAGCTGTGGGCCGCCCACGGATGTCACTTGTGTATGCCGACGATTGAGGTCGAAGACCAGCCGCTCCAGTACCGCCGCTATGCTTTGGGCGATCCCTTACGCCAAGGGGTGCGTGGTACATTAGAACCCCTGCCCGAGCAAGGCTTTGTAACGCCCGACTGGATTGTCGCACCCTTGCTTGGGTTTGGATCGGATGGCACGCGCCTTGGGATGGGAGGCGGCTATTTTGATCGCACGCTGGCTGTATTAAAGCCGCAGAAAACAATCGGCCTGGCGTACGAGTTGCAATATTGCGCCGATCTGCACCGCGAGCCGCATGACATCGCCCTGGACTGCATCGTCACCGAGAAACAGATACATATGTTTGGGTGAAAACCATCGATTAAAATCGATGTTAAGACCATTTCCCCGCTTGACCCCTGCCGCCGGGGGCGCTTGAGTAGCGGACATGAAAATCATGCTTATCGGGGATGTCTATGGGCGGTCGGGACGCGATGTGCTGGCCGCGCATCTGCCTGCCCTGCGCAAAGAACACGCCGTGGACGCCGTGATCGTCAATGTGGATAACGCCTCGCATGGCCGCGGCGTGCTGCCCGAGACCGTCAAGGAAATATACGCCATGGGCGCGGATCTTTTGACCGGCGGCGATCATATCTGGGACCAAAAAGAAATCATCCCGCATCTGGACCGCGCGCCGTTTGTGCTGCGTCCGTTGAACTATCCGCCCAATACAATCGGCAAAGGTTGGCACGTGCTGGAACTGGGCACACGTAAAATTTTAGTGATCCATGCGCTGGGCCGCATCTTCATGGACAAACAGACGGAAAATCCTTTTGTCGCCATTGATACGCTGTTGCAAAAATTTGTTTTGAAAAAAGATGTCGATGCGATTGTCGTTGATTTTCACGGCAATGCGACCTCGGAAAAAAATGCGATGGGCTTTTTTCTGGATGGGCGTGTCTCGGCGATGCTGGGGACCAACACCCATGTGCCCACCGCCGATGCGCGACTTTTGCCCAAAGGCACGGCCTATATGACCGATGTCGGCATGACCGGCGACTATACCAGCATGATCGGCGCCGAGATCGAAGCGCCCTTGCAAAAATTCGTCACCGGTATTCAAAGCGGCCCGCTCAAGCCCGCCAGCGGCCCCGGCACGTTACGCGGCGTGATTGTAACGATTGATGACACTACCGGATTGGCCACGGCTATCCAGCCTATCAGCGCCGGCAAGGTGTGGTGATTTTTTCTAGTGCTTTTTACGCTTGTTCAAGCCATCGCGGATATGTTCCAGCTGATGCCGATGGATTTTTTGATGCAGCGCCAGCAACGTATGCCAGCCATGCGTGTTCAATGGCCCAAACCACGGATGTTTGTGCCGCGCTTTGCTGTTATGATTCTTTATTCCCGCCAGCTGCTCGGCACATTCCTGCATGTTGGAAGAAAAATAGCCGGCCAGACACCCTTGATGCTCTTCTTTGGGTTTGAATTGCGTGATGCGCATATCATAAATGAGACGCTGTTCTTTATCCAAGGTTCGAATAACATTGGTCATGCCTTTTGCCACCGAAACCATATGTTCCAGCGTCATCGAAGCCGACCAGTAGCGGGACGAATCCTCTAAACCACCCAGACGCTTGATCAGCACTTTTTCATTCGCAAATTCCGGTGGAAGATTTTTGTAGATTTCCAGACAGGTGGCGGTTTCTTCTAAAAAACGTTCGCGCGCACGTTCCCATGACGTGCATTGCAAAGAAACAGGAAAGCAAAGATACCGCAGGACCTTTTGCTCGATAAACGGCAGACCTGCACCGGGGGGTTTAAGTTTTGGTTTCTGTTTTGGCACTTTGTTCTCCAGCAAAGCTTGTGAGAACATTATATATGATGCGCGTGACAAATTGCAATCGCCAGTGCATCTGCAGCATCGGCATTGGTAAACGTCGCCAGCGGCAATAACAGCTTCACCATATGTTGTATCTGGCGCTTGTCGGCGTGACCAACCCCCACCACAGTTTTCTTGACGGTATTTGCCGCATATTCAGCAACTTGTAAATTATTTAACGCCGGTGCCAGCATGACAACGCCGCGTGCCATCCCCAGCTTTAGTGTGCTGCGCGCGTTAACGTTACTGAAGGTTTCTTCGACGGCAGCAACATCCGGTTGTGTGTCCTGTACGATTTGTTGCAGTGCGGAAAACAAAAACGCCAGCCGTGCGCCCAGCGAATCATCCTCGGGCACAACGATGCGCCCGCACGCAACATACTTTAAATTATTGCCGCGCTTTTCAATCACACCCCAGCCGGTGTAGCGCAATCCCGGGTCCAGGCCGATAATTTTCATGAAGCCATTTTTTCGATGAGCGCCTCATCGATTTCAAAATTGCCGAAGACATGCTGCACATCATCCAGATCATCCAACGCATTCAACAATTTCATCAAGGAAGTAGCATTATCCCCCGCCACCGGCACCGTCACGGTGGGCTCCCACACCAGACCGCTTTGCTGCGGCGCGCCGAAACGATTGATCAGCTGATCCAAGATGGACGCAAAGCTTTCAATCGTGGTGACAATCGTATGCGTGTCGCTGGTGCTGTCGACATTATCGGCGCCGCAATCGACGGCGGCTTCGAAAACCGCATCTGCAGAGCCGACCGCTGCCGGATAAATAATTTGTCCTTGCCGTTTAAATTGAAACGCCACCGAATTGGTTTCTCCCAATGCGCCGCCATGCTTGCTCATCGTCGAGCGAATTTCCGGCGCAGTGCGCTGGCGGTTGTCCGTCAAGGCTTCAATGATCAAAGCCACGCCGCCCGGCCCATAGCCTTCATAGCGAATCTCTTCGGTATTATCCGCCGCACCCACACCGCTGCCGGTTTTAATGGCGCGGCTGATACGGTCATTGGACATGTTCGCCGCCCGCGCCGCCGTCAGGGCCGCCCGCAACCGTGGATTGGCGTTGGGATCTTCGCCACTGCCGCGTACGGCGAGGACGATTTCGCGCGCGATTTTGTTAAAAATCTTCGCTTTTTGGGCATCTTGCTTGCCCTTGCGGTGCATGATGTTTTTAAACTGGGAATGGCCGGCCATGGGCGCATAATAGCGGCCGTTACGGCCTCTCGCAAGTTGCCACCACGCAATTTCCACCTCTCCCCTCTTTAGAGCGGGAGAGGTCTTGAGCGGCATTTGCCGCGAAAGGGTGAGGGGTGCTGGGCCCTTAAACAACAAGAAGCCTTGTTGCACTACCCCCCTCACCCCACCCCTCTCCCGCCCATTAAAAACGGGGGGAGAGGGTTAATAAGGGGGATTTCTACCGTTTGCAGAGAGAAAAATTATTAACGTTTTTGCGGTATTCTATAGGCCTCGCAGGTTTCCTATGGCATATAATCTTGAAAATTTCCGCGTTTTAGTCGTCGATGACAACATGCCGATCCGCATGTTGATTCGCATGTTGTTGCTGGATTTAGGCGTCGGCCAGGTCGATATGGCCGCCGATGGCCTGGAAGGGCTCGAGCTGTACCACACGCTTAAGCCCGACATCGTCATGGTCGACTGGCGCATGGATAAAATGGACGGCCTGACCTTTGCCAAGACCTTGCGCCAAAGCAAGGACAGCGCGGCGCAACACGTGCCTATTCTTATGATGGCGGGATTCTCGCATCAGGACAAAGCCACCCAGGCGCAAGATGCCGGCATCACCGATTTGCTGATTAAACCTTTTACGGTCGAGACGCTGGTCGAACATATCGGTCAGGCCATCGAAAAATCCAGTGACCCTGTTCAGGCCAATGATTTTGAATCGGCTCCTATTCCGTTGCATACACGCCGTGCGGACAAGGCCTAGACATGGGCGACAAACATCACCCCACCGCAGCGCAGCCTCGTATTGACTTTGTCGAGTCAACGCAAAGCGAACGCAAACGTTTTAGCTTCAGCAAAGGTGGATTTGATCCGCAAGCCGTAGCCGCCGCGGAAAAACGCCTGGCCGAAGCGGCCGCCATGTTTCCGAAAATCGCCGCCGGCGACTTGGATGTCATTGCTTATGCGTTGGGTCAATTGGAACACGCCACCCAGATAAAACAATGGCTGGAGCGCATGCAATGGGCGGCGGCCGAACTGAAATCCAACGGCGATATGTTTCAATACCCGCTGGTCGGTGCGATTGCGCATTCCTTGTACACCTATTTGGAAAGCAACAGCGACGTGTCTGTTGAAACGGCTCGCCGCATCGTAGCGCTTCACTTGAAAACCATGCGTGACGCTTTGGAAAAAGGCCCGGGCGCCATCACCGCCGACGATTACGCGACATGGCTAAAGCCGTTAGCCGAAAAAATTACAAGCGTACAAAACCCATAGCATCCATGACTTTGGCCAGCGTGGCGTTGGCTGTTGCCGCCGCGCGGTCGCGTCCCGCAATCAGAATTTCGTGCAGCATGATGCGATCGTCCAGCAATTCGCGCATGCGTGTGCCGATGGGTACCACCGTTTCAATGATCACTTCGGCCAACGCCGTTTTAAATGGCGCAAAACCCTGCCCCGCAAAGGCATCCAACACCTGTTGCGGCGTGCGCTGGCTGAGCACGGCCATGATCTCGACCAGATTCTGCACTTCCGGACGGCCTTCGAAGCCGTCGGTATGATCGGGCATGACGCCGGTGTCGGTCTTCGCGCGCTTGATCTTGTCGGCAATCATATCCGCCGTATCCGCCAGATTGATACGGCTTTGATCCGAGGCGTCGGATTTGCTCATCTTTTTCGTGCCATCGCGTAAGGATTTAACACGGGCGCCCTCTTTTTGAATAATTGGCTCGGGTACAACAAAAACATTTCCGAATTGTTGATTAAATGATAAGGCCAGATCACGTGTCAGTTCGACATGTTGTTTTTGATCGTCTCCCACGGGCACATGAGTTGCGTTGTACAGTAAAATATCCGCAGCCATTAATGCCGGATAAGCAAAAAGTCCAGCACCAACCGACTCACGATCTTTGCCCGCTGTGTCTTTAAATTGCGTCATACGATTAAGCCATCCCATACGCGCTTGACATGTCAGCAACCAGCCCAGCTCGGCATGAGCCGGCACCATAGATTGAACAAAAAAGACATTGCGTTTGACATCTAGTCCGGCAGCAACAAAAGCAGCGACAACTTCATAGGTTGCTTCATGCATCGATTTCGGGTCTTGTGGCACTGTTACGGCATGCATATCCGCAACCATGTAAAAATTTTCTCCGTCGTGTTGTGTATCAACCCACGGTTTTAACGCACCAATATAATTCCCTAAGGTTAACCCACCCGTCGGCTTTATTCCCGATAGAACACGTTTTTTCATTTCTCACCCGCCAAGGATTGCTTGATATGGGCCAAGTCTATCACTTTTAGCAGGATAATGAAACTGGCATAGGCGATACCGGAAGCGGCCAATGTCACCGCCAGCGCCGCCATGCGTTTAAAGCCGGACTCCTGGAACAGGGAAAATAGTCCGACATGACAGACCACCACGACCACCGCCATCACCGCACAGGCGATGACAATGCGCAGCAAATTACGCTGCATCTGCGCATCAAAATGCAAATTTTTGCGGCGATGAATCAATCCGGCCAGAATGGCAACCTGCAACCAGCCGGCAATCGCCGTGGCCAGTGCAATCCCGACATGCGCGACGGAACGAATCAATATCAGGCACAGAACGATATTCACCGTGGCGCAGATCAATGTCACAATCACCGGCGTCTTCGTGTCTTCTTGCGCATACAGCGCCGTCGACAGCACTTTGACACCGACAAAGGCGGGCAAACCCAACGCATAGGCACGCAACGCGCCAGCGGTGGCCAAGGTTGCCGCCGCATCAAAAGCGCCGCGCTGGAACAAGACGCCGATAATCGGCTCGGCAATCAGCGCCAATCCCACCGCGCACGGTAATGTCAGCAACAGCGTCCATTCCAAGGCGCGATTAAATAAATGCAACGAGCCTTCGGCATCGCGCGCCGCAATACGCTGCGCCAATTTAGGCAACAGCGCCGTACCAACCGCCGTCCCGATTAATCCCAACGGCAATTGATTCAAGCGATCCGCATAATACAAAAAGGACACAGCGCCCACCGGCAAGGTCGAAGCAATGATCGTATCGACCAGCAAATTGATCTGCACGGCGCTGGCCCCGACAATACCCGGCCCCATCAGACGCAGCAAACGGTGGATCTTGTCATTCAATACCGGCCGCACCAGTTGCAAGCGCCAGCCGTGGCGATGCAGGCTCCACACCATCCAGACGAATTGCAAGACACCCGACAGCAACACCGCCCACGCCAGCGCATGGCCGGGCGTGGGGAACCAAAAGGCCAGCAGCAAGAATAAAATTTGTACAACATTGAACAACACCGGCGCGACGGCGAAAATGGCGAACTTGTCCAAAGTATTCAGCATGCCGCCGACCAGCGCCGACAAGGACATGAACAGCAAATATAAAAAGGTGATGCGCGTAAACGTCACGGCCATATCAAAACGCACGCCGCCTTCGGTGTTAAAACCGGGGGCCAGCACATACAAAACCTGTGGCATGAAGATAATCGCCAACACACAAAACGGCACCAGTATCGCCAACAGAAACGCCATCGCCTGATTGGCAAACTGACGTGCAGGCTCTTGACCCTCTTGCTCGAGCGTCTTGCTGAAAAGCGGTACGAAGGAAACGCTAAACGCGCCCGCGGCGGTCATGCGGCGGAAAAAATTCGCTAAGCGCAGCGCAACAAAAAACGCATCGGCGATTGGCCCTGCACCCATGATGGCGGCAGACAACACATCCCGTACAAAACCGAACACCCGACTGGCCAGGGTCAGGCCGCTGACCGTGGCAAAAGCACGCAAAAAAGACATTCCCACCTCTTAAAGGGGCATCTTACGCGGATTCATCCATCGGATCAACGGGGCGGGAGGTGTCCGTCAATGTCGGAACCGCCATGTTCCAGGCCTCGAGATACGCGCTCATCGGCTGCGGGATCGGCGCAAACAGCGACAGCTCTTTGCCCGTCACCGGATGCCGAAGATGCAGCGCCAGCGCATGCAGCCACAAACGCTCGGAAGCGGCCTGGGCCAGACGCCCCTCGGTCACGACGCCGCCATATTTCGTATCGCCCAGGATCGGGCATTTCAAATGCGCCAGATGTACGCGCAATTGATGCATGCGTCCGGTTTCGGGACGCAACGCGACAAAGCTGACCTCGCGCCCGGCAAAAGACAAGACGCGGTAATGCGTCACTGCCGGTTTGCCTTCTGCGCGATCAACGATCACACGCTCGGGCGTGCGCAGTAACGGCAAGCGTACCGTATCTTCATGGGCGCGCGGCGTATCCAGCGCGATCGCCACATAGGTCTTGGTGATCTCGCGCTTTTTGAACATCTGCCCCAATGTTTCGGCCATCGCGCGCGTCTTGGCGATCAACAGCACACCGCTGGTTTCTTTATCCAGACGATGCACCAGTTTGGGCTTTTCCTCTTCGTTCAACGCAAAGGCCTGTAACAGGCGATCAATATGCTGGTGCGTGCGCGTCCCGCCCTGCGTGCCCAATCCCGAGGGCTTGTTCAGCGCCAGAATATATTGATCCTCGTACAACACCATGCTTTTGGCCAGCGCCGTTTCCGCCGCCGATAATTTACGCTCACCCGTTTGATCGCCGTAACGCAACGCGGGCGGCAGACGCACTTCCTGCCCCGCACTCAGACGCGTCTTGCCATCGGCTTTCTTGCCATCGACACGGATATCGCCCGTGCGCAGCGCTTTTTGAATCAGCGCATAGGGCACGGCCGGAAAGCGTGCACGTAACCAGCGATCCAGTCGCTGGCCGTCATCGCTGGCGGGCAAGGTAATGTGTTTTTGCATGCACCCGACTATAGACGGTTTTGCCGCGCGTTGCAAAATTAAAAAGAATGGCTGCCGCTTTATTATACGACTAGAAAATAGGAAATGATCGTTGAAAAACAGGGTACAAAGCCGCCACGCTCTTATCTTTATCACACGCCCCTATGGTATTAGCCTTTAATTTCAAACAGGCGGCATTGTACGAATAAATTGCTGCTCCATGAATGGCATTTACCGTTATACCTAAAGATTCTTTATTCTTGGCAAAATACTGCAATTCATCTTTTCGGTGAGTATTTAGTCTATGTGTAGGAAACCGCGCTTTGCCAAAACCTGCGGCCGCATATATACCTTGTTGATTGACTTCAGACAATGCTTTGTCCGCCTCGTACCAATTTCCAACGAATAAAGGGTGTTGCGTGGTGTAGAGATATTTCGGCGATTTACCTTTTTCTCGCTCGGTGCGCAGCAGAACAACTCGATTTTCAAGTTTTTCTGAAGCAGTCGTTATATATCCAACGCTTCGATGCATTGGCAAAACATTAAGAATCTCAGCTTTTGTCTTGGCCAATACATCTCTCAATAAAGGTATGGAGCTTTCCATTATCCGGATGGATTCTTTGATTTCTTTAACGCCTTTAATTTCAACATGTTGGTTAAATAGCCGCAGCTCTCCGTTCTGTGACAAACGAACAGAATAATTGCCACATGTCAGGCTTATATCTTTATTGGGAACAAAACGTTCAGACACGAAAACCAACCCTCGATCACGGTTCTTTGAAAAGAGAGAAAAGAAGCCGCCAATCTATGGTGTACATAAGATTTTGTCAATATAGGTATTGGTTAATATCCACAAAAAAACACCCCCGCCGGTGGGGCGGGGGCGTCCGTATCAGCCTATGAAAGGAATTTATTTTTTGCTGCTGCAGCTGTGGCCGCCATCGCTGCAGGTACCGCAGCAGATAGCCCATTTAAACAGGTAAGCTCCGACGATAGCACCCAGCAAAGGAGCTACCCAGAAGAGCCACAATTGTTCCCAGGCCGCGCCGCCCATCATAACGGCCGGACCCATGCTGCGGGCCGGGTTCAACGAACCACCCGTAACATTGCCCATGACCAGGATCAGCATGCCCAAGGCCAGACCGACAACCATCGGACCGACATTGGCGGCTTTAGCAGATTTCGAAACGCCCAGGACGATCATGACGAACATCGCGGTAGCGGCCACTTCGGCAATCATCGCCGTGTGCTGGCCATAGCCGCCAGCCGAGTGCTCGCCCCAGCCGTTGGCACTTAAATTCGTAATGGCTTCATGTGCGCCCGAACCAATGATGTGCAGTAATCCTGCGGCAGCAATACCGCCCATTACCTGAGCAATCATATACGGCAACACCGAACCCCAGCAGAAACGACCATTGATCGCCATCGCCAGTGTTACAGCCGGATTAAAATGTCCGCCCGACAACGAGCCGACAGCGTAGATCATGGCTGTTGCGCCCAAGCCGAAAGCCAGTGCAACACCCAAAGCGCCGGGATTGCCTAAAACAGCGGCGCCCAGACCGATAAACAGAAACACAAATGTACCCAAGAACTCGGCACCTAATTTTTGCATCATGACTTCCTCCTATGGTGGTTAATGTGTAAAGCGATGCAGGCTCAGCTTCGGCCCGCAATCGTTAAAAGAGTCTGAAAATCGGACCGGGGGCGTGCCCTATCCTATTGTGCAGCGCGGCATCCCGCGCCCGGCTACATGCGTATCATCAAGACGCAATAAGGCGAGGTGTCCGACGTTGTATATGTGCTGGCCGTGGCCGACACGGTGCTGGCGGTTAATTGCCGGTAGTACGAACATCCGGCATGTCCCCAAGGTGCAGAGGTTGCCGTTGTTGTTGAAACAGAAATAACATCACCCATCCCGGGCAAGCCATCATCCATTTTGGCATCAATGCGCGAGGCAACATTGGGACTAAGCAATGCCTGGGCCGATGATTCCGCCAGGATTGTTGCCGATGGTGTATTGCGCAGAATAAAATAATTACCTCCTGTAATAAGTCCGTCTGCAAAATACGCATAGGCTGCATGAAATCCGCCACCCAGATTAGAAGACGGGTATTGCACTCCCCATGCAGCGGTAGAAGCGGTTGATGTCGGATCGACGCCGGAAATTAAATGCGCGGCCGCCAGTTGCGACCAGAAACGGCGGTTCTCGCTGTCCAATGCCGAAGCTGCTGTGTACGAACTGTTATAACCGGCGGTTACTGTCGAGCCGATGGCATTATTATTCAGCCCTGTCGTCGTCGTTGGCACACACGCCACAGAAACGTTACATCCCGGGATACGCGTGTTGGGACTTAAAATATCGCCGGGATAGCCCCCATATTGATCGCGGAAAGTCGTCGTTGCGGCCTGGAACCCGTGAAGTGTTCGCACAGTCGAAGCCACACGCGCATTTATAATGACCTCTTGGCCGCGCAAGATGCCGCCGATCAACAGGCCGATAATCATCAGCACGATCGCCAGCTCGACCAGCGTAAAGCCCTGTTGCGCGGCGTGGCGTTTGAAGGTGAAAAATCCGTACGTCATTATTTGATTCCCGTATTTGCCTTGTCCACTGTGGTGCGGCAAGGCCCTGTCTTTACTGTGGCAACAGGCCCTAAAGATAAGTTTAATAGCCAGGGTTTTAGGCCTTGACAGTGCCGACCCCAAGGGTGTAGCGTCCGCCCAGATGAAGAAAAGACGGGTGCCACCGTCCCCGGTAACCCCCGCCTTTTCACGAAATCCGCAACGTATGCCCATACAATGCCCGATCCCCCTAGCTGGTGGATTATGTTTAGTGTCGCGGGGTGGAGCAGCCCGGTAGCTCGTCAGGCTCATAACCTGAAGGCCGCA